>JAWKJA010000004.1:0-300000 GCA_041394025.1 Acidimicrobiia bacterium | reverse complement strand
CCCGAAATCCGCGAGGTGCCCGGCATCACGCCGCTCGTCGAGGGAGGTTGCGTCAAGGTCGTCTCCATGGGACTGCTCGTCGACGACGAGGACACGGCGCTGATGTGGCGGGGCCTGATCCTCACGAAGGCCTTCGAGCAGTTCCTCACCGACGTTCGGTGGGGTGATCTCGACTACCTCCTCATCGACATGCCACCGGGCACCGGCGACGTGCAGATGGCGCTCGGTCGGCTTCTTCCCTCGGCGGAGCTCCTCGTGGTCACCACGCCGGCGCTCGCTGCGCAGAAGGTGGCGTCACGCGTGGCCGACATGGCACGCCGCAGCTACCTCAAGGTGGCGGGCGTGGTGGAGAACATGAGTGCCTTCGTGGCGCCCGACGGCTCGACCCACGAGATCTTCGGCTCCGGCGGAGGGCAGGCCCTGGCCGACGAGATCGACGCACCCCTGGTCGCCCGGGTCCCGGTGGAGCCGTCGGTGGCGACGGGGGGTGACACCGGAACCCCCGTCGTGCTCGCCGAGCCCGACTCCCCCGCCGCCCGGGAACTCACGGGCCTCGCCACGAGGATCACCGACGACCTGCTCCCGCCCGTCGAGATGGCCGGCTGCACCGCGCGCATCCTCGACATCGCTGCCGAGAACCTGGCCCAGAACAGCTGAGTCGCCCCGCGTGCCGGTTCCTAGACCTCGCCTCGGGACTCACGGTCGAGGTCGGCGACGTGCACGGGATCGAGCGAGCCGTCGGGGGGGTCCTCGTGGTCGTCGTAACCGGGGTCACCCGGGAGCAGGAGCCGTATCCCCGTGGCGTCGGAGATGATCCGCGGCTGGACGGTGGGAACCGATACGACGGACTCGACGGCGGCGAAGAGCTCGTCGGTGGTCGCGAAGCGGCCGATGGCGTCGAGGTTGCGACGCGTGGGGAAGATGATCTCGCGTTCACCGCGCTTCGCACTCGCCACAGCGTCGGCAGGGGTGACCCAGAGCGAGTCGATCGTCTCCGTGTCGTCGTGCAGCGCCGACTGGCCGTCGGGTGCACGCGCGACGAAGAACCACGTGTCGTACCGGCGGGGCATCCCGGCGGGTGTGATCCAGTGGGCGAACATGCGCAGGTCGTCGGTGTCGAGCACGAGGCCTTCCGACTCGAGGAACTGCGGGAGCGTGATCTCCCCCTCGTCGAGTGCCCGGCGCTGCCGCTGAAGGCGCTCGGCCGCGGCACCCGACACGTCGACGGGAGCGCCGTCGCCGTCGCGGGCGAAGAGGATCCGCGCCTCCTCGAAGGTCTCGCGCACTGCCGCCGCCCAGAATCCGAGGCCTCCCGCGTCGCGTCCGAGGAGGGCGCTGGCCCGCGCGTCGTCGAGGCCCCGGGTGCGGCGCGCCAGGGCGTCGCTTCGGTCGGCCGCGTCGACGGCGCCGCCCGGGAACACGTAGGCACCGCCGACGAAGTCGGCGTTGAGGTGCCGGCGCAGCATGAGGACCTCGAGAGCCGGGTTGTCGCGTACGACCATCACGGTGGCCGCATCACGCATGGCCTTCGGGTCGGTCACGAGGTGCGCTCAGACGACCTCTTGGGCGAGGAGGCTCCGCCGCTCGACCTCGGTGAGGCCACCCCAGATGCCGTGAGGCTCCCGGATGCTGAGCGCGTACTCGAGGCACTCCGGTTGCACCGGACACGTGGCGCAGATCTCCTTGGCCTTCTGCTCCCGCCACTCCCGGTCGTCCTTGCGCTCACTCGTGGTCGGCGGGAAGAACAGCGCGGACTCGGGCCCGCGGCAGAGGGCACGCTCCTGCCAGGTGTCCTCCGCTGTCTTCAGATCGGACGCTCGAAGGCTCACGCAACCCCCCCGTGGACAGTGACCGCTCCTCGACGAGCGAACATATCGGGGCTGCGGCCACGAGACAAGGGCGTTTCGCGCCGTTTCGACGCCGCGGCCGGGGACGGGTCGGTTCAGTCGTCGGCCGTGCCCCGGGCGCGGTCCCGGTAGTCGCGGGCGCCACCCTCCTCGGGCTCCACCTCGAGCTCGACTCCCTCGACTGCGACCACACGGACGGGGTCGCCGGCGCCGATGGGCGTGGCCCGGTTGGTGCGCGCCCGCCAGAGGGCGTCGCGGACCCGCACGACCCCGTCGGGGTCTACGTCGACCTCGGCGGTGCCCATCTCACCGATCATGCCCTCACGCCCGACGGTCGGCGTGGAGAAACGTGACCGCACCACGGCGGTCATCGCCGAGAGCATGAACACGATCCCGCCCACCACGACGAAGAGCAGGACCCACCAGGGCGGGTCGAGCAGGGACGACCCGCCGAAGAGGAACCAGGAGCCGATGGCGAGGCACGCCGACCCGATGAAGGTCCACGAGCCCAGCCCGCCGGCCTGGACGTCGATCGAGAGGCCCAGGACACCCACGACGATGAGGGCGGCGGCCCACCACACGACGGGGAGGCTTCCGAACCCGATGATCGAGCCGACCAGGGCGAGGGCCCCGACCAGCCCGGCCAGCCCGATGCCCGCCGTGAAGAACTCGAAGACGATGAGGAGGAGCCCGACGACGAACAGGAGGTAGGCGATCGACGGGCTCGTGAACGTGTGGAGGATCTGGTCGCCGAGACCGAGTCGCTCGAAGCGCACCTCGGGGTCGGGAGTCCGTCGGGCCTGCTCCCCCTCGCCGACAACCCGGGCGGTGGAGAGCCGCACGAGATCACCGTCGACCTCCACGACCTGGCCGTCGAGATCCACGACGAGGCTTCCGACCGTCGGCTCGACACGGTCGACCACGCCGAGTCGTCGCGCCTCGCCGGCGTCGTAGCGCTCGTCCACGAGGGCTGCCACCTGTTCGGGCGGGCGGCCCTGCCGTTCGGCATACGCGCGCAGGAGCTCGTCGGTCTCGGCCGGATCGGGAGTGCCGGGTGTGTCGAGGGCCACAGGGCTCGCCGGCCCGATGTGTGACCCCGGCGCCATCGCCGCCACGTGTGCAGCCTCGGCCAGGAGGACCCCCGCTCCCCGGGCCGACGCTCCGCTCGGTCCGACCCACACCGCCACGGGGACCCGTGACGCGGCGATGTCGTCGGCGAGATCCTGTGCGTCGACGTCGATGCTGCCCGGCGAGGAGAGTTGGAGCACGACGAGCGGCGTTCTGTGGTCGGCCGCCCGGCTGAGGCTGTCGCGGATGAGCTCCGCGTTCGGCGGGTCGATGTAGCCGTCGACCTGGACCACGACGATCCGGCCCTCGTCGCTCTCCGCACCGGTGCCGGGATCCCCGTCGTCGCCACCCGCCCGGGCCGAGGACGCCCCCAGCGGGCCCGCGAGAAGGGCTCCGGCCAGCACGAGCGCGGCGATCAGCCACCGGACCGGCCGGGCCTGCCGGGGAGTGGCCGTCCTAGCATGGCGAAATGGAGCTGGCATCGTTCTGCGCCGCCTCGCGGGTCGTCGTGGTCGCGGGCAAGGGAGGGGTCGGCAAGACCACCGTGACCGCGACACTGGCCCGTGCCGCCACACGCGCCGGACAGAGCGTGCTCATCGTCGAGGTCGAGGGCAAATCCGGCCTCGCCGGCGCCTTCGACCAGCCGCCCCTGGGCTACGAGGAGACCGAGCTCGCCCCCGGGCTGCGGGCACGGACGCTCACCCCCGACGAGGCCCTCGTCGACTACCTCGAGAACGCCGGGCTGCGCCGCATCTCCCGGCGCCTGGCCTCCTCGGGCGCTCTCGACGTGGTGTCCGGCGCGGTGCCGGGCATGAAGGACATCCTCGTGCTCGGCAAGGTCAAACAGCTCGAGCAGGCCGGCGCCGCCGACCTCATCATCATCGACGCCCCCGCGGCGGGCCACGCCCTCACGTTCCTGCTGTCACCGCAGGGTCTGCTCGACGCCGTGCGGGTCGGGCCCATCCGCAAGCAGGCCGAGGACGTCACCGCCATGCTCTCCGACCCCGACCGCTGCCGGGTCCTCCTCGTCACGACACCGGAGGAGACTCCCGTGACCGAGGTGGCCGAGACCGCCTTCTACCTGGAGGACCGGATCGGCGTCGCGCTCGGCCCGGTCGTGGTGAACGGCGTGTACCCGCCGTCACGCGTGCCCGTCGGGATCGACGCTGCCGGAATCCAGAACGAGGCGGCGCTCCTCGACGTGTTCGTGTCGGACCGAGAGGCGGCCGACCTCGCGCGCGCCGCCGACTTCCGGGTCGAGCGGGCACGGGTCCAGGCGACCCAGGTGGAGCGTCTGGAACGGATGCTCCCGCTCCCGCAGATCCACCTGCCCTTCCTCTTCTCGGGCGGCGTCGGGACCGAGGAGCTCGATGAACTCACGTCCGCCTTCACCGAAGGTGTCGACACCCTGGCGGCCGCATGATCGACGACATCATCGAGAACCGCCGGATCGTGATCACGTGCGGCACCGGCGGTGTGGGCAAGACCACCTCCGCCGCCGCGCTCGCACTCGAGGCCGCCCGCCGCGGCCGCAACGTGGCGGTCGTCACGATCGACCCCGCCAAGCGCCTGGCCGGGACTCTCGGGCTCGACGAGCTCACGAACACGCCCCGCGAGATCGACCGGGCACGGTGGGACCCCGCACGGCGCGGCACGCAGCAGGGCCGGCTCTCCGCACTCATGCTCGACACGAAGACGACGTTCGACGAGCTCGTCACCGCCAACGCCGAGGACCCGGAGCAGGCGCAGCGCATTCTCGACAACCGCTTCTACCGCAACATCTCGGGAGCCCTCTCCGGCACCCAGGAGTACATGGCGACCGAGAAGCTCTACGAGCTGCACACCGACGGCGGCTACGACCTCGTCGTGGTCGACACGCCGCCCACCCGGCACGCACTCGACTTCCTCGACGCACCCGAGCGCCTCATGCAGCTCCTCGACAACCCGATCTTCCGTGTCCTCATGGCCCCCACCCGCGCCGGCCTGCGGATCGCCGGCTTCGCGGTCCAGGCCTTCCTCCGGACCGTCGCCCGGGTGGTGGGCCGGGAGGTCATCGAGGACGTCATCGCGTTCCTGCGTGCCTTCGAGGGGATGGAGGAGGGATTTCGAAGCCGCGCCGAGGGCGTGAGAGCGCTTCTCGCCGATCCGGCGACGGCGTTCGTTCTCGTGACCTCACCCCGTCGCGAAGCGGTGGCCGAGGCGGTCTTCTTCGCCGACGAGCTCGAGAAGCACGACCACTCCGTCGATGCCTTGATCGTCAACCGGGTCCACCCGCTCTTCGGGGAGGCGAACGCCGACGGGCTCCGGAAGCGCGCGATGTCGATCGCCGAGCAGGCCACCGGCGACGGGTCCCCACGGGACTCGGCCGCGGTGCGTCTGTCGGCGCTCTACGAGAACCTCTCCGACCTGTCGGGCCTGGCTGCCAAGGAGCGCCGCCAGGTGGCGGGAGCCGCCGAGCGTGTGCGCTCCGGGGAAGTGGCCTACGTGCCGCTGCTGCCCCACGACGTGTGCGACTTCGACAGCCTCCACGAGGTCTGCCGCCGCCTGTTCGACCACGATCACGGCGACGATGTCGCCGCCGACCACGACGATGCCACCGACGCGGGCTTCGAGGCCGGGGGTACGACCGGCGGGCGGTAGCCTGCGCGGACCATGGCGACTCTCCCCGACCAGCTCACCGTTCTCGTGGCGTCCGACGGAGCGTGGATCCGCGACCAGGTGCGCCTGGCCTTCGTCGGGCCCGGCCACGAGGTGATCGAGGCCACGTCCGGCCGGCAGGTGCGCGACATCGTGGCTGGACGGAGCCCCGACCTCGTGATCCTCGACATGCAGATCGGCACCATGGGAGGGGTCGCGGTGGCGCTCGACCTGAACCTGGAGGCCGCGGCGTGGCGACTCGACCCGGCGCCGATCGTGCTCCTTCTCGACCGTGAGGCCGACCGGTTCCTGGCGCGGCGCACGGAGGCGAGTGCGGCGCTCCTCAAGCCCGTCGACGCGATGACGCTGCGCCGAACCGCCGCCGAGGTGCTCGAGGAGTGGGAGCACCCCCACCCCGAGAGCGTGTCGGCCCGGGAGGGCACCGGGGGGTCGACTACGATTTCCTGACCATCGGGACGTGGCGCAGCTTGGCAGCGCGCATCGTTCGGGACGATGAGGTCGCGGGTTCAAATCCCGCCGTCCCGACCAGGAACCTCATCAATGACCGTTCGGCCGGCAGCGGTCGAACGTGTGACGGTGGGCCGGTCGTGACCGTCCGGCCTACGCGCCCACGAGCAGGCGTCGCCGTGGGATGAGCAGGCGGGCGCGCGTCGCGAGCGTCTCGAGGGCGAGTTCGTCATCTTCCAGGCCGGACAGGTCGAAGGGCGCCTCGAGGAGGAGTTCGGTGTTGCGGTCCTCCGCCTTGCCGAGCTTGGCCTGGGGGTCGTCGAACCACTGGTTGGCGGCGAGCTCTCGGGAGATGGAGGCCATTCGCGAGACGGTGTAGTCGGTGCCCTCCGTGGACGGCGGTGCGGCGTGATCGAGGACGATCGTGAAGATCGAGAGTGTGCCGTCCCGGTTGTCGACGACGTCGATCAGCCTCTGCTGCTGCGCGTAGTCGATGCAGCTCGCGGAGTTGATCTCCCAGAAGCCCGCGTTGTTCCCGTGCTTGCTCGTGTGCGGGAGGATCGTGTTGGCGTGGGTGTGGCCGTTCACCCAGGCGATCATGTTCGGGTAGCGGCCGAAGAGCTCCACGAGGTCGTCACCCGTGTAGAGCTTCTGCTCCGGCTTCGAGGGGTCCTGCACGGTGTTGTCCATCGTGAACGACGTGTGGTGGCTGATCACGACGATCAGCCGGTCGTCGGCGTCGGTTCCCTGCTCGGCACCCGACTCGTCGTAGTAGCGCGACGAGTTGGCCGTCAGCTCACCGACGAGCCACTCGTACTGGTCGGCCGGCAGGCTCCCGTTGGCGCCGAAGTAGTGGTTGTTGGTGTCGAGCCCGATGAAGTGGACCATGGGTCCCTGGTCGCGCGACCAGAAGGCCGTCTCGTTGTCGCTGTTCTCCCGGGTGAAGCCGTGCCCTGCGGGGCCGGGGTCGTCGGGCGAGTCGAGGTGGGCGTCGACGAACTCCTTCACGGTGTAGATCCTGCGGGAGTCGTCGGCGGTCACCGTGTGCACCCCGTCACCCTCCGTCAGGTCCCGAAGCTCCTTCTCGGCGATGGGGGAGAGGTCGCTGCCCTCGGGCAGCAGCGACGCCAGCAGCGAGCCGCCGAAGGCGTTGGACTGCGAGAGCTTGAGGTCACCCGTGGAGTAGTCGGCCGTGACGTCGGAGAAGCGGAAGTTGCCCTGCCAGTCGGCGTCGTGGTTGCCCGACACGGCGAGCCACGGCACCGAGAGCCCCGGCGAGTCGACCGCCGTGGACACCGCGGCGGTCAGGAGTCCCTCGTAGGCGGGATACCCGTGCACACCCCAGGCGTCCTCGGAGGGGTCGTCGGGGTGCCACGCGTACGTCGCCTCCTCCCAGGCCTGGACCCCTTCGTACTCCCCCACGGCGCCCGTATTGGGCGTGACCGACTTCCCGTCGAGGACGTCGATGTACCAGCGCAGCTCACTGCCGGCCTTGCCATCGGTGTTGTCGCCGGTGACCACGGCCACGGCCATCGGAGCGCTTGTGACGGGGCTCTCGGGCACGGCGTTCATGGCGCGCACCATCTGGTCGAGCACGGCCACGGTGAGCGTGTCCTGGGCGCGCGTCGCCCCCGTCGGGCTCCCCTTCTCCGGGTCGAAGGTCCACTCCACACGAGCGGGCGTCTGGGCGTCGATCAGGTGCGTGTCGGTGAACTGGCCGAAGAAGAGGATCGACCGGCGGCTGTCGGTCCGCTCGGCGCGGGCCGTGGTGCCCAGATCGTCGCGCACGAGGAACGGCTCACCCGGGCCGCTCACCAGCTTCCGGTAGCCGGTTCCCGCCGAGAGGGCGATCGTCGACAGGAGCGTCGTGGGCAACTCCGCCGGGTCGACCGTCGACTCGTCGTCGAGGCCGTCGTCGATCAGTCGGTAGGTGGGGTACGCCGCGGCGGCGGCCACGACGCCCACGACACCGAGGAACTGGCGACGAGTCAGAGCCATGCGGGGCAGTCTGGCACGCCGTCCCTCACCCGGCGACGCTGTCGCCGTCGAGCACTACGAGGTCTGGTGCGCGACGAGCTGCTCGGCGATCCTCACCGCGTTGAGTGCCGCACCGATGCGGAGGTTGTCGCCGGCCACCCACAGGTTGAGGGCCCCCGGCCGGGACGGGTCGCCGCGCAGACGGCCGACGAGAACGGGGTCGATGCCCGCCGAGTCGAGCGGTGTGGGGGCGGCCTCGCCCTCCTCGACGAAGACGACACCCGGAACGTCGCGGAGGAGCCCGGCCGCCTCGGTCACCTCGACCGGGCGCTCGAACTCCACGTTGGCGGTCATGGCGTGACCGACGAACACGGGGACCCGCACGCAGGTGGCGCTCACGGCGATCTCGTCGTCGCCGAGGATCTTGCGCGTCTCCCGCACGAGCTTCCACTCCTCGGACGTGAAGCCCTCGTTGCCCACCGAGCCCGCCACCGGGATCACGTTGCCCGCGATCGGGCGGTCCCACACGGAACCCGGGTCGAGGGATCCCTCCCGGCCGGCCCGGGCCAGGGCCCCGGTGCCGCCCGCGCCCTTCGACCACTGGTTGTCGAGCTCGTCGACACCGGGCTGCCCGGCGCCCGACACCGACTGGTAGGTGGAGACGATGAGGCGACGGATCCGCGCCGCCCGGTGCAACGGGGCCAGGGCCGCCACCAGCACGGCTGTCGTGCAGTTCGGGCACGACGCGATGCCCTTCGGCATCCTGGACAGGGCATCGTCGTTGACGCCGGCGATCACGAGAGGCACGTCGGGGTCCATCCGGAACGCCGCGGAGTTGTCGATGACACGGGCACCCGCTGCCGCTGCCACGGGGGCCCACTCCTCGGCCAACGGGTCGTCGACGTCGACCACGACCAGATCGAGCCCGTCGAAGCAGCCGTCGCCGAGCGCCACGACCTCGACCTCGCCGCCCCGGAAGGGGAGTCGTCGCCCAACCGAGCGCGGGGACGCGAAGGGACGGAGCTCCGAGACGGGAAACGCTCTGTCGTCGAGGATCCGGAGGATCTCTGTGCCGACGAGGCCCGTGGCGCCGATGACACCGACGCGGAATCCGGCCTCCGTGGGCCCACTGGTGTGGTCGGTCATCGTGCCACCCGGGTGTCAGCTGTCCTGCCGGTCGTCGTCGAGGCCGAACGCCGTGTGCAGTGCCCGCACAGACCGGTGGGCATCGTTTTCGGCCACCACACACGAGATCCGGATCGACGACGTCGAGATCATCTCGATGTTGACACCTTCGGCGGCCAGGGTCTCGAACATTTCGGCGGCGACCCCGGGATTGGTCTTCATGCCGGCACCGATGAGTGAGATGCGGGCAATGGCCTCGTCGTCGTCGACCGAAGACGCGCCCACCTCGGCCTTCACGTCGGCCATGACCTTCCGGGCACGGTCGAGATCGTCGCGGGGGACGGTGAACGAGATGTCGGTCACGCCCCCCGACGACACGTTCTGCTCGATCATGTCGACGTTGACCTCGCCGTCGGCGAGCGACCGGAACACGGTGGCGGCGACTCCCGGCCGGTCGGGAACTCCGGCGATCGTGACCTTGGCCTCGCTCAGGTCGTGGGTGACCCCCGAGATGATGGCCTGCTCCATGGTGGGATCCTCCTTGGCGACCCACGTGCCCGGTCTCCAGCTGAAGCTCGAGCGGACATGGATCGGGACGTCGTGGTTGCGGGCGACCTCGACCGAGCGCAGCGCCAGGACGCGGCTCCCGGTGGCGGCCATGTCGAGCATCTCCTCGTAGGACAGGCGCTCGAGCCGGCGCGCCGAGGGGACGACACGAGGGTCGGCGGTGAACACCCCTTCGACGTCGGTGTAGATCTCCGCGGCCTCCGCGCCGAGTGACGCAGCCAACGCCACAGCCGTCGTGTCGGAGCCCCCGCGACCGAGCGTCGTGATGTCGCGAGACGTCGACACGCCCTGGAAGCCGGCCACGACGACGACGTTTCCCTCGCCGAGTGCCTCCTGGATGCGGTCGTCGCGGATGTCGACGATGCGCGCACGACCGTGCGACGTGTCGGTGACGATGCCTGCCTGCGAGCCCGTGAACGACAACGACGGGGCCCCGCGATCGTGGATCGCCATGCAGAGCAGAGCCATCGAGATCCGCTCACCCGCGGTGAGGAGCATGTCGTACTCGCGGGCATGGGGAATCGGCGACACCTCGTGGGCGAGTGTGACGAGGTCGTCGGTCGTTCCGCCCATGGCCGAGACGACGACGACGACATCGCTGCCGGACTCGCGCGTCCGGACGATGTGATCGGCCACCTCGCGGATGCGGGAGGGGTCCGCGACCGAGGTGCCTCCGTACTTCTGCACCACGAGGCTCACGACGCCCGATTCTACAAGGGTCGCATCGGCGTGCTCCGAGCGTTCCGCGCACCGGGCGGCCGGCCGGCGTTGGTTACGCTCACGCACCATGAGCTCGACTGCCGACAAGCGCGCACGGCAGAAGCAGGGGCACGCAGCAGCCCGTGAGGAGCGCATCGCCATCTACCGGCGGGCGCGGCGACGGCGCATCCTCGTCTGGGCCCTGGTCGTCGCCCTGGTCGTGGGTGCAGGTGTCGTGGGGTTCATGGCGCTCACCGGCGACGACAGCGGCGACGCTGCACGGGCCACGGAGCCCACGTCACTCGACGACCTCCTCGAGAACGACCCCGAGTCGCTGGCGCGCCCCGAGAACTGCGACCTGTCGCGCACGCCCGACACCGAGAACACGGCGAAGACCTACGATGCCGAGCCGCCCATGACGATCGACCCGGCGAAGACCTACACGGCGGTTCTCGACACGACGTGCGGTGAGATCACCCTCGAGCTCGACGCCGCCAGTGCGCCGGTGGCCACGAACAACTTCGTGTTCCTGGCACGCGAGGGCTTCTACGACGGGACGACCTGGCACCGCGTCGTGGACAGCTTCGTGATCCAGGGAGGCGACCCCGAAGGAACCGGTGGTGGCGGTCCGGGCTACGAGGTGGCCGGTGAGGTCCCCACCGACGGCTACCCGGAGGGATCGGTCGCCGCCGCCAAGACGGAAACCACACCGAACGGGTCGTTCGGCTCCCAGTTCTTCATCGTGACTGCCGACGGAGAGGCGCCGCTGCCCAATGAGTACGCCCGCTTCGCGACGGTCACGGAGGGCCTCGACGTGGCACGCGACCTGGAGACGTTCAACAACCCGGCCGACCCGAGCGGAGCGGCGACGGAGCCCCTCTACATCTTCAGCGTGTCGATCACCGAAGCCTGAGCGAAGGTCTGCACGTCTCCCTCGGAGTAGAGGTGGACGGATCCCGCGCCGGCGACCCGCCACGTGCCGAGGGCGTCGCGCAGCAGCGCGGTGCGCCCGTCGACACCGGCGAGGACCGCATCGGGCGGCAGGAGGTCGACGGACCGTTCGACGAGGTGCTCCGGGGCCGTGTCGTGGAACGGCAGGAACGCCATCCCCTCGACCAGACCGAGCCCGACCGTGTAGGCACCCCCGCGCGGGTCGACCATCGGGTCGCACAGCACCCGGCCCCCGGCCCCCGACGCGGCGAGGACGGCACCGCCGTTGTGGGACGTGACGATCGCGTCGTAGAGCGGTGAGTGCATGAGAACCGAGCGGAGATGCATGGGAGAGCCGCTCGTGAGGTAGACGAAAGCCGCATCGCCGACGATCCGGGCGGCTTCGCCGTCGTCGGCGTCTCGACGGTGGAGTACGTCGATTGACCGCACCGATGCCCCCAGACTCTCGAAGTAGGCCGACGCGGCGGCGACCGTGGCGCCGGGGTCCTCGAAGGCGGCCGCGGTGGGGATGACGACCACCTCCCGGGCACCCGAGGTTTCGAGCAGCGCCGCGTCGAACTCGGAGCAGCCGTCCTCCCATTCGTGGCCACCCACGAGCGCGAGCGTTCCGCGGGGGCTCATGACGACACCTCAGTACTGGGCGGTGTCGCAACACCCAGTACGAACGGCTTGAGGAATGCGGGCAGCTTGGACGGACCGAACTCGCGTCGGACCTCGACGGTCCAGCCCTCGGACTCCAACATGCCGACCGTGTCGCGGGTGACGTGACAGCCCAGGGACAGCCACGACCAGAACGGATCGATCCGTTCCTTCCTGCGGATCACCGAGCCATCGTCGCCTCGAACGTGCTCGAGGAAGTACAGCCGGCCGCCGGGACGTAGAACACGCCGTGCCTCGGCGAACACCGCGGACGGGTCGGGAACAGTGCACAGCACGAGTGTCGACACGACGGCGTCGAAGGAGTCATCGGGTGCGTCGATGGCGTCGGCAGGGTTGGCCGACATCTCGACCGGGACGCGCGCGCGACCGAGCTTGTCGCTGAGCCGGGCGCGCATCTCGTCGTCGGGCTCACCGATCACGACCCGGTCGGCGCGGCGGTAGTGGGGGAGGTTGGCGCCCGTCCCACCTCCGATCTCGGCCACGGTCCCGCCGATGTCACCGAGCAGGTCGGCACGTGCGGCCCCGAGCCAGGTGCGCTCGCCCGCCGCCTGCACCGGGTCGTAGATGGCGGCGAAGAGCTTGTGGTGGAGGTTCCCGAACATCGCAGGCGCACTCTAAGCGAATCCGAAGCCGAGGGGCCCGTATGGAGCCGTGCTGTTACCGGCCGGTAGCCTCGGCCCGTTCGCGAGCGGAGGTAGGGGCATGACGGTCAAGCGAGTCGGTGTCGTGGGGTCCGGCATCATGGGATCCGGGATCGTCGAGGTGACCGCCAAGGCGGGCTACGAGGTCGTCCTGCGCAGCCGCGCGCAGGAGACCGCCGACGGCACCGTTGCCAAGCTCGAGAAGTCACTCACCCGCCAGGTCGACAAGGGCAAGCTCGACGACTCCGAGAAATCGGCCGTTCTCGACCGTGTCAGCGCCGTGAGCGACCTCGGCGAGCTCGCCGACTGCGACCTCGTCATCGAGTCGATCGTGGAGGACCTCCCCACGAAACGCCAGCTCTTCGACGACCTCGACCGCGTCTGTCGCGACGACGCCATCCTGGCGACCAACACCTCGACCCTTCCGGTGGTCGAGATGGCCATGCAGACAGGGAACCCCGAGCGCGTCTGTGGAATCCACTTCTTCAACCCGGCGCCGATGATGCCTCTCGTCGAGGTCGTCTCGGCCATCACGACGAGCGAGGAGACGGCGTCGACGGTCCACGAGTTCGCCGAGTCCTGCGGCAAGAGCCCCGTCGCCGTGAAGGACCAGGCGGGTTTCATCGTGAACGCTCTCCTGTTCCCGTACCTGAACAACGCCGTGCAGATGCTCGACAGCGGTCTGGCCAACCGGGACGACATCGACACGGCGATGAAGGGTGGCTGCAACTTCCCGATGGGCCCACTGGAGCTGCTCGACCTGGTCGGTCTCGACACGAGCCTGTCGATCATCGAGGCGCTCTACGACGAGTTCAAGGACCACAACTACGCCCCGGCTCCGCTGCTCAAGCGGATGGTCAGTGCGGAGCGCCTCGGCCGCAAGAGCGGCGAGGGCTTCTACAGCTACAAGAAGTAGCCGCGTCCGGCCGGGTGGGCCGGCCGGCACGCCATGCGGGACAATGGGAACATGACCGAGCGCAAACGCCCCTGGGTGATGCGGACGTACTCGGGCCACACCTCCGCCGAGGCGTCGAACGAGCTCTACCGCACGAACCTCTCGAAGGGCCAGACCGGCCTGTCGGTGGCCTTCGACCTCCCCACCCAGACCGGCTACGACCCCGACGACCCGATGGCACGCGGCGAGGTCGGCAAGGTGGGTGTGCCCGTCCCCGACCTCGGCGAGATGCGTGCTCTCTTCGAGGACCTCCCGCTCGACGAGATGAACACGTCGATGACGATCAACGCCACGGCGATGTGGCTGTTGAGCATGTACGCGGCTTTGGCCGACGAGCGCGGCACGCCCCGCACGGCGCTGGCGGGAACGACACAGAACGACATCATGAAGGAGTACCTGTCGCGGGGAACCCACATCTTCGGGCCCGAGCACTCCCGGCGCCTCACGGTCGACCTCATCACCTACGCGGTCCGCGAGATCCCGCGTTGGAACCCGATCAACGTCTGCTCGTACCACCTCCAGGAGGCCGGGGCCACGCCCGTCCAGGAGATCGCCTTCGCGCTCGCGAACGCCGTCGACGTCCTCGACGCCGTGCGAGACTCCGGGCAGGTGCCTGCCGACCAGTTCCCCACCGTCGTGTCACGCATCTCGTTCTTCGTGAACGCCGGGATCCGCTTCGTCGAGGAGGTCTGCAAGATGCGGGCCTTCACACAGATGTGGGACGACATCACCCGCGACCGCTACGGCGTGGACGACCCGAAGGCCCGGCGATTCCGCTACGGCGTTCAGGTGAACTCCCTCGGGCTCACCGAGGCGCAGCCGGAGAACAACATCCAGCGCATCGTGCTCGAGATGCTCGGCGTCACCCTGTCCAGGGACGCACGCGCACGGGCTATCCAGCTCCCGGCGTGGAACGAGGCCCTGGGTCTGCCCCGCCCGTGGGACCAGCAGTGGTCGCTGCGGATCCAGCAGGTCCTCGCCTACGAGACCGACCTCCTGGAGTACGACGACATCTTCGAGGGCTCCACGGTGATCGAGGACACCACCCGCGACCTCGTCACGAGTGCGCGCTCCGAGCTCGACCGCATCATCGAGGGTGGCGGCGCCTTCGCCATGATCGACCAGCTCAAGGCGGAGCTCGTGGCATCACACGCGCAGCGGGTGCGAAGCATCGAGGCGGGCGACATCGACGTGGTCGGTGTCAACCGGTTCACCGAGACGGCGCCGTCGCCGCTCACCCGGGGCTTCGAGGAGGACCCCGAGGCCGCCCACCTCGTGGTCGACCCGGCCGCCGAGCGTGAGCAGGTCGAGGCCATCGAGAAGTGGCGGGCCGAACGTGACGACTCCGCCGTGGTGAAGGCGATCGACCGTGTGCGAACCGTCGCCGAGACCGACGAGAACCTCTTTCCGGCCTCGATCGACCTGGCACGCGCCGGGGGAACCGTCGGCGAGTGGTCGGCGGCCCTGCGCGAGGTCTTCGGGGAGTACCGCGCCCCGACCGGCGTCGGTGCCGTGTCAGCGAGTGCCGTCGACTCGATCCTCCGGGTCCGCGAGCGCGTCCGTGCCGCCGCAGGCGACCGCGGCGCCCCGGTGCGGATCCTGGTGGGCAAGCCGGGCCTCGACGGCCACAGCAACGGTGCCGAGCAGATCGCCGTGGCGGCCCGCGACGCGGGCATGGAGGTCGTCTACCAGGGGATCCGTCTCTCCCCGGCCCAGATCGCGGCCGCCGCCCGCGACGAGGACGTCGACCTCGTCGGGCTCTCGATCCTGTCGGGATCGCACCTCGACCTCGTTCCCGAGACCCTGCGGCTTCTCCGCGAGGAGGGCGTCGACGCCCCGGTCGTGGTGGGCGGGATCATCCCCGAGGCCGACCAGGTGAAGCTCCGCGAGGCCGGCGTGGCAGCCGTCTACACCCCCAAGGACTTCCGCCTCGGCGACATCGTCGGCGAGATGGCCGAACTGGCGCTCGCCCGCTAGCGCGGGCTCCTGCTCTTTCCTCCCGCTCTCGGCGCCTTCGGCGCCAGGCCGCTCGGGCCCCGGCTCGGGCGACGCAGGACACCTGCGCCGCAATCCCTCGCCTTCGTCTGGTGTTGGCGGGATAGTTCAAGAACGCCTGAGTCGGGCCGAATATCTAGTGTGGATCGGCGTCTGGTCGTCTCTGTCGTGGGCGCGCTCGCGGCCCTCGGGGCCGGTGTCGCCGGGCTCGTCGTCGACGGGTCGCTCCTGGCGATCGCCGCCGGCGTCTGCGGCCTCTTCACCGGCGTGGCGGCCGCTGCCCTGGCCGTGAAGCTGCGGGACAGCGACGACCGCCTGCGGGCCGAGGAGTCGGAGGCGACGCGGCTCCGAGGGGAGGTCGATGCTCTCTCCACGCTCCTGTCGGAGCGCGCCGCCTCCGCCAACGAGCGCGCGAGGCGCGCCGAGCACCCTGGACGGACGGTGGTCGGAGGGTCTCCGGGCTCCCCGTCCCCCAACCATCCCAGCCTCTCGAAGCCCCCACACCCTGAGGTCGCCCCGGCGGCGACCGCCGAGCGGGCCCACGACGGCCCCGGCATCGTGGGCGAGGAGGCGTTCGGAACACTGTTGCATCAGGCGGTGGCATCGGCGCGCAGGACGCTCCACCCGTTGAGTGTCGTCGTGTTCGCATTCGACCGCGACGACACCAGCGACGCGTGGAACCACGCCCGCAGTGACGACGTGCGCAACGGCGACGAGCTCGACGCGCTCTCCGGGGTCGTGCTCGACACGGTTCGGGAGTGCGACACGGTGGCCCGTGTGAACGACCAGATGCTGGCCACGATCCTCAACGGTGCCACAGAGCACGGCGCCGTGTGGGCCGTGGAACGCGTTCGCGCCCGGCTACGTCAGGAGCCGACGGGCCTACCCGCCGACATCGCTGCCGGAGTGGCCTGCTATCCCACGCACGCGCTCGAGCCCGTCGAGCTGGTGTCGGCTGCCGGGCGCGCGCTCCAGTCGGCCAGGACGGCCGGGCACTCGAACACCCAGATCGCCGAGTCCTGACGCAGGCTAGGCAGCGCCTTCCTTCCCCGACCGCTTGGTCGCGGCCTCGATCGCCTCTCGCGCGAACTCGCGCTGGCTTTCGAGGACCTTCTCGGTGAAGTCGAAGGCGGAATCGACGAGCTTCGTCACCTCGGACGTCGCGTCGGGTGCGACCTTCTCGGCGGCATCGGACCCGGCCTTCGCGAGCTTGCGGCCCGCGTCGACGATCGCCTGCTGCGTCTTGCGCACGAGCTCGAGGATCTGCTCGTCGAAACCGCCGCTGGAATCCGTTTCCTGAGGCATGATCACTCCTTGTCCGTTTTCTCGAACGTGGCAGGGACGCTAGCCCCGGGAGCGGAGCGTCACGAATAGAGCGCCTCGATCTCCTCGGCGTACTTCTCGTGGATCCCACGGCGCTTCAGCTTCATCGTGGGCGTGAGCTCCACGGAGTCGGGCATCCACTCCTCGGGGAGGATCGTCCACTTCTTCACACGCTCGGCGTTGTTGAAGTCGGCCATCGCCTCCTGCACGCCGGCCTCCACGGCCGCGAGCACCTCGGGATGAGTGCGCAGCTCGGCAGGATCGGTCGTGTCGAGGCCGTGCTGTGCGGCCCACACCGGCAGGTACTCCTGGTCGAGCACGAGCAGAGCACTCACGAACTTCCGCTGGTCGCCGATGGCACACGCCTGGCCGATGAGGTCGACGGACTTGAGCGCCGCCTCGAGGTTGGCCGGTGAGATGTTCTTCCCGCCGGCGGTGATGATGAGCTCCTTCTTGCGGTCGACGATGCTGAGGTAGCCGTCGTCGTCGAACTCACCGATGTCGCCCGAGTGCAGCCACCCCTCGCTGTCGAGAGTCTCGGCCGTCTTCTCGGGGTCGTTCAGATAGCCGCGGAACACGTTGCCGCCACGGCAGATCACCTCACCGTCGTCGGCCAGCGCCACCTCGCAGCCCGGGATCGCCGGGCCGACCGTGCCGGGCTTCACGCGCCGCGACTCCCATGTCATCGGGCCCGTCGACTCCGACATGCCGTAGAGCTCGGAGATCGGGACGCCGAGGCCGAGGAAGAACTCCAGCGTGTCGACGGTGATCGGCGCTGCCGCGGTGATCCCGGCGACGACCTGGTCGAGACCGAGGAGCTCGCGCACGGGTCGGAGCGCCTGCTCCTCGGCCTGCTCGTAGGCACCGGCCAGATCGGCGGGTAGCTCCTCGCCGTTGGCCCGAGCGAGAGCGGCTTTCAGGCCCACGCCGCGGGACGCCTCGAACCCTGCGGCCTTCTCGGGATCGGCGCCGAGCACGGCGTTCACGCCTGCCTGGAACTTCTCCCAGACACGCGGCACGGCGAAGAAGATCTCGGGGCGAACGTGCGGCATGTACCCCGCGAGGTCGGACGCCACGGGACAGCTCGTGACCTCGTAGCCGAGTTGTACTCCCATGTAGTGGGACACCATCCGCTCAGCGATGTGGGCCATCGGCAGGTACGACACCAGGCGCCGGCCGTCGAAGCGCTCGAGGGGCATCGCCCGCTCCAGGCTCTCGACGGTCCACGCCACGTTGGCGTGGTCGATCATCACGCCCTTGGGCGGGCCGGTCGTGCCCGACGTGTAGATCACCGTCGCGAGGTCGTCGGGCCGCGCGATCCCGGACGACGCGTCGAGATCGACTGCCGACGCGTCGAGCATCGAGTCCCACCGGTGGACCTCGTCGGGAGCAAGGCCGTCGGGGTCGTCGACGACGCCGATGTGCCGGAGCGCCGGCAGGTCGTCGCGCACCTTCGCGAACCGCTCGAGGAACTCCACGTTTTCCACGAGGGCGACACCCGCCTCGCAGTGGGAAACCAGGTACTGGATCTGCTCGGGCGACGACGAGTTGTAGATGGAGACCGGTGTGGCGCCGCACAGGAGGACGGCCATGTCGGCAACGTGGAACTCGGGCCGGTTCGTCAGCATGATGGTGACCCGGTCACCCCGGCCCACGCCGAGCTCACCGAGGGCGGCGGCAACGGCGGTGGCCCTCCGGGCGTAGTCGGACCACGTCCACTCGGCCCATGCGTCGCCGTCCTTCCAGCGCAGTGCCGCACGGTCGCCATGGGAGTCGACCGTCTCGCGGAGCAGGCGTGGGACGGTGCGCCCCTCCACGATCCTGTCCAGGTCTTCACTCGTGACGGTCGGCATCGGGTCCCCTCCGGTCGCAGTTCCCTATGTGTAGCAAGGACGGCCGTGCCGTGCAGAGCGGCGCCGGCTCGCCCGGGGCAGCCGGCGGCCCCACGGGGCCGGGGTTCTCCACAACTTTGTCCACACCCCTGGTGGAAAACCGATGCTGGATCGTGGATAATGGCTGCCGTACGTCCCGAGGGGCCGTTGGGGCCCGGCCGTCAGGCCGGCTCTCTACCCACGCCTGTCGGGACGTGCCGCGTCCGGAGACTGCTCCGGCGGGTCCTCCAGTTCGGCGAGCACCTCCGACGTGTCGGCTCCGAGGGGCCGGCCGGCGTGGCGTATCTCGCCGGGAGTGTCGGACAGCCGGGCCACGGGCGCGGTCATCGGGACCCCGTCGACCTCGACGAGCGCGCGGCGCTCCCGTACGTGAGGGTCCTCCACGAGCTGCGTCATCGTCAGGACGGGAGCGATCGCCGCATGCGCCGCGGTGAACGCCTCCAGGACGGCATCGAGATCACGCTCGCCGATCCACGAGCCCAGCAACTCGTCGAGCTCCTCGCGGTGCTCGACCCTCGAGGCGAAGTCGGCGAAGCGCGGGTCGTCGCCGACGCCGATGAGCGACAATACGCGTCGGGCCACCGACTCGGCCGACGTCGAGACCGCGACCCAACGGCCGTCGGCACAGCGGTACGTGCCCCGCGGGACGGTGTAGAGGATGCCGGACCCGAGACGCTCCTGCTCCAGGCCACGATCGGCGGCTCCCGACGGGAGCGGTCCCATGCACTGGAGGAGGCTCTCGAGCAGGCTCACGTCGATGACCTGTCCGCGACCGGTGTGGTCGCGCGCCCGTAGCGCCGTGAGGACGGAGAACGCGCCCACGAGAGCCGCCACCTCGTCGGCCAGGGCGATGGGCGGGAGAAGCGGCGCGCCGTCGGCCTCACCGCTGATGGCGGCCAGGCCGCTCATCCCTTCGGCCAGCGTGGCGAAGCCCGGGCGCGAGGCGTAGGGGCCGGTCTGGCCGAACCCCGTCACGCGAAGGATCACGAGGCCGGGGTTGGTCTCGTGGAGGAGGTCCGGACCGAGGCCGATGCGATCGAGTGTGCCGGGGCGCATGTTCTCGACGAGGACGTCCGCCGTGTCGACGAGCGCGCGCATCGCGGCGAGGCCGTCGTCGGTCTTCAGGTCGAGGACGACAGCACGCTTGTTGCGGCCGAAGGACTTCCAGAGGTAGCTGTCGGGATCGTCCTCTGGCGCCCACCCGAGCTTGCGCGTGCTGTCGCCCGCGGGCGGCTCCACCTTGATGACATCGGCGCCGTAGTCAGCGAGGTACTTCGCCGCACCCGGCGCCGCCAGCAGCGTCGCCATCTCGACGACCCGGATCCCCTCTAACGCCTGCATCTCTGCGGGACCCTATGAGGGGCCGCTGCTGCCGAGATCGCCGGTCGGACCGAGCTCCGGTGGGTGGTTCACCGGAGGGAGCTTCCGCCAGGCGACAGCAGCGCCGAATGCGACGACGGCGGCGGCGATGAGGAAGCTCACCCCCATGGCATCGGTGAAGGAGTGCCGCGCGGCATCGGCCAGTGGGGCGGCGGCGTCACCGACCCGGGCGGCGACGCCGAGTGCACTCCCCACCGACTCGCGGGCGACGTCGACGGCCTCGGGAGGTGCGCCGGCCGGAACGGTGGCGTCGAAATTCGACGTGTACGCGGCGCTCAGGGCGGAGCCGAGCACCGCGACACCGATCGCACCGCCCACCTCGCGCGAGGTGTCGTTGACGGCGGATCCGACACCAGCCTTGGAGAGAGGCATGGCGGCCATGATCGAGCCCGTGGCCGGAGCCTGCGAAGCACCCATCCCGAGCCCCAGGAAGAAGAGGAGGAGCCCGAGCTCCCAGTACGGCGTCGAGGTCCCGAAGAACGAGAGTGCGACGAGCCCGAGAGCCACCACCACGAGGCCGCCGCCGACGACGCGGTTGGCCCCGAAACTCCGTGCCAGACGATCGCTGTTGGGCGCCGCGATCATGAGCCCCGCCGCGGTCGGGAGAGTACGCACACCCGCTTCGAGCGGTGTGTAGCCGAGGACGAACTGGAGGTACTGCGTCAGGAGGAACATCAACCCGAACATGGCGAAGAACGCCAGCGTCACCGACGAACTGCCGACGCTGAAGCTGCGTTCACGGAAGAGGCGCATCGGGAGCATCGGGTTCTCGACGCGCAGCTCCCACCACACGAACACCACGCCGACGACGAGGGCAACACCGAAGGCGACGAGCGTGCCCGGGTCGGTCCAGCCTCGGACGGGCCCCTCGATGATTCCGTAGAGGAGCCCTCCGAGCGCCACGATCGACAGGACCGCGCCGGTGGGGTCCAGGCGGGTCTGGTGCGGGTCGCGCGAGGTCGGGAGCAGAACGGCACCGACGGCGAGCGCGCCGACGACGACGAGGACGTTCATGAAGAACAGCGATCCCCACCAGAAGTGCTCGAGGAGCCAGCCGCCGACGACGGGGCCCGTCGCACCACCGACGCCCGCGAACGCCGCCCAGATCCCGATGGCCTTCCCGCGCTCGTTCGCGGGGAACACGTTCGTGAGGATCGACAATGTGGCGGGCATCACGAACGCGGCGCCGACACCCATCACCGCGCGCGCGGCGATCAGGTGAGCAGGCTGGTCGGCGACGGTGCCCATGACCGACGCCAGGCCGAAGATGACGAGCCCGATCTGCAGGGCGCCCTTGCGCCCGAAGCGGTCGCCGATCGCCCCTGCCGTCAGCAGCAGGCCACCGAAGACGAGGCCGTACGCGTCGACGATCCACTGGAGCTCGGAGTTGGTGGCGTCGAGGTCGCGCACGAGCGTGGGGAGCGCGACATTCAGGGTCGTGTTCCCGAGCACGACGAGGACCAGGCTCAAACACAGCACGCCGAGGATCACCCACCGGCGATGGTGGACCGTCGGGTCGATCGTGCTCTCCAGGGTCATGGGCCTCTCCGGGTCGGCACCGAGGTTCGCGCGTCGGAGCCCGCCACCCCGAAGAGCCGGCGTCAACGACAGAGGGTCGCCGAACCCTTCGCCGGCGGAGTCTCCGTCAGAACCGTTGCATGAAGCAGCGGTCGTCGAGGGTGCCGAGGGCGTATTCGGGGTAGAGGCCCATGAACATGCCACGCGTCTTCTCCGCCCAGGCGCGGGCGTCGGCGGCCCGGACACGGCGGACGACCTGGGTGTAGCCCCCCTCGTGGATCCGGTACTCGGCCCACGCGCCCGGGTAGTCCTTCACGCACGCCACCTCGACGATCGGGATCTCCCGTGCCTCGGGGAACCGGCGGACGCGGTTGCGGTGGGTGTGGCCGGCGAAGTAGCCGGCGACGGCGCGCCGGCGGCCGAAGAGCGCGACGAGCGCCTCGCTGTCGTCGGGGTTGATGCCGAAGTAGCGGTCCGAGCGCTCGTCGGACGACGGGTCCCACGGGTGGTGGTGACCGAAGACGAGGACCGGCACCGTGCTGTCCGCCACCAGCGCATCCAGCCAGTCGAGCTGTGACGCGTCGAGACGCCCGACGTCGTCGCCGGGCGTCACCGTGTCGAGCACGGCGAGCGTGACCCCCGGGACCTCGACGGCGAACGGGGCGTCGCCTGCGCCCAGGTCGGGGTCGGTCATGGCGTCGTGGTTGCCGCGCACGTGGTGCATCCGCTCACCGAGCACGCCGTACGCGTCGAGAAACGCCCGGTACTCCTCGGGGGTGCCGGCGTTGGTGAGATCGCCCTTGACGACGACCGCGTCGGGGTCGAGCTCGGCGATCTCCGCGATGGCCGCACGGTTCATGACGTCGGGATAGGGCTCCTCACCGGGCTCGCTTCGGAACACCGGGCCCAGCTCGTTCGGGTCCTGGCCGAGGAGGCCCGCCTCGGTCTCGCCGAAGTGGACGTCGTTGGCGGTGGCCACGGTGGAGAGCAGCGCCCCGGGAGGAGTTTCGAGGGTGCGGACGGTCGGGGGGAGGTAGAGGTGGGGCTCGGCGCCCTCGACGCTGAGGCCGTACTCGGCCCCCGGCGTCAGGCCACCGAGCACGGCCGTGTGGAACGGCCCGGTGGTGACGACCTCGTCGTCGCCCACGCGCGTGCGCAGCTCGACGCCGGGGTCCGTCGTGGCCGTGACCGTGACGGTGTCGACGTCGGCGCTCCAGAGCTCGGCGTCGCGGACGCCGCCGTGGGTGACGTTCTCAGGCACGGGAGCGACGGTCGATGCGCCCCGACAACCTCCAGGGGCCCCGCGTCATACCCGCGCCCCGCCCACTGGTCCGCGGGGCCCTCACCCACATGCTCTGCATCTCGGCCTCGCGACTCCTCCTCTCGCGCGACCGCTCCTCGAGAACCAGCGTGAGGGCCGCGGTGATCGCCGCGACCTCGTCGGGCGTGGCGTCGGGCGACACGACCCGCAGCGTCGGCTCGCTCATCGCTACAGCGGGACGTTTCCGTGCTTGCGGGAGGGCAGCTGCTCCTTCTTCGTCCGCAGCATCTCCAGGGAGTGGATGAGGACACGGCGCGTCTCGCGTGGGTCGATCACGTCGTCGACGTACCCGCGCTCCGCCGCGTTGTAGGGGTTGGCGAAACGCTCGCTGTACTCCTCGACGAGCTCCGCCCGCCGCTCCGCCGGGTCCTCGGCGTCGGCCAGTTCGCGGCGGTGGATGATGTTCACCGCCCCGTCGGGCCCCATCACTGCGATCTCCGCCGAGGGCCACGCGAAGGCGAGGTCGGCGCCGATCGACTTGGAGTTCATCACGACGTAGGCACCGCCGTAGGCCTTGCGCGTGATGATCTGCACACGCGGGACCGTCGACTCGCAGTAGGCGTAGAGGAGCTTGGCGCCGTGTCGGATGATGCCGCCGTACTCCTGGTCGGTGCCCGGGAGGAATCCCGGAACGTCGACGAAGGTGACGAGCGGGACGTTGAAAGCGTCGCACGTACGCACGAAGCGGGCGGCCTTCTCCGACGCCTCGATGTCGAGCGTTCCGGCTGCGACCTGGGGCTGGTTGCCGACGATGCCGACCACATGCCCGTCGAGACGGGCGAACCCGCACACGATGTTCATCGCCCAGAACGGTGACACCTCGAAGAAGTCGCCGTCGTCGACGATGTCGGCGATGACCGCTTTCATGTCGTAGGGCTTGTTGGGGGCATCGGGGATGAGGCCCACGACGTTCTCGCAGTCGCGGTCGGGATCGTCGTCGGGAGCGAAGACCGGCGGATCCTCCAGGTTGTTGGACGGCAGGAACGACACGAGGTAGCGCACGTTCTCGAGGCACGACGTCTCGTCGTCGAACACGTTCGTGGCCACGCCCGACTTGGAGGCGTGCGTCATGGCACCACCGAGCTCCTCCTGGGTGACGTCCTCACCGGTGACGGTCTTCACGACGTCGGGTCCGGTGATGAACATGTGGGACGTTCCCTTGACCATGAAGATGAAGTCGGTCATCGCCGGCGAGTAGACAGCACCGCCGGCACACGGGCCGAGAATCACGCTGATCTGCGGCACGACGCCCGACGCCTGCACGTTGCGGTGGAAGATGCCGCCGTAGGACGCGAGCGAGACGACACCTTCCTGGATGCGCGCCCCGGCTCCGTCGTTGAGTCCGATCATCGGAGCACCCACCGACGCGGCGAGGTCCATCACCTTGTGGATCTTCTCGGCGAAGACCTCACCCAGCGCGCCACCGAAGACCGTGAAGTCCTGCGAGAACACGAAGACCTTGCGGCCGTCGATGGTGCCCCAGCCGGTGACGACCCCGTCGGTGAGCGGGCGCGTGTTCTCGATTCCGAACCCGTGTGCCCGGTGGCGGGCGAGCATGTCGAGCTCCACGAACGAGCCGGGGTCGAGCAGGATGTCGAGACGCTCGCGGGCAGTCAGCTTGCCCCGCTCGTGCTGCCGGGCGACGGCGCGATCGCTCCCGGCGTGGAGTGCCTGCTCCCGCATCTCCTCGAGGGCATCGAGGCGCTCCTCGATGGGGTGCAGGACCGGCTCGGCGGGCGCACCCGCCTCGGCGGCCGAGCCCTCCCCGTGAACCTCGTTGTTCTCCTCGTTGTCTTCTGCTGCTGGTTCCTCGACCGCCATGCGGGTGAGGCTAGCCCGATGCCGGTTCACCGGACCCTCCGGACACCCGGGCGTGTGCGCGACACGGCCCCGCATCGTGCGGGGCCGTGTGACTCGCCGGGTGGGGGGACTCGACGGGTCAGGCGTCGATGGCCTGCTTCTCGCTGGAGCCGACGCTGATCTCCACCTTGCGGGCCTTCGCCTGCTCGGCCACGGGGATCTTGACGGTCAGGACCCCGCTGTCGTAGCTGGCCTCGACACCGTCGGCGTCGAGAGCGTCACCGAGCAGCACCTGGCGGGAGAACGAACCTTCCGGACGCTCTCTCGCGAGGACCTCGTCGGTGTCGCGGGCGATGAAGTGACGCTCGGCGCTCACCGTCAGGACGTTGCGCTCGACGGTGAGGTCGATGGAATCGCGGTCGACTCCCGGCATGTCGAGGCTCACTTCGACGTGACCTTCGCGGCGTACGGCGTCCATGGGCATCCACGACGCTCCGCGGCTCCGGTCACCGAAGAAGCGGTCGGTCAGCCTGTCGAAGTCTCCGAAGGGCTCGTAGCGGGTCAGCATGGTGCGACCTCCTCTCCTGTTGGCCATGTCTCTCCTTTGTCGCCCGACCCGAGGCCGGGCTCGTTCTTGGTAGCACAGCCAGTATAAAACATGAGTGTATTGTACGCAAGTCTGAATGTAGGCCATGCACCGTAAGGCTTCTGGAACAGGGCGCGACTGCAAGAGACGCAGCAGGAGGGCGCGTCGAAGCCGGCCGCAGGGGCCGGGGGACTGTGGGGCCGGAGGGCCCCGGTGCTACTCCTCGACGAGCTCGATGAGGGTGCCGAAGGCGGTCTTGGGGTGCACGAAGGCCACCGTGGTGCCGCGGCTGCCCGGCCGGGGCGCCTCGTCGATCACCTCGTGGCCCTGAGCCTTCACGCTCTCCAGAGCAGCGGCGCAGTCGTCGACGCGGTAGCCGATGTGGTGCAGTCCCTCACCCTTGCGCTCGAGGTACTTCGCCACCGGCGAGTCGTCACGCGTCGGAGTGAGGAGCTGCACGTAGCTGTCGGCGACCTTGAGCAGCGCCTCCTCGACGCCGTCGGACTCCACGACCTCGCGGTGGTCCACCTCGGCTCCGAACGTGTCGGCGTACCACGCCACCGCCGCGTCGAGGTCCGACACCGCAATGGCCACGTGGTCTATCTCGGTAAGGAGCATGGTGTCAGGCCTCGTGTCGCTGGAAGAGGGTGATGCCATCGATGTGCTTCTCCCGCATCCCTGTGTCGGTCACGCCGAGCCCCTCGTCGGGTGCCAGCGCGAGCACAGCGAGCTTGCCCTCGTGGAGGTTGTGGTGCACCTGGTACGCGGCCTCACCGGTCTCCTCGAGGGGGTAGGTGGCCGACAGGATCGGGTGCACCTTCCCCTCGCAGATGAGCTTGTTGGCGGCCCACGCCTCGCGGTAGTTGGCGAAGTGTGAGGACTTGATCGACTTGAGGTTCATCCACAGGTACCGGTTGTCGTACTCGATCATGTAGCCCGACGTGGCGGCGCACGTCATGATGAGCCCACCGCGCTTGGCCACGAACACCGACGCGCCCATCGTCTGGCGACCGGGGTGCTCGAACACGATGTCGGGGTCCTCGCCGACGAGCTCACGGATCTTCTTGCCGAACCGGAGCCACTCCTTGGGGTCCTGGCCGCCCTCCTCGTTCCAGAAGGCGTAGCCCTCGGCGCGGCGGTCGATCACGGCCTCGACGCCGAGGTCGTTCAGCAGCTCGGCCTTCTCGGACGACGACACGACGCCGACCGGGGTCCCCCCGCCGTTGAGCACGTACTGGCACGCGTAGCCGCCCAGCCCGCCCGACGCGCCCCAGATGAGAACCGTCTGGCCCTGCGCCATGTCGGCGCCGTTGGGGCTGACGAGCATGCGGTAGCTCGTGGAGTTGCACAGCGCGTTGACCGCCGCCTCCTCCCACGTGAGGTGCGCCGGCTTCGGCATGAGCTGGTTGGCCTTCACAACCGCGATCTCGGCCAGACCGCCGAAGTTCGACTCGAAGCCCCAGATGCGCTGGTTGGCGGCCAGCATCGAGTCGTCGTGGGCGCTGGGGTCCTGGTCGTCGACGTAGTTGCAGTGGATGGTGACGGCGTCGCCGGGATTCCAGTTGCGAACAGCCGATCCGGTCCGCAGGACGACACCTGACCCGTCGCTGCCCATCACGTGGTAGGGCAGGTCGTGGCGGGCACCCCAGTCCGACTCGCGGCCGAGGCGCTTCAGGAATCCGAAGGTCGGGAGCGGCTCGAAGATCGACGTCCAGACCGTGTTGAAATTGATCGAGCTGGCCATGACGGCCACGTAGGCCTCGTCGGGGGCGAGCTCGGGCAGCGGGATCTCGTCGACGTGGACCGACATGCGCGGGTCCTTGTCGGCCGACGCCATGTCGGAGAACATCTCCTGCTCGTCCTCACGCACGACGGCGGCGCGGAAGCTCTCGGGGAGCTCGAGTGACGCGAACGTGTCGGCGTCGGCCCCTTCGAGGACGGCGTTCCTGATGGCGTCGATGGCAGAACTCATGGCGCCGAACGCTACCGGTGCACGGAGCCGACTGACGACTCGCCGCCGCAGTCGACGGTTCCGGTGACCCGCCGGTAACCTCGTGGACGCTTCGCAGACCCGCACCGGAGGATCCTCATGCCCGGCTCCGTCATCGTCTCGACCGCCCGCACCCCCATCGGGAAGCTCTCGGGGGCGTTCGCAACCCTGTCCGCCATGGATCTCGGCGGCCACGCCATCGGGGCCGCCCTCGAGCGCGGGGGCGTGTCGCCCGACGACGTCGACTACGTGCTGATGGGCCACGTCCTCCAGGCCGGCCAGGGCCAGATCACCGCCCGCCAGGCGGCCGACAAGGCCGGCATTCCCATGTCGACACCCGCGATGACGGTCAACAAGGTCTGTCTCTCGGGCCTCAACTCCGTCTACCTCGCCGACCAGATGATCCGAAGCGGCGACGCCGAGGTGGTCGTGGCAGGCGGTATGGAGTCGATGACCCAGGCCCCCTACCTGCTCGACAAGGCGCGTGCGGGCTACCGCATGGGCAACGGCGAGCTGATCGACTCGATGATCCACGACGGTCTGTGGTGCGCGTTCGACGCCGTCCACATGGGTACCGGCACGGAGCGCTACGCCGGCGAGATGGGCGTGAGCCGTGAGGCCCAGGACGAGCTCGCGGCGCAGAGCCACGAGCGCGCCGCGGAGGCCCTCAAGGAGGGTCACTTCGCCGACGAGATCGTGTCGGTCGAGATCCCGCAGCGCAAGGGTGACCCGGTCGTCGTGTCCGAGGACGAGGGTGTGCGCCCGGGAACGACCCCCGACTCGCTCGGCAAGCTCCGCCCTGCGTTCTCCGACGACGGCACGATCACCGCGGGCAACGCCTCGCAGATCAGCGACGGTGCGGGTGCGCTGGTCCTGATGAGCGCCGACAAGGCGAAGGACCTGGGTGTCACGCCGATCGCCGAGCTCGTGTCGTACGGCATGGTGGCGGGGCCCGACCCGTCGCTGCTCACGCAGCCGGCGCGCGCCATCAAGGATGCGCTGGCCAAGGTCGACATGACCGTCGGTGACATCGACCTCTTCGAGCTCAACGAGGCGTTCGCTGCCGTGGGGCTGGCGTCGATGGACGACCTCGGTGTGTCCGACGACATCGTGAACGTCAACGGCGGCGCCATCGCCCTCGGTCACCCCGTCGGCATGTCGGGTGCACGCCTCGCGATGACGATCATCAACGAGCTCCGTCGCCGGGGCGGCGGTGTGGGCGCCGCGGCGCTGTGCGGCGGCGGCGGCCAGGGCGACGCCGCCATCCTGCGCACCCTCTAGCCGCTCTCGGCGCCTCTTCCCCTTCCTCGACTCGGGCGGCGCAGGGTACCTGCGCCGCTTGTCCTCGGCTTGGGTCACCCCACGGTGGAATAGCGTCGGCGTATGACTGGTCCGGATCTTCGTCCGTTGCGGATGGGCGAGATGCTCGACGTCGCCATCAAGGTGACGACGCGCAATCTCTGGACGCTCGTCCGTACGGTCGCTATCGTCGTGGTTCCGCTCCAGATCGTGAGCGTCCTCGTCACGATCTCGGCGACACCGGAGCAGGCAGAGCTCGGAACGTTCGGGGCGACCGGGGCCGAGCCGACGACCGACGAGCTCACGACCTTCCTCGTGGCCCAGATCGTCGTCCTCGTCCTCACCCTGGTGGCGGGGATGCTGGCATCCGGAGCGGCGCTGAAGGCCATCGGCGACGCCTACGTCGGCGAGGAGCCCGAGTGGCGGTCATCGCTGCGCTTCGGCCTGCGACGCCTGCACTCCCTCGTGTGGGTCGGGTTCCTCCGCCTCTTCATACCGTCGCTCCTGTTCGGGCTGGCAGCAGGGATCGCGCTCGGGCTCATCGCCCTCTCCGACGCCGTGATCGTGCTCGCCGTTCCGGCGGGCTTCGGTCTCATGGCCGCGGTGGTCTTCGTCGGGGCCGTCTACTTCCTCCTCGGCCTCACGATCCCCATCCTGCTCATCGACGATGTGAAGGGCGTCAAGGCTGTTCGACGGGCGTTCCGCCTGAGCCGCCGGCGCTTCTGGAGGACGACGACTCCCCTGTTCGTGATGTTCCTGCTCGTGAGCGTGATCCAGCTGATCATCACGGGAATCCCGAGCGTCGCCATCGTGGCGATCGACAACGAGGTGGCGGCGGCGGTTGTGACCACCATCACCGGCATCGCCGGCGCCCTGATCGCCACACCCCTGGAGGCGGCGATCCTCGCCGTCGTGTTCTTCGACCTCCGGGTCCGTCGGGAGGGCCTCGACGTCGCGATGCTCGCCGACACGATCGGCGTCGACCCGACCGGTGCGGGCGTGCCGCTGCTCCCCCCGGCACGCCCGTCGACGAGCCTTCCACCGCCCCCGGTAGCGCCCGGACCACCACCCCCACCCCCGCCGCCGGGAGTGCCCCGACCGCCTGTCGTTCCCCCTGCCCCAGGTCCGGACACGTCGCCACCGGCACCCCGGCCACCTGACGCGGACCCGGCGCCGTGATCACCCCGTGGGCGGGTGGATCGGGCGGGCTCCCGTCACCCGAGGAGGCACGCAGCGAGGCCGAGTCGATCCTCGGGGGGCGCCGCTTCCAGCCGCTCGAGACACCCCGCCCTCTGCGCGGCCTCCTCGAGTGGCTCGGGGACCGCCTGGCGCCGGTCGGCGACTTCCTGTCGGGCATCGCCGACTGGATCGCCGACCGGGGAGGCTCGCCCGTCGGCCTGGTGGTCATCGCCGCGGCCCTGGCGGCCCTCGCGGCGCTGGTCGCCGTGCGCGCCGTCCGCCAACGCAGCACCGCCGTGGAGACGACGCGGACCGACAGCACCGGAGAACCGCTGAGCCCCGGTGCGCTCGAGGACGCTGCCGACGAGGCCGAGCGTGACGGCGACTACGACCGCGCCCTTCGCCTCCGCTTCCGCGCGGGGCTCCTACGCCTCGACACGGTCGGTGCCATCCGGTTCCGCCCGTCGATCACGAGTGGCGAGGTGGCCCGCGCCGTGTCCCAGGACGACTTCCGGGTGCTCGCCGGCGACTTCGACGAGGTGGTCTACGGGGGTCGGCCCGCCGGGCACGACGACGTCGACGCGGCACGGAGGCGCTGGCCGCGCGTCTGGACCACAGCCGGGAAGCGGCACCGCGTCGAGCACGCCGACACACCGGGGCGCGACCGCGACACCGGGGCCGCCGAGGTGCCGCGGTGAGCACGTCGCGGGACGCGCACCGGGGTTTCCGCTCCTGGCCGCTCGGCGGGAGGGTCGCCGTCGTCCTCGTGGCGGCACTGGTCGTCCTCAACGTCCTCGGCTGGGGCCTCGACCGTGCAACGGGGGGAGGCCGGCCCGGGGGCGAACGGTCGTCGACGTACGCCACGGGAGACGACGGCGCGGCGGCGTACGCCGATCTCCTCGAGCGGTTCGGGACGTCGGTGAGCCGCCAGACCGGAGCCCTGGCGGACACCTCCCTCGACACCGGCACCGCCCTGGTTCTGCTCGATCCGGGATTCCTCGTCCCCGACGACACGGCAGCCGTGGCGCGCTTCGTCGACGACGGTGGGCTCCTCGTCGTCGCCGGCGCCGGGGCCGACGAGCTCACCGCCGATCTGCTCGACGATCCACCGGTGCGCGAGGTCACCGGCCCGGACGTGTTCGCGACGCTCGGCACCGACCCGGACTTCGACGAGGTCGACGAGGTCGTGGGAACAGGGAGCGGCTCGTGGTCATCGGCGGGCTCCGCCGTCGCCGTCGTGGGAGCACCCGACGGGGACCTGCTGGTGGAAGCCAAGAAGGGCGACGGCGTGATCCGTGCGCTCGCCGACGCCTCACCGCTCCGGAACGAGCGCCTGGCCGACGCCGACAACGCGCTGTTCGGCCTGGCTCTCACAGCCGGCACCCCGGAGGTCGTGTTCGCCGAAGGCGTGCACGGCGCATCCGACGCGAGTGGGCTCCGTGCGATTCCCACGGCGTGGAAGGTTGCGCTCGGCGCGCTGCTCCTCGCCGTCGCACTCGCCGTGTGGTCACGCGCACGGCGGTTCGGCCCACCGGAGCTCGCCGACCGCCCCCTTCCGCCGCCACGCGCCGCCTACGTCGACGCGCTCGCGGCCGCCCTCGAGCGTTCCGACCGGGATCGGAGAGAGTTGCTGTCGACTCCCGGACGCGCACGGGGCGCCGATCGTGATAGCCAGACCTGACCACCGGGAGCCCCCGGCGGGCCCGGAAACCTGTGAGAAAGGACGAGCGTGAGGGACCTGCGTGACGCCGTGGCCTCCGAGGTGCGCAAGGTCGTCGTCGGACAGGACGACGTCGTCGACCTCCTGCTCGTCGCTGCGTCGGTCGGCGGCCACGCCCTTCTCGAGGGTGTGCCCGGGACCGCCAAGACGCTCACGGCCAACGCCGTCGCCCGTGCCCTCGGGGTCGACTTCCACCGCGTGCAGTTCACACCCGACATGCTGCCGAGCGACCTCACCGGAACCACGGCGCTCGTCGGCGGGATCGGTGGCGAGATGCGGTTCCGCCCGGGCCCCGTGTTCACCAACGTTCTCCTCGCCGACGAGGTGAACCGCACACCCCCCAAGACACAGGCCGCGCTCCTGGAGGCCATGCAGGAACAGCAGGTGTCCGCCGACGGCGTGACGCATCCGCTGCCCGACCCGTTCCTCGTGGTCGCCACCCAGAACCCCATCGAGTACGAAGGCACCTACCCCCTCCCCGAGGCGCAACTCGACCGCTTCCTCGTGAAGATCGACGTGGGCTACCCCGCACCCGCCGACGAGGAGGCGATGCTGCGGCTCGCCCACCGCGGAGTTGCGCCTGCCACGCTCGACGACGTCGTCGCCGTCGGGTCCACCGACGCGCTGCGCGACGCGAGGGCAACGGTCGACGCGACGACCGTCGCCGACGAGATCGTGGGCTATGTCGTGCAGATCGTCGGCGCGACCCGCGCCGTTCCCAGCGTCGAGCTCGGCGCCAGCCCGCGCGCCGCGGTCCACCTGCTCGCCGCCTCGAAGGCGACCGCCCGCCTCGCCGGACGCGAGTTCGTCACCCCCGACGACGTCGCCGCCGTCGCCCCCGCCGTTCTCCGCCACCGGCTTCTCCTCCGGGCGGAGGCCGAGCTCGAGCGGTACCGACCCGACGACGCCGTGGCCGCCGCCCTGGCGGCCGTGCCGGTCCCCCGCTGAACAGCGCCGCACCGTGAGCCCCACCCTTCGTGCCGCCGGCGCCATCGCCGTCGTGGGGGCGGCCGCGCTCCTCGTGTCGCCGGCGCTCGTGGTCGTGGCACTGGCGGTGCTCCTCACGCTCACGGTGCTCGACATGTGGCTCTCGCGACCCCGGCCCACCGGCGAGCGGTCGGTCCCGACCGTCATGGCCCGCGGTGTCGCCGCCGACGTCACGGTCCGCGCCGAGGGCCCGAACGGGGCCACCGTCCGGGTCCGCCAGCCGGCCGTACCCGACCTGGCCGTGGAGACCCCCGAGGGCGACGGCGGGATCGACGGGCGGATCCTCCCCCGCCGACGCGGCCGCCACTCCCTGCCGGCCGTCGCCGTGCGGTCGGTCGGGCCCCTCGGGCTCGGGGCGTGGACCCACACGCTCGGCCGTCCCGTCGACATCGACGTCTATCCCGACCTGCCGGCTGCCCGACGCCTGGCGCTCTCCGTGCGCCGAGGAAGGTTCCGCGCGCCGGGCAAGCGAACCCGGGGACCACTCGGCCTCGGAACGGACTTCGAATCCGTGCGCGACTACGAGCCCGACGACGACATCCGGCAGGTGAACTGGCGTGCCTCGGCACGCGTCGGCCGGCCGATGAGCAACCAGTTCCGTGTCGAGTCGGAACGCGACGTGATCACACTGGTCGACGGCGGCCGTCTCATGGCGGCGCCCCTCGGCGACGCCACCCGCCTCGACGTGGCGCTCGACGCCCTCGCGGCTGTCGCCATGGTCGCCGACGCTGTCGGAGACCGGTGTGGGGTCGTGGCTTTCGACCGTGAGGTGGTGCGGTCCGTGGCGCCGGGTCGCAACACGGGCAACGACGTCATCCACGCCACGCACGATCTCGAACCCCGCCCCGTCGAGGCCGACTACGACCGTGCGTTCCGACGCGTCGCATCCCACAAGCGGGCGTTCGTGCTCGTCCTCACGGACCTCGTCGACGAAGCTGCCGCCCGGTCACTGCTCCGGGCCGTCCCGGTCCTGGTCCGCCGCCACGTCGTCGTGGTGGCCGGAGCGACCGACCCTGACCTCGCCGCCGCCGTCGACCGCACTCCCGCGACTGACCGTGACGTCTACCGGTCCATCGTCGCCCGCGACGTCCTCGATCACCGTGCGCGAGCGGTATCGCTGCTCCGGAGCGCAGGAGCCGAGGTTCTCGAGGCTCCTCCCGGCAGGCTGCCGGCGGCGTGTGTCGCCGCCTACCTCCGGGCGAAGTCACGTCTGCGGCTCTGAGTCGCGACAGATCCACCGCCGGCGTCCGCCGGACCCTCGGCGGGTCGTCCTCGCCAGATCACGAGCACCCAGAACGCCCCCCCGAGCCCGAACCCGACAGCCAGCGCCTGTCCCAGGCTGAGCCCGGTCCCCGTCACGAACCCCTCTACCAGCCCCGCGATCACCAGAAGCGCCGCCGTGCCGAGGACCAGCTCCACGGCGGGACGGGCCTCCTCCCGGAGCGCGTCGGCGCGACGGCGCAGGCCCGGGTCGATGAGCGCCCAGCCGAGGCGCATTCCCGCCACGGCGCTGACCACCATGCACGAGAGCTCCAGGACGCCGTGGGGCGCCACCAACTCGGTGGCGACACGGCCGTTCCCGGCCCAGATCGCCATCCCGAAGACGGTACCGATCAGCACGGCGTTGTAGAGGAGAATCAGAGCGGCCGGAACGGCGAAGAGGATCCCGCCGGCGAACGCGAGAATGGTGACCCTGATGTTGTTCGTGAGGATCTCCCCCGAGAAGCGGGCCTGCTGGTCGGCGGGCAGGCCCACGTCCTGTCCCGCCTCGCGGGGCGCCGTCACCGCCTGGTACTCCGCGGGGACGAGCCCACTCGCCGCCGCGGGATCGCGTGTCGCCCACACGAGCGACAGGCCCGCGGGCACCACGAGCAGCAGGACCGCGACAACGAGCATCAGGGGACGTTCCCGGACGCGCCGCCAGTACCCGGTGCTCACGAACTCGCCGACGCTGAGGCGCCGCGGCTCCGACGAGTACACGAGCGTTCGTGCGCGCCCCACGAGATCCTCCAGGCGCACCACGAACGGCTCCGCCCCGAAGCGTTGGCGGGCGAGCGCCAGATCGGCGGCTGCCTCGCGGTACAGCGAGCCGAGCCGCAGGACGTCCGACGGCGGGAGGCGGGCGGCGCGGCGTCCGGCGGTACCCACGAGGGCCTCGAGGTCGGCCCACGTCGACCGGCGCTCCGCGATGAACTCGTCGGCGGTCACGTGACGTTCGAGGAGCGTCTCAGCATCTCGACCCCCGAGGGGGTCGATGTCGACCTCCCGCTGGCCGGCCTCGGTTCTCGATTCGTGGCAACGACCATCGACGTCCTCATCTGGGTTGTTCCCATCATCGCACTCCTCCTGGCGCTCGGGAGCGTCGACAGCGGCTATGCCGGGGCGGTGGCGGTCGTCGTCGTGTTCCTCACGGTCTTCGGCTACGACCTCGCCTTCGAGACGCTCAACCGGGGTCGGACCCCCGGCAAGGCAGCTCTGGGCCTGCGGGTGACGCGGGTCGACGGCGGGCCGGTGCGCTTCCTCGACAGCGCCGTGCGGAATCTCCTGCGGGTCGTCGACTTCCTGCCGTTCCTCTACGGTGTGGGAGCCACCTCGATCGTGGTGACGGAACGGAACCAGCGCCTCGGCGACCTGGCCGGCGGCACCGTCGTGCGTCGCGACCACGCGCCGGCCACCGTCGCGCCCCTCTCGACGCTCACACCACCGGTCCACGCGTACGCGGCCTCGTGGGACGTGAGCGCCGTGTCCGACGAGGAGATCACGACCGTGCGCCGGTTCCTCGACCGGCGCACCGAGCTGGAAGCCTCGTCACGTGCCCGTCTCGCCACCGAGCTCGCCACGCGCCTCGGCCCGCGCGTCGTCGGCCCGCGTGGCGACGAGTCGCCTGATTTCCTGCTGGAGCAGATCGTGGCGGTGAAGACCGCCCGGCACACGGACGGCCGTACCTCGTGAACGCGACCCCCGAGCCACCCCGACCGCCGTCCGGCCCGGGCAGGCCGATCGACTCCGAGCCACCCACGAACGGCATGGCCATCGCGTCGCTGGCCTGTGGGATCTTCGGCTGGGTGTTCTTCGTCGGGGGCATCCTGGCGATCGTCATGGGCGTCGTCGCCCGGCGGCAGATCCGCGAGAGCCCGGAGCCCCAGGGCGGCGCCGGCCTCGCCCTGGCCGGGATCATCCTCGGAGTCGTCACCGCTGCGATCTCTGCGACGACGATCTACTTCGTGTACATGGCCTGATGCCGCTGCGTACCCTGAGGCGATGACGAACGCACCGCCTCCGGATCCCGCACAGGGATCGACGGTTCCGCCGGTGACCATCGGCTACTCATATCAACCCCGGTGGCGGAACATGGCGGGCCTCACCACCGCGCTCACGATCCTGTTCTGGTGCGCGTTCGGAGTGTCGGTCCTGCTCGTCGGAGCGACGGTCAACCAGCGGGTCCTCCTCGAAGACCTCGTCAGCGGCCGCCGGACAGTGTCGTTCGACGACGCGCAGGCGGCCGACAACTTCGTGGCCGGCACGAGCATCCTCCTCCTGACGCTCATGACCGCCCTTGCCGTTCTCGTGATCGTGTTCCTCTGGCGGGGATCCAAGAACCTCGAGGCGAAAGGCCGCAACGGCGCTCGACTCGGACCGGGATGGTCGATCGGCGCCTGGTTCATCCCGCTCGCCAACCTGGTGATGCCCGTACTCATCGTCCAGGACCAGTGGCGCGGCACGGACCCGGCCGCCGGGGCCGACAACTGGCGTGGGCGCATCAGGGGTTCCGCTCTCGTCGGGTGGTGGTGGGCTTTGTGGGTGGTCGCCTCGGTCTCCAGCGGACTCGGAGGAGGCCTGGGAAGCAACGACACCCTCCAGGAAGCCGTGTCGGATGCCCGCGTCCAGAGCACGGGGAACATCGCCTTCGCCGTGACGATCACCGCCGCCGCCGTGCTCGCCGTCTTCGTGTTTCGGAGGCTCGGGCAGCGCTTCGAGGCGCTGCGCGACCGGCCCGTCGAGCAGCCCCCGCCTCGGGCCCCTGCACCGCCACCACCAGCGACCCCGTAGACCACAACAGCGCCGCAGGTCACGTGCAGCCCTACGCCGGCCGCCCTTCGAGATCCATGACTCGTTCATCGACCCTCCGCCCGCACCGACCAGATGATCCCGCCGATGAGCGAAAGCTCCCAGCGGAGATCTTCGTCGTGACGGCTCCGATTGGTCTACGGTTCGGGCCCATGACACAGGAGCAACCACCCGTTCCGCCGGAACCCCTCCCGCCTCCCCCCGCGCAATCAGGGCAACAGGGACCCAAGAACGGTCTGGCCGTCGCCTCGATGGTGCTCGGCATCATCGGCGTCGTCATGTGGGTCTTCGTGATTCCACAGATCCTGGCGATCATCTTCGGCGGTGTTGCCCTGCGGCAGCTGAATCGTCCCGAGAACATCCGGACGGGCCGCGGCATGGCCATCGCAGGACTCGTACTCGGTATCGTCAGCCTTGTTCTCCTGGTCATTTTCATCATCGCGGCCGACAACACGAACTTCTACTTCGAAGTCAACTAATGAACCTGACCGTCCACCGAACACTGCCGCTGACCGCGCGGTCGCCGCGCACGTAGGGATCGGCGGGGATCCTTTCGGTCAGGCGTCGGTGTCGTCGAGGGAGCGACGGCCCTCCAGCGCGCGGCCGAGAGTGATCTCGTCGGCGTACTCCAGGTCGCCGCCGACGGGCAGGCCACTGGCGATCCGTGTGACCTCGATGCCCAGCGGACGGAGCACCTTCGCCAGGTAGAGCGCCGTGGCCTCACCCTCCACATTCGGGTTCGTGGCCAGGATCACCTCCCGCACGTCGTCGCCGTCGACGCGGCGCAGCAGTTCCTTGACGCGCAGCTGGTCGGGACCGATGCCCTCGATCGGCGAGATCGAGCCCTGGAGGACGTGGTAGCGACCGCGGAACTCGCGTGTCTTCTCGACGGCGACGATGTCGCGGGGCTCCTCGACCACGCAGATGATCGTGGGGTCGCGGCGGTCGTCGGCGCAGTAGGCGCACAGCTCGCCCTCGGCGATGTTGAAGCACCGCCCGCAGAACGACACGCGTTCCTTCGCATCGACGATGACCGTCGCCAGGCGGCGGGCGTCCTCCTCGGGGAGCTTCAGGAGGTGAAAGGCGATGCGCTGTGCCGACTTCGGCCCGACCCCGGGCAGCCGCCCCAACTCGTCGATGAGCGCCTGGACAGGCCCTTCGTAGAGCGACGCCACGCCGGATTGCCTCAGCCCAGGAGGCCGCCGAGGCCACCGAGGTCGACACCGCCGGCGATCGGGCCCATCCGCTCGGCCTGGAGCTCCTGGGCCTTGCGGAGACCGTCGCTGACGGCCGCCACCACGAGATCCTCGAGCATCTCGACGTCGTCGGGGTCGACGACGCCGGCGTCGATGCCGACCTTCCGGAGCTCACCACTGCCCGACACCGTGGCGGTGACGACGCCGCCGCCCGCCGAACCCTCGACGGTCTCCTCCTCGAGAGACTGCTGCGCCGCGGCCATGTCCTCCTGCATCTTCTGCATCTGGCGCATCATCTGGTTCATCTGCTTCTGGTTCGCCATGTGTGTCTCCGTGTCGGGCCGCCCGGTCGGTCCGGGTGACGATCAGGTTGTGCGTGAGCGCTCCTCGACCACCTCGCCACCGAACTCCTGGACGAACTCGTCGACCGCGCCGGCCGGCGCCTCGTCAGTTGGGGCGTCGGTGGTCTCGTCGAGATCGATGACCTCCTCGGCGTCGTCGGCGGCAGACTCCGCGCTCTTCCCGGGCGTCGTGTCGCCGGACGCGTCGTCGGAGGAGGAACCGCGGGTCTCGGGCGGGCTGCCGGTGAACCCCTCATGGGGTACCAGTTTGAACTTGGGCGTGCGCGGCAGACGCTTGCCGAGCTCCTCACGGATGCGGGCGGCTCCCTCGCGGAACCGCTGGTTGATCACGTCGAAGCGCCCCGGTGGGACGCCGAAGACGGCCACGCCCTCGTCGACGTCGATCGGCTGCGCATCCTGCACCGAGCGCCGCAGTCGGGACTCCAGCGAACCGAGAGCGTCCGACCAGGCCATGACCACGTCGTCGAGCGAGAGAGGGATCATCGACGTGGAGCCGGTGGAACCTTCGTCGGAGGTGTTCGCGACGTTGTCGGTGTCGGTCGTCGCTACATCGTCTGCGGACGGCTGCTCGGGTGCCGACGGGGTGTCGCCTGCGCTGTCGGACGGCGGCGCCACTCCACCGAGGGCCATCTTGGAGCGCCCGGCGCTTCCCGTCGGCGCGCTCTCCTCAGAGGGCCGGGTCGCTGCTACGTGCCCGGTGGCGAGGTCGCGCTCTGTCGAAGGTGACACCACCGGGTCGCCGGTGCCCGCGAGCCGCTTCTCGACGCGGTCGAGGCGGTCCGCCAGTGCCTGGAGGGGTGGACCGGTGTCGGTGCGTGCGAGGCGCACCACGGCGATCTCGAGGACGAGCCGGGGATCGGGAGCGGCCGCCGAGCGCATGTCGACGACGGCCTCGCCGAGCGTCTCGAGGCAGCGCACCAGGGCGCTCTTGCCGAGTGCCTCGCCGAGCCGGCCCATCTCCGCTCTCTCGTCGGTCGGGAGGTCGACGGGCGCGTCGTCTCCCGCAACCGTGACAAGGAAGCAGTCGCGCAGCGCCCGGACGAGATCCTCGGCGATCTGGCGTGGCTCGGTGCCGCCCTCGAGCAGCGCCGACACCGCCATCAGCGCACCGGCAGGATCCTCCGCGGCCACGGCGTCGAGCACGGCGACCCGCCCCTCGAGGGGAGTGGAGCCGAAGAGCGACATCACGGTCGCCGTGTCGAGGGAGCCGGCCCCGTGGGCAAGCGCCTGGTCGAGGAACGAGATGGCGTCGCGCACCGATCCCGCACCGCGTCGGGCGATCACCTCGAGCGCCTCGCGGTCGGCCGTGACACCTTCCTTGTCGCACAGGTCCGCGAGGTGGTCGGTGATCTCCTCGGTGGTGAGCAGCCGGAAGGCGTAGTGCTGCGTGCGTGACCGGATCGTGGGAAGCACCTTCTCGGGCTCGGTCGTGGCGAGCACGAACACGACGTGGTCGGGCGGCTCCTCGAGGGTCTTCAGGAGCGCGTTCGTGGCCTGCGGTGTGAGCATGTGGGCCTCGTCGAGGACGTAGACCTTGCGCCCTCCGCCGGCGCTCCGTAGCGCGACTCCGGCGAGGAGATCTCGCATCTCGTCGATCTTGCGGCTCGACGCGGCGTCCTGCTCGATGACGTCGAGCTCCCCGCACCCGAGCTCGGCGGCGAGGATGCGCGCCGTCGTGGTCTTGCCCGTGCCCCGGGGGCCGGAGAACAGGTAGGCGTGCCCGACGGTGTCGTCGTTCAGGGCGTTGCGCAGCGCCGTGACGACGTGCTCCTGGCCGACGAGCTCGTCGAACGTTCGGGGGCGGTACGTGCGGTACAGGGAGGCCACCCGGCGACTGTACCGGGTTCCCCGGGCCGGACAGGCGTGGAAGAGACGAGCCGTGCACCCACCGTCGGCACGTTGCCGGGGCACGCGCTGTTCCGTCCGGGGCTCAGACCAGGCGACCCTGCGGCACACGGGCTGAGCCGCTGAGAGCTGCTTCCTTCCGGACCTGACTCGGTTCACGGTGTCCCGTTGCGCAGGACCCGGCCCTCGACACCTCGGTCGGGACGCGAAATCCCCGGCGATCCGAACCTCGGGTGGGAGTTCAGCCCCCGTGACGTGGATTCGGGGTACAGGGAACCACGAGCTCCCCGCCTAGCACGGCTCGCCTGCTCAGAATAGCCTCCGGAATCCCCGGGAGGGATACGAAAGCGGCCGAATCGGCACGCTTGGAGTGCGTGTGTGGGGCAACCCACCGTGGGTTCGAATCCCACTCCCTCCGCTGGACACCTGGACCGACCTCATGCGCGTCGCGCTCGACGAGGCCGCCGCGGCCGCCGAGCACGACGACGTTCCCGTGGGCGCCGTCGTGGCGCGCGCCGGAACGGGCGAGATCCTGGCCCGCCGCCACAACGAGCGGGAGCTCACCGGCGACCCGACGGCACACGCGGAGATCCTGGCGCTGCGCGACGCCGCGGCGGCCACGGGAACCTGGCGTCTCGACGACTGTGCCCTCGTTGTCACGCTGGAGCCCTGTCCGATGTGTGCCGGCGCCGCCTGGGCGTCCCGGATCACCACCATCGTCTACGGTGCCACCGACCCGAAGGCCGGATCGACCGGGAGCCTCTACAACCTCGCCGCCGACCCCCGCCTGAACCACGAATCCGAGGTGGTGGAAGGGATCGAGGCCGGTGAAGCGTCGGCGCTGCTGCGCGACTTCTTCTCGGCCAGGCGACCGGGCGGGTGAGAAGGGAATTCCGCGGCTCCCTGTCGGCAAGACGACCGATTCGGACGTCTGGAAGATATGAGAAGACTGATATCCTATATCTTCCTTATGTCACGTTTAGCAGGAACCATCGCAGTTGCCGTCACGGTCGTCATTGGAATCGCCCCCGCTCCCGCGACCGCCGGGACGGCCCGGCCCTCGGCCGACTCCACGGCGACGATCGGCCCCGGGGGAGCCGGCTTCTACGAGCCCCCCGACCCCCTTCCGCCCGGGGAGCCCGGTGAGCTGATCTGGTACCGGGAGACCGACGATCCTGTCGCCGGCGCAGGACGGAGCTTCCGGGTGCTCTACCACTCCCGGCGTGAGGACGGTTCCGACACGGCCGTGTCGGGCATCGTCAGCGTGCCCGAGGGCCCGGCCCCACCGGGCGGGTGGCCGGTCGAGAGCTACGGGCACCCGACGACGGGTATCACCGACTGCGACGCGCCGTCGCTCTGGGGTGGGGCCGAACCGTCGATACCCGGCACGATCGACGCCCGGACCGACTACGAGGGGTTGGGAACCCCCGGCGAGCACACCTACCTCGTCGGCGGGGCCCTCGGGCGGAACATGCTCGACATCGCGCGGGCCGCAGGCCAGATCCCCGAGGTCGACGCGTCGAGCCAGGTCGTTCTGCGCGGGTACTCCGAGGGAGGACACGCCGCTCTCTTCGCAGGCGAACAGGCCCGGAGCTACGCACCCGAGCTGGATGTCGTCGGCGTCGTCGCTGCTGCACCCGCCGTGGAACTGCTGGAGCTCCTCCGGACGTCGGCGCGTACCCCGAGCGCGATCGGCTACGCCGGTTATGCCGCGTGGGGGTACTCGCACGCTTACGACCTCCCGCTCGCCGACGTGCTGACCCCGGAGGCGATCGACGCTCTCACGAAGACGGCCGACTGCCTGGGTGACCCACCGGAGCGGAGCATCTGGGACTTCACGGCCGACGAGGCCCTGATCCGCGATCCCTGGGGACTACCGGAGTGGATGCAGCGGATCGACCAGAACACACCTGGACGGCGACCCTCGATACCCGTGTGGATCTTCGCAGGCGGCAAGGACCTCGTCATCCCGCTGAAGGCGGTCAACGGCTTCGTCGAGCGGGCGTGCGAGCAGGGAACGCACGTGACGCTGTTCGTGAATCCCTCCGGAGGCCACGCGGGAATCACGAGCGGTGAGCTCATCGACGGATGGGTCGACGCGCGACGCGCCCACGAGCCACCCGGTGAGTCGACGTGTGATGCCGACGGAGCCCCACCTCCCCCGACGCGATCGTCGGTCGACCACGATGGGGAACAACCTGTCGTGGCGGCCGCGCAGCCGGCGACACCGACCCGGGCGACACCCACGTTCACCGGGTGAACGGATCCCTCCGGCACGCCGGGTAGATTCCGGCGATGCTCACATCGAGATGGCACGTCGCGGGCGCAGCGGTGATCGCCGTCGCCCTGGCCGGTTGCTCGTCGGGTGACGGTTCGTCGGGCGACACCGGGACGACCACGTCCACCACCGCTGGCTCTGCTCCCGCAGAAGATGTCGTCGAGGTCCCGCAGGTGTCTTCCGACACGGCCGGTGACTACGTCGCGGGAACTGATGTGGCCATCGGCCGGACCGCCGACGCCGGTGGCCTGCTGATCACGGTGGAGTCGATCGCCGCCGGAGACGTGGCACCCGAACCCGACGACGGCGCCGGCACGACGATCGACGTCGTCGCCACCCTCGAGAACACGACGGACCTCGACCTGGCCGGGCCCGACGTCTACACGGTGTGCACCGACGACGGCAGGACCGCCACAACACCCGAGACGAGCGACACCTCTCCCCTCGAGACGGTTCCCGCCGGGGAGTCCCGAAACGCCGACTACGTCGTCGGGGTGCCCGACGACTGCACCGAGGTGCTGCTCCAGGCGCGGGTGCTGCCGACCGACGCCGGTGGGGACCACATCGCCCAGTGGACGATTCCATCCGACGCACTGCTCTGACCAATGGCTGGAGAGGACCGAGGCGAGGATTAGCGGCGCAGGTACCCTGCGCCGCCCGAGCCGTGGCCTCGCGGCCCGGCGCCGAAGGCGCAAGAGCGATAGAGAAGCGGAGGGTGTGGGATTCGAACCCACGGTGACCCGAAGAGCCACAGCGATTTTCGAGACCGCCCCATTCGTCCGCTCTGGCAACCCTCCACCTCTCAGGGTAGCGAGGGCTGTCGGCGAGCCCGGAAGTGCAGGCGGAGTCAGGTTCCGACGGGAAGCCCGAGGTTCTCGTAGATCTCCCGGGTCGCCGTGGAGCGGTTGAGCGTGTAGAAGTGCAGCCCCGGCACGCCACCCTCCAGCAGGTCGGCACACAGTGCGGTGGCGTGCTCGACTCCCACAACCCGGAGGGCTTCCTTGTCGTCGCCGGCCCGCTCGAGGCGCTCAGCCACGTCCTCGGGGAACACGACGCCGTTCATCTCCGACATGCGCGGGATGGCGGTGAGGTTCGTGGGCGGCATGATCCCGGGGATCACCGGCGTGGTGACGCCACGGTCATGCATCTCGTCGCGAAAGCGGAAGTAGTCGTCGGCAAAGAACCCGAACTGCGTGATGCCGAAGTCGGCCACCTGGAGCTTGGCGGCCTGATGGGCGCGGTCGTCGTCTCGGTCGGTCGACAGGGGATGGCCCTCCGGGTGCACCGCAACACCCACGGAGAAGTCACCCACCTCGTGGACGAGCTCGACGAGCTGGACGGCGTAGTCGAGATCACCGGCAGGCAGGTTCAGGTCGGCGGGCGGATCACCGTGGAGCGCCAGGATGTTGTCGACGCCGGCCTCGGCGTAGCCACCGAGGATCGTGCGGAGCTCGTCGACGGTGTGCGCCGCGCACGTGAGGTGCGCCATCGGCGTGAGCGACGTGTCGCGCAGTATACCCGTGACGATCTCCTGCGTGCGCTCGCGGGTGGACCCTCCCGCTCCGTAGGTGACCGACACGAAAGTAGGGTCCAGCGCCTCGAGCTCCGTGATGGCGCGCTCGAGCGCCTCCTGGGCCTTGTCGGTCTTGGGGGGGAAGAACTCGAACGAGTAGCTCGTGCCCTGCCCCAGCAGATCGCGGATCTTCGCCACGGGATACCTCGTCGGGGACCGGGGAAGCCTACCGACGCGCGGGCTGTCGGACGCCACCGGGTTCGACCGGACGCGGTGCGCTCGCGGCCGCGGTGTCGTCACGGATTCCCCGGAACCGGCGGAGCCGCAGCGAGTTCGTGACGACGAAGACGCTGGAGAAGGCCATGGCGGCCGCCGCGATGATCGGGCTGAGCAGCCCGAGAGCAGCCAGCGGGACGGCCGCCACGTTGTAGGCGAACGCCCAGAACAGGTTGCCCTTGATGGTGGCCAGGGTGCGCCGACTGAGGGCCACCGCGTCGGCCGCGGCCCGCAGGTCTCCCGACACGAGTGTGAGGTCGCTCGCCTCGATGGCCACGTCGGTACCCGTCCCGATGGCGATCCCGAGGTCGGCCTGGGCGAGCGCCGGGGCGTCGTTCACACCGTCACCGACCACGGCCACCCGGGCGCCGCCTGCCTGGTACTCGCGCACGACATCGACCTTGCCGCCGGGCAGGACGCCGGCCACGACGCGGTCGATCCCCACGTCGTCGGCCACGGCCCGGGCGGCGGCCTCCTGGTCGCCGGTGACCATCACGGTCTCGATGCTCAGGTCGGCGAGCGCCGAGAGCCCCGCACGGGACGTCGGCTTGATCGTGTCGGCGACGACGAACGCCCCGGTGACGGCGCCGTCCCAGGCGGCGAACACGACCGTCCTGCCGAGCCCTTCGGCGGCGACAGCGTCCGACTCGACGTCGTCGGGCACCTCACCCACGAGGTCGCGCCGGCCGACCACGACCGAGTGCCCGTCGACCTCGGCGCGCACGCCCATCCCGGGCTCGTTGGCGAACGAATCCGGAACCAGAAGCACCGTTCCCCGGTCGCGCGCGCCGGCCGCGATCGCCTCGGCCACGGGATGCTCCGAGGCGTCCTCGGCACTCCCCGCCAGGCGGAGCAGGTCGTCCTCGTCGACGCCCTCGGCCGTGATGACACCGACGAGGCGCATCGCCCCCTCGGTGATCGTGCCGGTCTTGTCGAGGACCGCGACCGAGACCCGCCGGGTCTGCTCGAGGACCTCACCCCCCTTGATGACGATCCCCAGCTGCGCGGCACGGCCCGTTCCGACCATGATGGCCGTGGGTGTGGCGAGGCCGAGGGCGCAGGGGCAGGCGATGATGAGCACCGCCACGGCGGCGGTGAAGGCGTCCTGTGCCGGGTAGCCGAGCAGGAGCCACGTGACCAGCGTGCCGAGTGCGATGACGACGACCGTGGGCACGAAGATCCCCGACACGCGGTCGGCGAGGCGCTGGACAGGTGCCTTCGAGCCCTGGGCCTCCTCGACCAGGCGCACGATCTGCGCCAGGGCCGTCTCGCTGCCCACCTGCGTGGCCTCCACGACGAGGCGGCCCGAGGCGTTGACGGTGGCGCCGAACACGTCGTCTCCGACGCCCACCTCCTCGGGAACGGGCTCACCGGTGAGCATCGAGACGTCGACGGCGGACGAACCCTCCACGACACGCCCGTCGGTGGCGATCTTCTCGCCGGGCCGCACGACGAACCGCATGCCGACCGCCAACTCGTCGACGGGGATGTCGGTGCCGTCCTCGAGACGCGCGGTCTTCGCCCCCATCTCGAGCAGCTTCCGCAGCGCCGCACCGGACCGGGCCTTGGCCCGTTCCTCGAACCACCGCCCCAGGAGGATCAGCGTGACGATGACGCCGGCCGTCTCGAAGTAGATCCCCACGTCGCTGTCGTGGGCGGCGTCGAGCGCGACGAGCGCCACGACCGACCAGGTGTAGGCGGCGAAGGTGCCGAGCGACACGAGCGTGTCCATCATCAGGACGCCGTGGGTGAGGTTCCGCCAGGCGCTCACGTGGATCGGCCACGCCGCGTAGAACATGATCGGTGTGGCGAGGGCGAAGGCGACCCACTCGGCGCCGTCGAACATGAGCGGTGGCACCATCGTGATGAGCGCCAGCGGCACAGCCAGCACGACCGACATGACGAGACGCCGTGTGAGCGCCGGGTCGGCCTCGTGGCTCATGTGGTCGTGGCCGGTGGGGTCGTGACCGGCGTGGTCGTGGCCCGCGTCCTGCCCGTCGGTGCCGGTCGGGTCGAGGGCGTCGTAGCCGAGGCCGCGCACGGTGGCGATGAAGTCGTCGACGCCGGTGGACGTGGGGTCGAAGTGAACCGTGGCCTTCCCGGTGGCGAAGTTCACGTTGGCCCCTCCGACCCCGTCGAGGCCCCCGAGGGCACCTTCGATCGAGGCCGCGCAGGACGCGCAACTCATGCCACGGACCGGGAGATCGACGCGCGCGTGCATGCTGTCCCGGGATGTGTCGTTGTCGGTCGTGGGAGTGCCCGGCACCGGAGTCTCCTTCCTGTGTGCCAACACTACGCACCGACCGGCCATTCCGGCGGTGCGATGCGGTCGATCCCGGACCGTCGACGGCCCCGAAAGGCTCCCCGGCAGGCCGAGATGGCAGACTCGACACCGTTCTCACGCGTCGACGAGGAGCCCGATGGCCCCCTGGAAGCTCTCCTGGAAGCACCTCTACGAGGAGGTCGTCACGTCCGGTCTGTGCACGGGATGCGCCGGCTGCGTCATCGCCTGCCCCCACGACGTGCTCGGCTACACCGACACCGACGGTGTGTACAAGCCCTTCCAGACCGAGGACGACTACGGGGGACCGGGCGACTGCTCCCACGGCGACAAGGCCTGCACCATGTGCACGCGGGCCTGCCCGCGCTTTCGGGACTGGGAGCCCGCCATCGACGAGTCGATGTTCGGCCGGCAGCGCAGTCCCGAGGAGGTGGCGGGCATCTCGAAGGACATCGTGCTGGCCCGGGCCACCGACCCCGGCCTTCACGAGGCGGGCCAGGACGGCGGGCTCGTGTCGGCCATCCTCGTGTACGCGCTCGAGAACGACGTCATCGACGCCGCGCTGGTCAGCTACCTGGAGGGCGACGGCTCCACGTGGAAGGCCGTTCCCGGGATCGCCCGCACCCGCGACGACGTCGTGGCCTCCGCCGGGAGCCGCTACACGTACTCGGCCAACACGCTGGCCTACATGGACCTCGACAAGGAGGACCAGCGCATCGCCCTCGTGGGTATGAGCTGCCAGTCGTCGGTGCCGCCGGCGATGCGCGAGCGCAAGGCCGGCAAGGCCGGTCGGCGCCTGTCCCTGAACATCGGGCTGCTCTGCTCCAAGACGTTCGACGACTCGATCTTCGAGGAGCTGCTGGAGGCGAAGTACGACCTGCCACGCACGGTCATCAAGAAGATGAACATCAAGGGGCGCCTCCAGATCTGGACTCACGACGACCGTTACGTCGAGGTGCCCCTCAAAGAGTGCCACGCCTTCACGCGCGAGGGCTGCACGATGTGCCCCGACTTCGCTGCCGAGCACGCCGACATCTCCACCGGCGGCATCGGGGCCTTCGACGACTGGACGCTCACGATCGTGCGCACCGACACCGGCCGGGAGCTGATGGGAAAGCTCGAGGCCGACGGGTGGGTCGAGACCCGCCCCGGTGACGACGACCCCGGCGCCATCGAGCTGATGCACAAGCTGGCGACGAAGCAGCGCAAACGCTGGCCCGACTTCGGAATCCCCGAGCCGTCCGCCGTGGAGAGCGCTCCCACCGGGGCGTAACCCGGGCGGTCTGCCGGCGGTCGAAGCCAGCGTGGACCACCTCATACCTGCCTTCGAGGACGCCGCGGGCCGGAGTGGTGCGGTCACCTTCGTGGGGAGCGCCACGACCGATCCCTCGGGTTCGGAGCGTGTGCCGTGGGCCGAGATGCTCGACGACGCCCGCGCGTACGCGGCCGCGCTGGGAGCACACGGCATCGGGCCCGGGTCGCACGTCTCGCTGCTCGGTCCCACGACGCGGGAGCTGGTGACGGCGATCGAGGCCGTCTGGGTGGCCGGCGCCACCGCTGTCGTGCTGCCGCTCCCGATGCGCCTCGGCTCCGTCGAGGAGTTCGTCGACCAGACCCGCACGCGGATCCGCAACGCCGACAGCTCGTGTGTGATCGCCGACCCGACGCTGGCGGAGTTCCTCGACCCGCGCCCCGGCGACGCTCCCGTTCTCATGCTCGACGCACTGCGTCGCGAGGCGGCCGCTCTCGGCCCGTCTGCGTACGAGCGCCCGCCCCTCGACCCCGAGGCCCTCGCGATCCTCCAGTTCACGAGCGGGTCGACCGCCGACCCCAAGGGCGTGATGCTCCCGCACCGGTGCGTGGTGGCGAACCAGAACGCCATCGCACAGGCGGTTGAGGTCGACCACGACACCGACTGCACTGTGTCGTGGCTTCCCCTCTACCACGACATGGGCCTCATCGGGGCCCTGGGCATCCCGATGGCCACGGGGATCGACCTCGTCCTGGCAGCCCCACAGGACTTCCTCGCCGCACCCGCCGACTGGATGCGGTGGGTGTCCGACTACCGGGAACGTTCACCGCCGGACCCAACTTCGCGTACGCCCTCGCGGCGCGGGCACTCCGCCGCCTCGACGGGCTCGACCTCTCCTCGTGGCGCCTGGCGCTGAACGGTGCCGAGCCGATCGACCCCGACGCCGTCGAGCGGTTCGTCGCCGCCGGCGCGCCCCACAAGCTGTCACCCGACTCGGTCTTCTGCGTGTTCGGAATGGCGGAGGCGACTCTCGCTGTGACGTTCCCGGACCTCTCGAGCGGGATGTCGGTCGACGCCGTGGACCGCCGCGTCCTCGAGACCGACCGCTACGCCGCGCCGGCCGACGATGCCACCGCGGATGTCCGACGTCTGCCGCTGCTCGGCAGGCCCGTGGAGGGCCTCGAGATGCGCATCGTCGACACCGAGACGGGCGAGGCCATGGGCGACAGGGAGGTCGGTGAACTCGAACTGCGCGGCACCTCGGTCACCACCGGGTACTACAAGCGTCCCGACGTGACCGCCGAGACGTTCCACGGTGAATGGCTGCGCACCGGCGACCTCGCCTACACCGTCGACGGCGAGCTCGTGGCCTGCGGCCGCATCAAGGACGTCATCATCGTGGGTGGGCGCAACGTCTTCCCGGAAGACGTGGAGCGTGCCATCGCCGACATCGACGGAGTGCGGGCCGGCAACGTGATCGCCTTCGGCACCGAGGGACGCCGCGGGAGGGAGGCGCTCGTGGTCGTCGCCGAGACGAAGGCCGACGAGCCCCGCGCGGTTGCCGAGACGGTGTCGGCGCGGGTCACCGACGCCGTCGGCATCCCTCCCGAGGAAGTCGTGATGGTCGAGCCCGGGTCGCTCCCCAAGACGTCGTCCGGGAAGCTCCAGCGGTCCCTGTGCCGTGACCGCTACCACCGGGCGGAGCTCCAACCGGCGTGACACGCGAGCTACCGGAGCCCCGGCAGGGCCTCAGCTCCAGCCGTTGATCCAGCCGCCGCCCACGTCGACGAGGCGGCCGTCGCGGCGTTCGAGCATGAGACAGTCGACGTTCGTGAGCTGTGGGTGGTCGTCGGGCGCGTTGGAGCGTGCCATCGACGACGCCATGTAGACCTCCTGCCCGTCGACGTCGGTGAGGTACGCGAGCACGTCGACCGGATCGGGCCCCGTCGCTTCGATGATGTCGGCGATGGTGACGACGCTGCCGAAGCTCCCCTGTGCCCAGCTCGTGGGCGGGAAGTCGCTGTAGCGGGCGAGCGCCTCGTGGAACTCCCGCACCTCGGGGTGGGACGGGTCGTCGTACGGGAGGAACTCGGCGCAGTGGAGCGTTCCATCGGCGGCGTCACCGGCCGGGGTGAACACGGCGTCGTCCTCCATGGCCGTCCCGATGAACGCCAGCGGAACCTCGGAACCGGCGGTCGACGAGGCCTCCATCACGCTCACGGCCTGTGCGCCACCGAGGAACGGCACCACGACGTCGGGTGAGGGCTCGAGAGCGCGCGACAGGGCGGCACCCATGTCGACAGCGTCGAGGGCGACCGGGACCCGACCGACGATCTCGGCGTCGCGGCGGGCGAGCATCGAGGCGAACAGATCCACGGCGTCGTCGGCGGGTGGCAGATCGGGCGACACGACGGAGAAACGTCGCGCCCCGCTGCTCCCCGCGAAGTGACGTGCGAGTGCAGCGAACTCCGCCGGCACACCCCCGATGAGCGGGAAGCTCACCGGGCTCGTGAACTCACGAGGGTTGACGGCGGCACCCATCCAGGGAAGCGACGCATCCTCGAGAATCGGAAGGCCTGCGTCGGCCCACACGACACCCAGGCCGAACACCGCCGACACACCCGCCTCGACGAACGCGCGCGCTGCTTCGGCTGCCCGCCCCGCGTCGGCCCGCTCCTCTTCCACCAGAAGCTCGAACGGGCGGCCCTGCACACCGCCGCGCTCGTTGTTCACGAACTGCACGGCGGCTTCGGCGACCGCGACCTCCTGCGGTCCGGCCGTGCCGGGGAATCCGCCACCGACGGTCAGCAGCCCCAGGGCGACCGGCTCGGTCATGCCGAGTCGATCTCGGACTTCTCCGACGTCGGGGATGCGCCCACCGATGCGAGCAGGAGTCGCATCTCCTCCTCGATACCGTCGGCAATCGACCAGACATTCGGAGTGAGCTCCCGGGTCGCGGTCACTCCGAACTGGAGCCGACCGGCGTAGCTCATCAGCGCGACGACGATCCCGATCGTGTCGAAGAGCATCATCTGGATGTAGAAGCGGTCGAGGCGCGCCCCATTGAAGTACAGAGGGATCGGCGGACCGATCAGGTTCGTGATGCAGAGGTTGTACGGAGCGGGGAGGAGCCCGGCGACACCGCTGGTCGTATAGGCGTGCATGATCACATCGACCACACCCGGGTTCACGACGCCGAACAGGTCCTCGAGCAGGTTCGTGCGTGCGGCCGCACTGGCGGCCTTGGTGTCGCCCGTCGACGCGACGATCTCCTTCAGCCTCTCGACGGGGTCGGCGATCTGGACCGGCAGCTTGGGCGCCATCATGGCGACCTTGTTCTCGTAGGCGCCCGACTCGTCGGCCTCCCGGAGATTGATGGGATTCGCAACGATGAGCGGCTCGTCGGGGAGTTCGTGGCCGTCGTCGAGGTAGCGGTGCAGCGAGCCGCCCACGAGGGCGAGGGCAACGTCGTTCACCGTGGCGCCGTAATCGTTCCGGATCGTCTTCACGTCGTCCATCGAGACCGACATCCACGCCAGGTTCTTGTGGGGCTTGTCGTGCACGATCCTGTTGAACGACACCTTCGGGCCCGAAAAGGCCTTTCCGGCGTGCGAGTCGGCTCTCTGGCGGGCACGGCGCCCCCGAGCCAGCCCACTCGCCAGATTCGTCGAGCTCTTCGCAGCGCGAAGCGGCCACGTGACCACGTTCGGAGCCGCCCGGAGCAGCATCGCCGCGGGCGACGGCACCTCTTCGGGCTCCCATGTGTCGACCGGATCGTCGCGCTCGGGGTCCGGCTCGAGGTCGAACAGGTGCTGCACCATCTCGATGCCGCCCATCCCGTCGATACAGGCGTGGTGCATCTTCAACAGGACGGCGACGCGGCCTCGGGCCAGGCCCTCGATGAACCAGTACTGCCAGAGCGGACGGTTGTCGTCGAGCGGGATGTGGCCGATCTCCGACACGAGCTCCGCCAAGGCCTCGCGGTCGCCCGGCGGGGGCACCGCCACGTGGTGGAAGTGCTCGTCGAGGTCGAAGTTCGGGTCCTCCACCCACACGGGACGGTCGAGGCCGAGCGGCACGCGGACCAGGCGGCGTCGCATGGGTGGAAGATCGGGCAGGCGCCGCCGGAAGTGCTCCTTCATGCTGTCGTAGGTGACAGGCGACGGTGCGGTCGACGGATCGAGGACCATCATCCCGAGCCCGTGCATCGGGTATCGCACGCTGTCGGTTCCGAGGAAGAGCGTGTCGAGCGCCGAGAGTTCCTTCATGGTGTCCTCCGCGTCAGTGCGGACGAATCCACCGTGGCAGCACGCGGCCTCGGAGGCAAGGGGCCTTGGGCCCGCTCACGCGCTGCTTCCCGCATGGTCGAGCATCCCCGTCGATTTCAGGGCCCCGGTCACGAACGCCTCGACCTCGCGGGATCGGGCGAATCCGACGTGGCCCCCGTCGTACCACTGCAATGACGGCTGCCCCCAGTGCTCCCAGAGGGCGTAGGCCTGCTCGACGGGGTCCACGAGCCGGTCGCTCAGTGCGCCGTACACGAACCGGCGGTCGACGGGGACACGCGGCGTGATCTCGAGAGGGGCGACCACACGGTGCAGCGCCCGGCCGCGCTCCAGGAGCGTGGGATGGTCACGGATGAGATCCTTGTCGATGTTCTGCTCGAACATCTTCAGGAACTCGGCCGCCGGAATGCCGGCGATCACGGCCGCCAGGTCGTCCTCGTACGCGGCGTGCAGCGCCACGACGTAGCCGCCGAGCGACACACCGTAGGTGGCGACACGCTCGCCTCCGGTGCTCCGGATCCAGCTGATGAGCCGGCGCAGGTCCCACACCGACTGGGCCAGGGCGTGCACGTTGTCCAGGTGATCGTTGGTGGGGAACCAGATCTGGAAACGCCCTTCGGGGCGCCTCGGGCCCGACAGCGGGAGCACCGGGATGGCGACGTTGAGGCCGAGGTCGCGGTGGAGCCGATCGACACCGAAGGCGGCGAAGTCGGTGCCGCTCCATCCCATGCCGGTTCCATGGACGCACACGACCCACGGGCGGCCCGGGTCGTCGTGCCGGAAGAGCCGCGTGTACGCCAGTACGTTGCGGCGGTACGACGCACCGAACCAGCGGTCGCGACCGGGCTCCTCGAGGTGGATGTCGAAGGCGCTGGGGAAGATCGCCTCCTCGAAGACGCGACCCCGCCGGCGGTGCGTCTCGATCGCCGGATCGTGGAGCACCGGCGGCTCGTCGTGGTACGCGGCGGGGTCCGCCAGCCAACCCTGCCGGTCGAAGAGCTCCAGGGCGCGGTCGGTCTCCGCGCTCACGCGGTCGAGATCCATGCGGTTCATCGGGTGGAGCCAGGTGCCCAGCCGGTGTGCCACCTCGTCGACGGCGGCGTGCGCCCGCAGCCGTAGCAACCGGGCGGTCCGCGCTCGTGAGCGCCCTGCCATTCCGTCGTCGCCGGTTGTGGCTGCTGCGGTGGCCAGGCGCATCCGCAGCTCGTCGCTCGTGACCACTCCACTTCCTTCCCGATGACCGGGGACCAATCATACAAATGATCTGCCCATTTCTGCAGCCGCCAGTGTGAGCTACACGAGAGGCCAGGGAACGCTGTGGTGGCCGGCGTCGGGCACGGGGAAGTGGCCGGCAGCGGCGAGGGCCTCACAGCGCTTCCGCACCGCCCCGATCTCCTCGGCGGTCAGCAGCGGGACCAGCACCGGCTGGACGACCCGGTCGAAGTCGGCGAGCAGGCGGCACACGTCGTCGACCAGGGCCGAGGGTACCTCCTCGGCGGCAAAGTCCCAGATGACCGTTCGGAGCTTGTCGTCGGTGTGGAAGGTCAGCCCGTGGTCGATGCCCCAGATGTGGCCGTCGGGCCCCCGGAGGCAGTGACCGCCCTTGCGGTCGGCGTTGTTGACGATCATGTCGAAGGCGGCGAAGGCCCGGAACCGCTGCGGGCGTGCCTCGAGCAGCGTGAAGTAGTTCTCGTCGGGGTCGTGGTCGACGAAGTCCTGGACCATCCCCGGCCCGTGCGGGCCGTCCCGGATGACCGTGGCGGGCACGATCCCCCATCCCAGCGCCTCCGACACCACGAAGGCGGCCAGCTCGCGACAGTGCAGCGTGCCCGGGGGGAAGTCCCACAGCGGGCGCTCGCCGCGCACGGGCTTGTAGACGACCGTGCGCGGCGGCGATCCCTCGACGGCGATCTCGCCGATGAACGTGGCGTTGGACGACCACGGCACGCGACCGCGTAGCTCGAGGTCGCCGGCCGTGAGATCGGGTCCGGCCACACTGGCTCAGTTCATGCGGGGGCAGACGTGCCCGTCGGGGTCGATCGGCTGGTCGCACAGGTCACACAGTGGCCGCCCCGCGGCCACTGCTGCCGTACCGACCGCCGCCATCGCTCGGACCTGCGGGCGGGTGGCGAAGATCCGGGCCACGAAGCCCTCGTCGTCGACGCCCTGGATCGACGGGTGCCCGGAGCCGGGATCGGGAGGCGGCTCCTCCGCTGCGAACAGGGCGGTGTCGCCGGCTCCGTCGTCCTCGTCGTCGGGGACGTTCTCCCGCAACTCGAGGAGAACGAGGTCGCGCGACGGGTCGAAGCCGAGCCCGATCAGCCGGGCACGGAACAGTGGGGCCGCCTCGACGAGATCGGACCGCGCAGGAGCGGCCGTGTCGGGGTCGGGATCGTCCAGCTCTCGGAAGCGGGGGCTCGTGGCCGGAGGGCTGTCGGGCTCCGGGTACTCGCCGGCGACCCGGTTGAGGAACGACACGACCTCGCGGGCGAGCAACGCCACCTGCTGCTTTTCCACGACGACGGTGATCTCCGCATCGTTCTTGCGGGCCTGGATCAGGAACGTTCGCTCCCCCGGCTGCCCGACCGCGCCGGCTGTGAGTGTGTCGACGGCGTCGAACTCGATGATTCCGCTCACGGCTCGTCCTCCCTACTCGGGCTGCTGCTCTCGCTGTCGGTACCGCGTCCGGACTCGGCGGCGGGATCCAGATCGGTGAGGTCGCCGGTGTCGTTGATGCGCACGATGCACGCACCCCAGGGGGCGAGTGCAACGACACTGATCGATGCCGGCTCCACGATGACGCGCTGGAAGAGGTCCAGAGGCGTACCGGCGAAGTGTGCCAACGCAACCCGGATGGGGTCCGCGTGCGACACGACGACCACGACCTCCCCGGGGTGCCGGGCAGCGACGGTGTCGAGGCCGCTGACGGTGCGCGCCTGCATCTCGAGAATGGACTCCCCGTCCGGGAACCGGAACCGCGAGGGCGCCTTCTGGACGACCGCCCACTCGTCGCGCTCGGCCAACCCTGACAACGTCTCACCCGTCCACGATCCGAAGTCGGCCTCGACGACGTCGTCGAGCGGCACGACCGGCAGACCGTGACGCTCGGCGACGAGCTCGGCCGTCTCCGTGGTCCGTTCGATGGGGCTCGCGTACACGGCCGCCACGCCTGTTCCGGCCAGACGGTCGGCGGTCGCCTTGGCCTGCTCACGACCCCGGTCCGACAGGTGCACGCCCGGGGTCCGGCCCGTCAGGACCTTGCCGGTCTCGGGTGTGACGGCGTGGCGGACGAGAACGAGGCGCGTCGGCGGTGTCGGAGCAACGTCGGGCTCCGCCTGCTTCGTGTCGGTGTCCGGTGACATCGCCACCGATGGTACCGGCGCCCTCCGGCGCACAGTCCGGAGAGGCCGCTCGTCCCGAGCCGACCGGATCCCGTGCTCCGGCGTAGATTGCACCGAACCTCCACGACCCGGTCGGCCGGGCCACGACGGGAGCCGGAATGAAGCGAGCACTGATCACGGGAATCACCGGCCAGGACGGCCGGTACCTGGCCGAGTTCCTGGCGGCGAAGGACTATCAGGTGTTCGGCGTCGTACGGGGCCAGAACAACCCCAAGGCCCAGATGATCCAGGAGGAGAACCCGGCGCTCGAGCTGGTCGAGGGCGACCTCACCGACCTCTCCTCTCTCATCGCGGTCGTGGAGCAGGTCCAGCCCGACGAGGTCTACAACCTCGGTGCCATCAGCTTCGTGCAGCTGTCCTTCCGCCAGCCGGAGCTCACCGCCGACATCACCGGGCTGGGTGTGCTTCGGATGCTCGAGGCGGTGCGCATCGTCGGTGGCGCCGAGAACAACCCCATCCGCTTCTACCAGGCGTCGTCGTCGGAGATGTTCGGCAAGGTGCGTGAGACGCCCCAGACCGAGACGACCGCCTTCCACCCACGCTCGCCGTACGGTGTCGCCAAGGTCTTCGGCCACAACGTCACGGTCAACTACCGCGAGGCCTACGGCCTCCATGCGTCGTCGGGGATCCTGTTCAACCACGAGAGCCCGCGGCGTGGCCTCGAGTTCGTGACCCGCAAGATCACGAACGCGCTGGCCCGCATCAAGCTCGGCCTCCAGGACTCCATCTCTCTCGGCAATCTGGAGTCGGCGCGCGACTGGGGCTTCGCCGGCGACTACGTCGACGCCATGTGGCGGATGCTCCAGCAGGACGCACCCGACGACTACGTCGTCGCCACCGGCGTGACGCACACGATCCGCGACTTCCTCGACGTGGCCTTTCGGATCGCCGGCTACGACGACTGGGAGCCGTACGTGAGCCACGACACGCGCTTCGACCGCCCCGCGGAGGTCGACCTGCTCATGGGCGACGCCTCGAAGGCGGCGGAGAAGCTCGACTGGAAGCCGAAGGTCGGCTTCGAGGAGCTCGTGGCGCGCATGTACGAGCACGACCTCGAATGGGAGAAGGCCAAGGCCGGCGCCGGCTGATCCAGTCTCCCGCTCTCGGCGCCTACGGCCCCAGGCCGCTCGGGCCCCGGCTCGGGCGACGCAGGATACCTGCGCCGCTGATCCTCGCCTTCAGCTCCCCGCCGAGATGGTGCGATTTCCGGGTCATGGAACGGGTTTGCGCACCAACCTGGTGGGGAGATGAAGCGTATGGACACGGCGATCGTCCTGTTCACCTCCGACCTGCGTGTTCACGACCATCCCGCGCTGCGCGAGGCGCTCCGTCGGGCTCGAGACCTCGTACCGCTCTTCGTTCTCGACCAGGCGATCCTGCGGTCATGGTTCGCGACACCGAACCGGGTCGGTTTCCTCGTCGAGGCCCTGCGCGACCTGCGCGACAACCTGAGGTCTCGAGGCGCCGATCTCGTCGTTCGCCGAGGCGACACGGCGCGCGAAGTCGGGAAGCTGGTGCAGGGAGTCGGTGCCGAGGCCGTGTTCGTCTCCGGAGGTGTGACCCGCACCGCGCGCGATCGGGAGGAACGACTGGCCGCCACCCTCGGGCGGCGGTCGCTCGTCGTGTGTGACGGCACGACCATCGTCGCCCCCGACGCTCTCAAGACCTACAAGGTCTTCACGCCCTACTGGAACGCGTGGCGCGAAGCACCTCGCCGACCGGTCGAGCGCGCCCCGGCGACGGTTCGACATGCAACCGGTGTCGACCCCGGAGAGATCCCCGACGCCGCGGTACTCGTCGATGGGCGACCTGCGCCCGAAGTCATTCCCGGCGGAGAGACCGAAGCGCGACGACGCTTCAACTCGTGGGGGCGCGGAATGCTCGGCCGGTACGACGAGATCCACGACGATCTCGCAGCCGACGACACGTCGAAGCTCGGCGCGGCGCTGCACTTCGGGTGTCTGTCGGCCCGGGAGGTCGAGGAGCGCTTCATCGACCGGCCCGGCGGAGAGGCGTTCGTGCGTCAGCTGTGCTGGAGGGACTTCCACCACCAGACTGTCCGGGCCTTCCCGTCCATCACCACCCAGGACTACCGACCACGCGGTCGTCGGCGCTGGAGAGACGACCCCGAGGCGCTCGAGGCGTGGAAGGCGGGCCGTACGGGCCTACCGATCGTCGATGCGGGAATGCGTCAGCTGCTGGCGACCGGGTGGATGCACAACCGGGCGAGGATGATCACCGCGTCGTTCCTCTGCAGGCACCTCGGCGTCGACTGGCGGTGCGGCGGCCGTCACTTCATGGACCACCTCGTCGACGGCGACATCGCCAACAACTACGCCAACTGGCAGTGGATCGCGGGAACGGGCAACGACACACGCCCCAACCGCACGTTCAATCCCGTACGCCAGGCGAAGCGCTTCGACCCCTCCGGAGAGTACGTCCGCCGGTACCTCCCCGAGCTCACGTGACGATGAAGGACGCCGAGCGTCGGAGGGTTTCCTCGGCGTCGGCGACCATCCGGCGCACGATGTCGCCCGCCGGGACGACCTCGTCGATCGCCCCGAGCCCCTGACCGGCGGGGTAGCAGGCCACGTCGGGGTCGATGGGCTGGTCGGCCGGGCCGAGCAGGGGGAACGCCCCCTTCGACGTCGAGTACTCGAGTTGCTCGGGGAAACGCCTGATCTCCTCGGGGTGCTTGTCGTGGTGGTCGGTCCAGGCGTTGCGGACCGCCCGCAGGGTCTTGCCCGTGAACGCCCGGGAGATCACCGTGGCGTCCTCGGCCGAGTCGACGAGTGCCTCCTCGTAGCCGGCCCATGTGCGCGACTCGGGCGTGGCGATGAAACGGGTACCGACCCACACGCCGTCGGCTCCGAGCGTGAGTGCCGCGGCGAGACCACGCCCGTCGACGATGCCACCCGCCGCGACCACCGGAACGCGCTCACCGACCGCGTCGACGACCTGCGGAACGAGCGGCAGGGTCGCGATCCTGCCCGTGTGCCCACCGGCCTCGGTGCCCTGGGCGATGACGATGTCGCACCCCGCGTCGACGGCATTGACGGCGTGTCGGACCTTCCCGCACATGCTCGCCACGAGCACGTTGCTGTCGTGGCACAACCGAACGACCTCGGTGGGCACACCGAGCCCGGCGACGAAGAGCGACATGCCACCGGCGATCGCGCGTTCGGTCTGCGCCTCGAGCTGCCCGGGAATCGCCGTGAGGAGATCGACACCGAAGGGCCTGTCCGTGAGCTCGCGCACGCCGTCGATCTCCGCCACGAGCTCCTCGGTCGACATCGTCGACGCCCCGAGGCAGCCGAAGCCGCCCGCCTCGGAGACGGCAGCGGTGAGCAGGTGGTAGGAGACACCGCCCATGCCGGCCAGCATCACGGGGTGCTCGATGTTCAGGACGTCAGTCAGTCGCGTCGTCAGCATGAGAGCCACGCTAGCGTTGACCGCATGGCGAGCGAATCCCCACTGGTCGGGGTCATCATGGGCAGCGACTCCGACCTGGAGGTCATGCAGGCGGCAATCGACGCTCTCGCCGAGTTCGACGTCGCCCATGAGGTCCGCGTGGTCTCCGCCCACCGGACGCCCGATGTCATGACCGACTACGCCACCACGGCGTCCGAACGCGGCCTGAAGGTGATCATCGCCGGCGCGGGCGGCGCTGCTCACCTCCCCGGCATGACGGCGTCGATGACGACGCTCCCCGTGATCGGCGTCCCCGTGCCGCTCCGCCAACTCGACGGGCTCGACTCCCTGCTCTCGATCGTGCAGATGCCCGCCGGCGTTCCCGTGGCGACGGTCGCCGTCGGCAACGCCCGCAACGCCGGCCTGCTCGCGGTGCAGATCCTCGCCACATCCGACGTGGCTCTTTGCGAACGACTCGAGCGGTTCCGCGCGGACCTGGCCGAGAGCGTCGCCGCCAAGGACCAACGGGTCCGCACCGACACGGCCTGAGCGGCGCCCGGCGAGCAACCGTGGCGGTGTCCTACTCGGTCGTCGTGATCGACTCCATCACGTCGAGCTTCGACGCACGTCGGGCCGGAAAGATCGCTGCGACCACACCGGCCACTGCCGCGACGAGCACGATGAAGGCCAACTGGAGAACGGGAACGGAGAAGACCTCGAATCCTGTGTCTCTGATCGCCTGGAAGATGGCAAAACCGAAGAAGAGGCTCACGACGAGGCCGATCAGCGTTCCCATGATGCTGATGATCACCGACTCCCACCGGATCGTCGTGCGGACCTGTGAACGCGTCATCCCGACGGCCCGGAGAAGCCCGATCTCACGTGTGCGCTCGAAGATCGACAAGGCCAGCGAGTTGGCGATCCCCAGCAGTGCGATGATCACGGCGAGAGCGAGGAGGGCGAAGATCACAATGAGGATCTGGTTGATCTGATCCGTGATCGACTTCTTGAGCTCGGTCTGGTCCTGCACCTCACCGTTGGGAGCGACCTCGAACACGGTCGCCTCGAGTTGCTCCCGCGCCTCCTCCAGATCGACGTCGTCCGCGTAGTTCACATACACCTGGATGTCGACCTGTTGGGACGGATCGAAGTTTTCCTCGAATCCCGAGATGGGAATCGTCCAGGTACCGGCGGGCTCCGGCTCGTCGTAGATCGCGACGATGGTGAGGTCCTGCTCGCCGGTGCGTGCGAAGTTGACCGTCACCGTGTCGCCGAGGTCCCAGCCCTTCTCCTCGGCCTTGTCGCGCAGCACGAAGATGTCGCCGGGCCCGGCCCCCTCGATGGCGCCCTCGGAGACGCCGACATCGAACAGCGAGTTGATGGTGGCAGGATCCACGGCGGTGACCTGAACCGGCGAGTCGTCGATCTCCGCGGCACCCACGCGGATTCCCGAAACGGCCTTCACCTCGTTTCCTGCTCCGTCGTCGACGGTCTCGACCCCGGGAAGTTGCCGGATCTCATCGGCGAGCTCGGGCGGCAGGCCCCCGAACCCGAAGGACCCACTGTCGACGCCGAAGTCGGCGAGAAACGCCTTGTCGATTACAGCTCCGATCGACGCGGTCGCCGAACTGGCGAAGATCGTGATGAACCCGACCAGTCCGACACCGATGATGAGGGCCGCGGCCGTGGCGGAGGTTCGCTTGGGATTCCGCATGGCGTTGGCGCGTGCCAGGGTCCCGGGTGTGCCGCGGAATCGACGTACCGGTGCACCCAGCGCGCTGGAGAGTGGACGCGCCATCAGAGGGCCGAGCACGATGACGCCGAGGAAGACGACCACGGCCCCGACGCCCACGAGTGCGATGGAGTTTCCGGCGTCGGTGAACAGACCGATCGCCAGCGTGAGGGCTCCGAGCACCACGACACCGACACCCCAGGCAACACGTGCGACCGATCGCCCCGACGTGTCGACCGAGACGTCGCGCAACGCAGCGATCGGGGGAACCGCGGCGGCCTTGCGGGCGGGCACGAAGGCCGAGACCAGCGTGATCAACGTGCCGACCACCAACGAAGCGACGATGGTGCGGACGCCGATCACCGTGTTCGTCGATGACAGGTCGAATCCCAACGCCGCCAGAGCACTCTGGAGCACGTCGGCGAGAACGATTCCGGCACCGAGGCCGAGCGCCGACGCGAGGAGCCCGACGATCAGCGCCTCCCCCATGACCGAGAGGAGAACCTGGCGGCGGTCGGCTCCCACGGCCCGCAGCAGCGCCATCTCGCGCGTTCGCTGCGCCACGATGATCGAGAAGGTGTTGTAGATGATGAAGACACCGACGAAGAGCGCCACTCCCGCAAAGACCAGGAGAAAGGTGTTGAAGAACCCGAGCTGATCGGCGATGTCGTTCTGATCCTCCTCGGTGAGCTGCTCGCCGGTGAGGACCTCGAGATCGAGCTTCAGCTCGGCGACACCTTCTGACACCTCCTGACTTCCGAGTTTCCCAGCGACCTTCGATATCCCCGCGACAACACCCGCCCTGACCTCCAAGGAGCGCGAGATGTTGTCGACGAGCTCCTCCTGCGACACACCGTCGTCGGCAACGACTCGCACGTCGAAGTAGCTGTCGCCGTAGCCCATGACCTGCTGTGCCACGTCGGTCGCCCAGGCCGTCATGGAGGAACCGGCCGGGGAGTCGACAGAGCCGAACGTCACGATTCCGACGAGTTCGTAGGTGCCGGTGCCGACGGCTGTGGTGACGATGACGTCGTCACCCACCTTCAGGTCCTCGGCGTCGGCGCTGGCCTTGTCGACGACGATCTCACACCTGTCGCAGTAGGTGTCGACGGGTGTGAGTGGCGCCGAATCGCCGGTTTCGGCGGCAGGGGCTGACGCCGCTTCCGTGGCGGCCGCGGTGTCGGCGTCGAAGCCCTCGCTCGTCGGTGCCTCGCCCTCGACGAGGCGGAGCGGGTTGAGCGCCTCCACCGTCGGCCAGTTGAAGCCGAGTGCGGGTGGTCCATTGCCGCCGCGGCGCCGCCCGAGCCCCCCTTCACCCTCCTCGATCTGCTTCTCGACCTCTTCGGGCGTGCCGATGATCGTGGCGATCCCCGCCACGTTCCCCTCGGCGGTCTTCACGCCGTCGATCGCGGCCATCTCATCGGCAACGGTCGCGGGGATCGGGCTCCGGACCGCCTGACCGAACTGGTCTTCGAACTCCGACTTCTCACGCACGACGGCATCGGTTCCGGCGTTGGCGCTGGCAAAGAGGTCGTCGAAGGCCTGGCCCACGGTGTCGGTCAGAACGAGCGTGCCGGCCATGAACGCAACGCCGAGGAACACGGCGAGCGCCGTGAGCACGAAACGCAGCTTGTGGGCCAGGAGGCCGTTGAGGGTCGTCTTCCACATGGCGGTTGGTCGCGTCGCTCGGAGGCCGGTCGCGTCGGCTGCGGGCTCTCTACTCGCCGAAGCGCTTCATGCGCTCGATGACCCTGTCGGCCGTCGGATCGCTCATCTCGTCGACGATCCGACCGTCCTCGAGGTAGAGGACACGGTCGGCGTGCGCGGCTGCGTTGGGGTCGTGCGTGACCATCACGACGGTCTGATCGAAGTCGTCGACGGCCTGACGCATGAAGCCGAGAACCTGCGCACCCGACTTGGAGTCGAGGTTCCCCGTCGGTTCGTCGGCGAAGACCAGATCGGGGCGGCTGGCCAGCGCGCGGGCGACGGCCACGCGTTGCTGTTGTCCACCGGACAGCTCGGACGGACGGTGTGTGAGACGGTCGGTGAGTCCGACGGTGTCGACGACCGTGTCGACCCACTCCTGGTCGGGCTTTCTGCCCGCCAGCGACATCGGCAGCGTGATGTTCTCGATGGCGTTGAGCGTGGGAACGAGGTTGTAAGCCTGGAACACGAAGCCCAGGCGGTCACGCCGCAGTTTCGTGAGGTCTTTCTCCGACAGGTCGGTGATCTCGACGTCGCCGAGATAGATCGTGCCGCTCGTGAGGTCGTCGAGACCCGCCATGCAGTGCATGAGCGTGGACTTGCCCGAGCCCGACGGCCCCATGATCGCCGTGAATCGTTGTGGCTCGAACTCGACGTCGACACCGTCGAGGGCACGCACCTCGGCCTCTCCGGAACCGTAGACCTTGTGCAGGCCGATCCCGCGAGCGGCGGGAGCGCCGGTCGGTGCGGGCGCGGGTGGAGGAACGGTCGTGGTCATGGGATCTCCCGGCTGAGAGGGTCCCCCGCAGGCTAGCGATCGGGGCCGGGTGCCTGTTGATCCGAGGTGACGTCGTCGATGTCATCTGACCCCTCAGGGCTCGTCGCCTCCTCGAGGTCCTGCTGGTCGCGTGAGCGTCGGCTCAGCGGTGCCGGGTCGTCGAAGTCTCGTGCCGGCGGAAGCCCCTGCTCCAGAGGCGGCGGCTCGACGTCGCGACGCCCGAGCCAGACGAACCACGCGAGAGCGAACACGAACGCACCCATCGACACCAACGCGCTGAGGCGGAGCCCGAAGAACTCGTTGGCCGGGTCGATGCGCAGGTTCTCCCACACGAAGCGCCCGGCGGTGTAGAGGGCGAGCAGTGCTGCCGCCGACTGTCCCCGACGGAACCGGAAGCGTCGCTCTGCCCAGATGACAAAGCCGACGATGATCAGATTCCACAATGCCTCGTAGAGGAACGTCGGGTGGAACGTGGCGTGATCCTGGAAGCCCGCGGGGCGGTGGAACTCGTCGATCTCGAGGCCCCACGGCAGATCGGTCGGGCGGCCGAACAGCTCCTGGTTGAACCAGTTGCCCCACCGGCCGATGGCCTGAGCCACGAAGACGCCGGGAGCGACAGCATCCATCATTCGGAGCGCGTCGAGGCCACGCCGATGAGCCAGCACGATGATCGTGATCGCGCCGGCCAACAGCCAGCCCCAACTCCCCAGACCTCCGTCCCAGATCTTGAAGGCGTCGATGACGCCGTCGAAACCGCGGCCGTTGTAGAGCTGGATGTCGCTGACGACGTGGTAGATGCGAGAGCCAATGACGCCCCACACGACGATCCACACGGCCATGTCGCCGAAGGTCTCGTCGCGCCCTCCCATGCGCCGCCAGCGCCGGTCGGCGATGAAGTAGGCGACGACGACGCCGAGGGCGATCATCAGCCCGTAGGCGTGGAACGGCCCGATGCGGTTCGACGACGGGCTGGGGATAGATGCGATCAGGTCCACTGCCGTACCTCGACGGTTCGGTGTGCGCCCACGACGGCCCCTTGCACGGGCCTGACCCTATCGGTGAGGCCACGGGAACCCTGCGTCGCGCCCTCCACTTCCGTTCAAATTCCGGGGCCCCCGCTGCCGATGGACAGGTCATGGCGGGCGTCAGGGCGGTGCTGATCGTCGTGGGGGTCGGGGCTCTGCTCGGCGTCGGCTGTCTCCCGGAGCCGCCCACCGATCCGCCGCCACCCGCCACCTCGACGACCACCGCGGCGCCGGGGCCCGGGGGGTGGTCACAGAACGGCCCGCTCGGCGACTGCCCCGTGTTCCCTGCCGACAACGCCTGGAACACCCGCGTCGACGACGCACCCGTCCATCCCGACAGTGCCGCGATCCTGGCTTTCATCCGCGGCCACGGCGGCGACCACCTCCACCCCGACTTCGGGGGAGACGGCGCCTACGGGATCCCCTACGTCACGGTGCCCGGAACGCAACCACCCGTTCCCATCACCTTCACGGCCTACGGCGACGAGAGCGACCCGGGCCCGTATCCGGTCCCGCTCGGAGCCCCCGTCGAAGGGGGAAGTGACCGCCACGTCCTCGCCGTCGACCGTGACGGCTGCCGGCTCTACGAGCTCTACCGCTCCTTCCCGACGGCAACGGGCTGGGAGGCCGACTCCGGCGCGACCTGGGATCTCCGCTCGAACGACCTGCGTCCTGCGGGGTGGACATCCGCCGACGCGGCCGGCCTCCCGATCTTCCCCGGACTCGTCCGTTTCGACGAGGTCGCCTCCGGAGAGATCGACCACGCGCTGCGCGTCACGTTCTCGACGACGCGTCGTGCCTACATCGACCCGGCGCGGCACTGGGCGTCGTCGGTGACGGACCCTGCGGCGCCCCCGATGGGGCTTCGGCTGCGCCTTCGTGCCGACTTCGACCGCTCCGGCTACAGCGGCCAGGCCCGCGTGGTTCTCGACGCGCTGGCGACGTACGGGATGCTCGTCGCCGACAACGGCTCGAACTGGTTCGTGACCGGGGCCGCCGACCCACGGTGGGACGACGACGACCTCGCTCAGCTCAAGGCTGTTCCGGGCTCGGCGTTCGAAGTCGTCGATACGGGAGCACCGGTCACCTTCTGACGCCGTGGTGATGCGTCTACTTCACCAGACGGGACATCCGCCGGTCGGCCAGAACCTTCCCGCCGGTCTGGCACGCCGGGCAGTAGGTGACCTCGTGGCTCTCGTAGGAGACGCGCCGGAGCCCCTCGCCGCACGTGGGGCACGGCGTGCCGTAGCGGCCGTGGACGGTGAAGTTCTCGGAGAGCTTCGGTGGCAGGCCGCCCGACCTCGTCCGTTCCGCCTCGAGAGCGGCGTCGATCGTGGCGAGCGTGGCATCGAGGAGGCGTTTCCTCTCGTCGTCGCCGAGCTTGGGGAGTGCCGTGTACGGCGAGAGGCGCGCGCGGTGCAGGATGTCGTCGGACAGACCGCGCCCGATGCCAGCCACCGTTCGCTGGTCGCGCAGCCACGTGTGCACGCGTCGTGTGTCGCCACCACCGAGCACGAACGCCGCGAACTCGTCGGAGCGCGGGTCGGGCCCGAGCTTCTCGAGCGGGCCCGGGTCTCCCTCGGCCAGTACCCACCACCCCGCCTTGCGCTCGGTGCCGTACTCGCGCAACAGGATTCCCGTCGTTGCGCCGAAGACGAGTCGGACGACCGCCGCCTTCGGGCGGGTCCTCTTCGGCGGCTCCTCGAGAACGATCCGACCACCTTGGGAGAGGTGCACGAGGATCCGCCCGCCGTCGAAATCGAAGACGAGGTACTTCCCGGTGCTGCCGACGCTGCGGAGCCCCTTCCCGATGAAGGTGTGGGGGGGTGGCTCGACCGTCTTGAGGCCGCTGAATCCGACCGGGTCGACCGCCGTGAGCTCCTGGCCGCCCAACAGGGTGTCGAGGCGCTCCGAGAGGGCCTGGACCACCGGCAGCTCGGGCATGGCTTGCGACGTTAACCCGTGGAAGCAGCAGTGGCGCCCGGTGGCCGGCGGTGCCGGAAATCCCCCGAATGGGTCAACCCGTGGCCGCATCGTGCCGAAGAAGGTACGGACCCCACACGAGGAGGACCCGTGTTCTCGAGGAAGAAGACTGACAAGCCGGACTCCCCGGACGGCGGAAGGACGGAAGCGACGACGACGAGGTCGTCTCCGTCGAGGAGGTCTTCGCCGAGCACACACCGCAGTCACCCGACGAGTTGTCGGACCGCGTGCCTCGGGGCCGCGCTGCGATTCTCCATCCCGAAGAGGACGCCTGGTCCGCTACCTGAACCACGCCGCGTGCGCGCCAGACTGCACCGGTGGTCGCAACCTCACGTGATTGCCCCGACGCCCTCGTCGTCGGGGCCGGGCCCAACGGGCTCGCGGCTGCGATCGAGCTCGCACGCTCCGGACGGTCTGTTCGCGTTTTCGACAGCGCGTCCGAGCCGGGTGGTGGGACGCGCTCGGCGGAACTGACCCTCCCCGGGTACGTCCACGACGTCTGCTCGGCCGTTCACCCCTTCGGGATCGCGTCACGGTTCTTTCGCAAGCTCCCACTGCATGAGCACGGCCTCGAGTGGGTGCATCCAGACCTGCCCACGGCCCATCCACTCGACGGTGGGCGTGCCGCGGCGGTCGGGCGCTCGCTCCACGACACCGCCGAGGGTTTCGGGGAGGGAGCCGCGTCGTGGCGGAGTGTCGTCGGCCCGACCGTCCGGAACTGGGCGAAGGTCCTGCCTGCGATCACCGCTCCGGTGCTGCGGATCCCGCACAACCCTGTGGCTCTGGCGCGTTTCGGCCTTCCTGCACTACTCCCGGCGTCACGACTCGTCGCGCGCCTCCGCGGTGATGAGGCCCGCGCCGCCTTCGCCGGAATGGCGGCACACGCCGCGGTGCCGCTGGAGAGGCCGCTGACGGCGTCGTTCGGCCTCGCTCTCGCCGCGTCGGCACACACCGAGGGGTGGCCGGTCGTCCGCGGCGGGTCCGGTGCCCTGGCATCTGCGCTCGTGTCGTACCTGGAGTCCCTCGGTGGTGTGGTCGAGACCGACCGGCATGTCGCGAGCCTCGACGACCTGCCCCGGGCACGCGCCGTTCTGCTCGATGTGTCGCCCGCCGGGCTGCTGTCGCTCGCGTCGGACCGGCTTCCGCGCCGGTATGTGAAGAAGCTCGAGAGCGCGCCGTACGGTCCCGGCGTCTGCAAGGTCGACTACGCGCTCACCGGGCCTGTTCCGTGGGATGCAGTCCCCGCCCGCCGGGCCGGCACCGTGCACGTGGGCGGGACCTTCGAGGAGGTCGCTACCGCCGAGGCGGAGGTGGCACTCGGCCGGCACCCGGAACGGCCCTTCGTGCTCGTCGCGCAGCCCAGCGTTTTCGACGACACCCGTGCGCCCACGGGACGGCACACGTTGTGGGCCTACTGCCACGTGCCGAACGGGTCGACGGTCGACATGACGGGCGCCATCGAAGCGCAGATCGAGCGCTTCGCCCCGGGCTTCGGTGACCTCGTGGCGGCCCGGCACACGCGCACCGCCGCCGAGTACGCGCGCTACAACCCGAACTTCGTGGGCGGCGACATCGCCACCGGTTCGAACAGCGGGCTCCGGGCGGTGTTTCGCCCGACCGTGGGTACCGACCCGTACCGCACACCTGCTGAGGGAATCTACCTGTGCTCCGCTGCCACGCCGCCCGGCGGCGGCGCGCACGGCATGTGCGGCTACTGGGCGGCGCGCTCTGCCTTACGGCATTCGCTGTGACTCAGCACCTACCGCCCCAGGGGCCCTTGCCCTGCCACTGGTAGAGGGTCCAGGCCATGTCGTCCTGGTCGTAGGCGGAGGCGTTCGAGGGCAGCACACCGACGAGATCCGGGCGTCCGGCGTGGTTCGCCGCGGCGTTCCACGTGGACGGCAGGAACTGATAGGCGCCGTAGAAGCCGTTGCCGGTGTTGATGGCGTAGTTGCCGCCCGATTCGCGCTGGCGCGTGCACACGAGGAACGGGTGGTTGTGTTGCGGGTGCGTCCCGCCGCCGCCTCCACCACCGCCTCCGCCGCCGACGGCCGGCGGCGTGGGTGCGGGCGCCGGGGTGCTGGCGGGAGCAGGGGCGGAGGTGGTGGGCGGTGCGGCCTCGGCGCGCGAGGTTCGCTCCCGCTCGGCTTCGGCCGCGGCGAGGCGGGCCTGCTCGGCGGCGCGCTCCGACTCGAGGGTGGCGTAGTCGCTCTGGGCCTCGTCGAGCGCGCGCTGGAGGTCGGCTTCCTCGGCTTCGAGGCTCTCCAGGTTCTCGGCGGCCTCGGCCCGTGCGTCCTCGAGATCCTCGCGTCGTCTCTCGAGGTCCTCGGTGACCTCTCGGAGGTCATCGAAGGCGTCCTGGTTGACGTCGTGTGCCGACTCGAGCAGCTCGGCCCGGCGGGCAGCCGTCAGGACACCGTCGCTGTCGACGTCGAAGACCGCATCGGTGCCGGCGCCGCGGTTCGTGTAGGCGGTGGCGGCCCGCTCACGGGCGATGTCGCGGACCTCCTCGGCCTCGGCCTCGGCCGAGGCGATCTCCTCTTCGATCGTGGCGATCTCGGCGTCGAGCTCCTCGCCCCGGTTGAGGGCGTCGAAGTAGCGCTCGGCGACGTCGTCGGCCCGGGCCTGCGCGTCGGCCAGGCGCTGCTCGGCGGCGACGAGGGGATCCTCCTGCGACGACGCCGGTGCGGCGGCCACCAACCCGGCGGCGAGGGCCGCCGAGAGCAGGACGCCGACCAGGCGGCGGTGCCCGCGCGTCTGCGTCCGGAGTGGTGGTGTGTTCGGTCGGCCGTGACGGTCCACCGTGGGGGCTTCCTCCGCGTTCGTCGTTGAACGTGTCGTCGTGTCGATCAGGTTGTCCCGCGCGTCGAACCGAACCTCAATCCCAGGGAAGGTGAGCGGATGTACCGACGTGCGGTGTGCTCAAGTCACGAAGCTAGGAGGGTCGCCTCACGCCGGGCAAACAGTTCGGGCCCCGTGCACCCCGCGACCCTGTGGAAAGAACCGGTTATCCGCCCGTGACCAGCGGTTCCGTGAATCCGAAATTCTTTCCCGAGATTCGACGGTTTGTCCGGTTTCCGGGCCCGACGGGACCCGATCACACGACCACGCCCGAGAGGGCCGCGGCGAACCGTTCCAGTTCCCCGACCATGTCGGGGCCACCCGGCGCGAACAGCACCTCCGTGACGCCACTCGCCCCGGCCGCTTCGGCGCGTGCCGCGACGGCGTCAGATGTTCCCGTCCATGTGAGGTCGGTGATCGCGTCGGCGTCGATGAGTGGCCGGTCGCGTTCGGTCACGGTCACGAGATGGTCCGCATGGAGGTCGAGATGTCGCGTCTCGGCGGGGAGCGCGTCGATCGAGGCCGACCACTCCTCTCCGTTCGGGAACAGAGCCGCCGAGTCGGCTTCGTAGGCGCCGTGGTACAGCGCGACGAAACCCGGACCGACCGCCTCGACGGCACGTTCGGAGTCGGCGGGCTCCTTGTCGGCCAGAACCGTCCCGAACGTGAGCGCGGCGCACCAGTCGAACCCGGGTTGGCCGGCACCGATCGTCATGACGCCGTCGCCGAGCTCCTTCGCGACCTCCAGGCCCTTCGGGCCGTTGGCCGCCACGAGCACGGGAACGTCGGCGGCCGGGGCGGTGAAGCCGTCGGGGTGCATGAGCCGCACCCGGGCGCCGTCGACCTCGGCGGCCCCGCCCGCCAGGAGCGCCCGGAGGGCCCGGACGTACTCCTCGACCTCCCGCCACGGAAGGGCACGCTGCCCGAGCGCCATGCGCCCGGTGAAGCCCGTTCCGACCGCAACGACGGCACGCCCGGGCGCCAGCGTCTCGAGGGTCGCCACCGCGGCGGCCTGCGTGACGACGTGGCGCAGCGACGGCACGAGCACCGCGGGGCCGACGCCGACACGGTGGGTGCTCTCCGCGACCCGGGCCGCCGCGACCCAGACATCGTGGTAGAAGACCGGCGAGTCCGACAGCCAGACGCGCGAGTAGCCCGCCGCCTCGGCCGCCCGGGCCTGTTCCACGATTCCGGGCCCGGGAAGAAGCATGCAGGAGAGGTCCATGGCGCAGCACGCTACCGGCGCACGCTTCGCCGAGGCAGATGCGAGACTGCCCTGTCGATGCTGCTCTTCGTCACCGGCGCAGTGGCCGGGCTCGTGATGGGTTTCGTGCTCGAGCGAGGGCAACTCTGCTTCCACGCCACCTGGTCGGGACTGCTCGCGCACCACTACGGGCTCGCCCGCGCCTGGTTGCTCGGCGTGATGATCGGAGTGGTCGGGCTCGCGACGATCTACTCGCTCGATGCGTGGCCTCAGCTCAACGACGGGCTGGCCTTTCGTCCGGCCCGCAACATCGCGGGCGGCCTCATCATCGGTGTGGGAATGGTCATCGCCGTCACGTGCGCGTCGGGTCTCTTCTTCAAGCTGGGCGCCGGGATGCTCGGCGCGCTGGTCGGTGTGGCCGGGTGGACGCTCGGCGACGGGTGGGTCGGTGCACCCGTGCGCGACACGATCTCCGACACCACGGTGCTCGAGGGAGGATCCGCGGCCACGATCCCGGGGTGGCTCGGCGTGAACCGCTGGTTCGTCGTCGTTCCGGTCGTGGCCGTCGTGATCGGGCTGCTCTTCGGATGGCGCGGGGCGTCGCGCGACCGGCCCGGGCGTGCATCGCAGTTGGCGTGGCCGCCGACGGGCGTGGGTCTGGGCGTCGCACTCGTGGCGGGGTGGGCACTGGCCGGCATCGGCGACGGGGGTTTCGGGCCGAGCACGGTCGGGACCGTCTCGCGCTGGGTCGACGGCAACCCGAGCTGGTGGATCATCGGCTTCGTCGGATTCATCGTGGTCGGGTCGGCCATCGCGGCGGGAACGTCGGGCGCCACCTGGGTGCGCGGCGAGACCCTGCCCCGCTACGCCGGACTCGGGCTGGGGGGACTGCTCCTGGGTGTCGGCGGCCAGGTGGGTGGCGGGTGCAATCTCGGCCACGGGCTGTCGGGTGTGGCACAGCTCAACGTGTCGTCGTGGGTGGTCGTGGCGTCGGTGATCGTGGGGATCGCCGTCACCCGGGCGGTGTGGAAGACCGTCGCCCGCTCCGTGCCGCGACCCGTGGAGTGGGGTCCCGCAGCGTCCTGACGCTTCGCTCCCCGCTCTCGGCGCCTCCGGCGCCAGGCCGCTCGGGCCCCGGCTCGGGCACCGCAGGATACCTGCGGCGCTCATCCTCGCCTTCGCTGACGCTTCGCTCCCCGCTCTCGGCGCCTCCGGCGCCAGGCCGCTCGGGCCCCGGCTCGGGCACCGCAGGATACCTGCGGCGCTCATCCTCGCCTTCGCTGACGCTTCGCTCCCGCTCCGGCGCCTCCGGCGCCAGGCCGCTCGGGCCCCGGCTCGGGCACCGCAGGATACCTGCGGCGCTCATCCTCGCCTTCGGTAGGGTCACGGGCATGACGATCCTGAATCCCGGCACCGAGGACTTCGGGTCCTTCGATGACACGACGCGCCGGTTCCTCAGCGAGACGGTTCGCTTCTTCGAGGACAAGGGCAAGGCCCGGCTCAAGGAGGACGACCGAGAGCGGACCTGGTACGCCGACTTCCTCGACTTCCAGAAGAAGCGCGGCGCTTTCGCCGCCACGCTGACCCCGACCGGCTACGGCGCCGACGACGCACGGTGGGACACGCGTCGCAACAACGCGTTCGCCGAGATCCTCGGCTTCTACGGGCTCGCCTACTGGTACACGTGGCAGGTGTCGGTGCTCGGCCTCGGCCCGATCTGGATGAGTGGGAGCGAGGCGGCGAAGAGCCGGGCGGCGGAACTGCTCGAGGACGGCGCCATCTTCGCGTTCGGGCTGTCGGAGCGCGAGCACGGCGCCGACGTCTACTCCACCGACATGGTTCTCACATCCACCGGCGACGGCACCTACAGCGCGTCGGGCGGCAAGTACTACATCGGCAACGCGAACCAGGCCGCGATGGTGTCGGTGTTCGGGCGCATCGAAGGCACCGATGACTACGTCTTCTTCATCGCCGACTCCCAGCACGAGCGCTTCCGGCTTATCCGCAATGTCTGCAACAGCCAGTCGTACGTCGGCCAGTTCGAGCTCGACGACTACCCCGTGACTGACCACGACATCATCCACCGGGGCGACGACGCGTGGAACGCGGCTCTCAACACCGTCAACATCGGGAAGTTCAACCTCGGGTGGGCGTCGATCGGCATCTGCACGCACGCCTTCTACGAGTCGATCACCCATGCGGCGAACCGGCACCTCTACGGGATGACGGTCACCGACTTCCCACACGTGCAGAGCCTCTTGGTCGACGCCTATGCGCGGCTCGCCGCCATGCGCATGGTGGCGTCGCGTGCCACCGACTACCTGCGGACGGCCTCCGACGACGACCGCCGCTACCTCCTCTACAACCCCATCGTGAAGATGAAGGTCACGACCGAGGGGGAGCGGGTCATCGACGCGTTGTGGGACGTCATCGCCGCCAAGGGGTTCGAGGCCGACATGTACTTCGAGATGGCGGCACGCGACATCCGTGCACTCCCCAAGCTCGAGGGGACCGTGCACGTGAACGTTGCGCTCATCGCCAAGTTCATGAAGAACTACTTCGGCGAGCCCGACGAGTCGCTCCCCGAGATCAGCCCTCAGCACGGCCCCGACAACGACGGCTACCTGTTCCGTCAGGCGCCGACCCGCGGCCTGGGGAAGATCCGGTTCCCCGAGTGGCGGTCGGTGTTCGCCGACTCCAGCCTCCCGACCATGCAGTGCTTCGCCGGCCAAGCGGATGAGCTCGCGTCGCTCCTGGCGACGTGCCCACCCGACGATGCACAGAAGGCCGATCCCGACTTCCTGCTCAGCGTGGGCGAGATCTTCACGCTCGTCGTCTACGGCCGGCTCGTCCTCGAGCAGGCGTCGCTCACGGAGGCGAGCGATGACCTCGTGGGCCAGATCGTCGACGTCCTCGTGCGCGATGTCGCGGCCGCCGCTCTCACGCTCCATCAGAAGCCCGCTGCCACCGAGGCGCAGCAGGACCGCTGCCGGGCGATGATGGTGCGCCCGCCCGTCGACCCGGAGCGCTTCGACCGCGTGTGGGCCGACGTTCTCGCCCTCGACGGCGCCTACGTGATGCCCGACTGATCTGTGGTTTGGTGGTTGGCTTCGGAGAGCGTGACGACGAGACCGTCGCGGTAGGTGACGCTGTTGGTGCGCAGCGACGGGACCCGTGGCCCGGGAGTGAGGATGCCGACCAGGTTGAGCGGATCCGCGCCCGACACGGTGACCTCGGTGCCGTCGCGCTCGCTGCGTCGTACACGGCGGAGGGAGTCGAGCGCCTCGGGGAGCGCGTACTGCTCGCCCACGAAACCGGTGACGAAGCGGCCGCCGCGGATGAGCCCGCGCGCCTCGAGGCGCCGAAAGGCCCACACGATCTCACGCCACGGCACGGCCAGGTGCTCCCGCGCGACGAGGTCGCGGAACACGACACCCCACCGGGCGAGGAGTTGCTCGGCGACGGCCTCGGCCAGGTCGTCGGGATCGTCGACGACACCTGCCGGGGGAAGGAGCGACCAGCGACCCTCGGCACCCGCGTCGCGGGATGCTCCCCGGCGCAGCCCGCGACGCCCGCGGCCGGAGCGCCCACCCCCGCGCTGACGGCGGTTCCACCGCTCCCGGGCCGACAGCAGCGACCGCACGGCGTGGAAACCGTCGGCCGTGATCAGGCCGCGCGCGACTCCGTCCCAGAGCGCCTCCTCGATCTCCACCGGAAGGCGCCCCGTGTGGGCGACGAGCTCGCTGTGGAAGAGAGCGCCGTACTCCCTCAGAGCATCCAGGACCTCGCGGGTCCGTCCCTCCTCGGGGACAAGGGGCTCCGTGTCACCGCGGGCAGCCCGGAGAAGCCACGGGAGGTCGCCACGCAGCACGAAGCTCACCGGCGTGGCACGCGACGGCGTGGCACCGGCACGTCGCGGTTCGTCGGGATCCTCGATACGTGGTGCGAGCCTGCCCCAGGTGAGCTCGCCCGACAGGCAGAGCTCGTCGGTCCAGGCAGGCCGATAGTCGGCGACACGGGTGGACAGGACCGACTCCTCCCAGGCACCGGCGGCCAGCTCGCAACCCTGGAGCTGCTCCATCACCGCGAGCAGGCCACGCCGGCCCTCGCGCTTCGTGTCGGGAGTGGCGTGCTGCCACCGGAACAGGAAACGGAGGAAGTCCTGCGCGGTGACCGGTTCGATCTCGCTGCGTAGGCGCTTGCGCGTGTAGGCGTGGATCCGCGCCAGGAGTCGCCGGGCGCACCACTGCTCCGGAACATCAGCGTCCGGACCAGATGCAGCGGGGGGAGTGAGCGCAGGGTCGAACGAGCCGCGCAACGCGAAACCTTCGTCCTCGAGGACGAGCAGCGCCGCGTCGATCTCTGCCGTACTCAGGCCGGTGGCCTCCGCGAGCCCGCCGACGGTGACCGGCCCGGCGGTGTCGAGCGCGCCGCGCACGATCGCTGCATGCACCTCTCCGGCATCAGGTGCCTCCGACGGGCGCAGCGCACCGGGAACCGGAGCATCAGGATCGAAGACGGGGTCGCTGTAGGCGGCCTCCACCGCCGGGCGTCGTTCGGTGGCGACCCAGAGCGTGCCGGATCCTGCCTCGAGTCGCGTCGCCCGACCGCGCTCGACCAACGCGGTGAAGTGCTCCTCCCACTCGGAGTCGGGACGAAGTGCCACGGCGCCGAGCAGGACGTCGTGGAGCTCGTCGGGATCACGCGGCACGGGTCGAGCCTCGTGGCGCACACGCTCGATGGCGTCGGGGTCCAGCTTGCCGAGCTCCGACGCGTCGACCGGGAGGCCGCGACGCAGCTGCACCGCGCGGGTGCGGCGTTCCTCCAACGGCGCGTCGTCGAGGAAGGTGTAGGGGCGGCCGTTGAGGATCTCGTGGCTGAGCGGCGACGGTTCGGTGACGTCGAGGCAGTGGACGTCGATGTCACCCGAGCGCAGCGCCGCCACGACGTCGCGGAGGCCGTCGACATCCATGGCCTCGTGGAGCGCGTCGTGGACGGTCTGGCGGACGATGGCGTGGTCGGGGATCTCGACGGGGCCGGTGACGTTCTCCTGGCATGCGGCGAGGCGGGGGAAGATCGCCGCCATCAGGTCGTCGGACTCCATGCGTTGGATCGGCGGCGGGTTCCTCCTCCCGCCCTTGAAACGCAGAACCGCCAGCGACCGGTTCAGGTTCCAGCGCCACCGCGCCGTGAACATCGGCGACACCAGGACCGCCTGGGCGAGAACATCCTCCACGGTGTTGGGGTGCAGGAAGTGCGCGACGTCCTCCAGGGGGAAGCTGTGCTGCGGCCCGAGCGACAGCACGACGGCGTCGTCGTTCGCAGCGGCCTGGAGCTCGAAGTCGAACGACGTACAGAAGCGCTTCCGCAGAGCGAGGCCGAGGCCCCGGTTGATGCGCCCTCCGAAGGGCGCGTGCACGACGAGCTGCATGCCTCCGCTGTCGTCGAAGAAACGCTCGAAGACAACCGCGTTCTCGGTGGGGAGCCTTCCGAGCACCGCGCGACTCGTGGCGAGGTACGTGACGATGAGCCTCGCAGCGTCGTCGCCGAGGCCGGCGACATCACACAGCCATGTGCGTGCGCCATCGGAGTCGCCGGCCACGAGCCGCTCCTCCACCCCGGCGCGCAGCGCCGAGACCTCCGACGAGAGCTCCTCGGTGCGGGCGGGTGCCTCACCAAGCCAGAAGGGAACGGTGGGTGGGGCGCCGTGGGCGTCGACGACCCGTACCGTTCCCGGCTCGATGCGCCGGATCCGCCACGACGTGCTGCCCAGGAGGAACACGTCGCCCGCCATGCTCTCTGTCGCCCAGTCCTCGTTGACCGTGCCGACGAAGGTGTCGTCGGGATCGGCGACGACCCGGTAGTCGGCGAGCTCGGGAATCGCCCCTCCCGACGTGAGGGCCGCCAGCCGCGCGCCCCGACGGCCGCGCAGCTCGCCGTTCACCCGGTCGCGATGGACGTAGTGCGCGCGCAGTCCCCGGCCCGTGGGGATGCCCTCGGAGAGGATCTCGAGGATCTCGTCGAAGTCGTCGCGGGTCAGCTCGCCGAACGGAGCCGCCCCCCGGAACAGGTCGAAGAGGTCGTCCTCCCGCCATTCCTCGGCGGCCACCTCGGCCACGATCTGCTGGGCGAGGATGTCGAGGGGCGCCACCGGGGGGTGCAGGGCGTCGAGCCGACCGGCGCGCACCCCCGCGAGCAGTGCTGCGCACTCGACGAGCTCGTCACGCGTCAAGGGATAGAGGCGTCCCTTGGGTGTTCCGCCGCGGCTGTGGCCGGAGCGCCCGACACGTTGGAGGAACGTGGCGAGCGAGCGGGGCGACCCGATCTGGCAGACAAGCTCCACCGGGCCGATGTCGATCCCGAGCTCGAGCGATGCCGTGGCAACGAGTGCCCGGAGGTCGCCCGCCCGGAGGCGGCCCTCCACCCGGGTCCGCCGGTCCTTGGAGAGGCTGCCGTGGTGGGACGCGACCTGCTCCTCTCCGAGGCGTTCGGCAAGGAGGTGCGCGATTCGCTCGGCCATCCGTCGGGTGTTCACGAACACGAGAGTCGTGCGGTGGGCGAGGACGTGCTCGGCGATCGTGTCGAGGATCTCCCCGAGCTGCTCGGCGGCGGCCACCGCCTCGAGCTCCCCCTGGGGGAGCTCGATGGCGAGGTCGAGCGATCGCTGGTGTCCCTCGTCGACCACGGTGCAGCGCGGCGAGCCGTCGGGGTTCGTGCGTTCGGGCCCCGCACCCACGAGGAACCGGGACACGACGCTGAGGGGGCGTTGCGTGGCCGACAGCCCGATCCGCTGAGGCCGATGGCCGCTCACGTGCTCCAGCCGCTCGAGCGTGAGCGCCAGGTGCGACCCGCGCTTGTCGCGTACTACGGCATGGATCTCGTCGACGACGACCGTGTCGACAGAGCGGAGGTTCTCCCGACTGCGCTCGGCCGTGACCATGAGATACAGCGATTCGGGTGTCGTGACGAGAATGGTGGGCGGATTCTTGACCATCGCCGCCCGCTGCGACGGTGTGGTGTCGCCGGTGCGGACGCCCACGGTGATGGGCGCAGGATCGAGACCGAGCTCGCGCGCGACGTCGGCGATCTCGGCGAGGGGCTCTTCGAGGTTCTGATGGATGTCGACCGCCAGCGCCTTGAGCGGGGAGGCGTAGACGACCCGTGTGAGATCGACCGACTCGCCCGAGTCGTGCGCTCGGTAGAGGGCGTCGATGCACACGAGGAAGGCCGCGAGTGTCTTGCCGGATCCCGTGGGTGCCGCGATGAGCGTGTCGCCGCCCCCGGCGATCGCCGGCCACCCGCGCTCCTGCGCACCCGTGGGTCCCTCCGGGAAACGCCGCTCGAACCACGTGCGCACGGCAGGGTGACGGACACCGAGACGTTCGAGATCCTGACGCGGCGCGGCCGCGGTGGTCACCGGCACACGATCTTCTGCATCGGAGGTCCTCGTCGGTACTCGAACGCACGTTCGGTTCGAGGCTACCGTACGATTCCGCGGGTCGACCAGCGCCGGGGGGAGCCCAACCGTGCACCACGACCTCGAGGGGCTCAGCGCGATCGTCACCGGTGCCAGCCAGGGGCTCGGCCGCGAGATCGCAGGCGCCCTGGCCGAGCGGGGTGCACAGGTTGTCCTGGCAGCGCGGCGGCGGGAGCTGCTCGAGACGGCCGTCGACGAGATCGAAAGCAACGGGGGTCGGGCGATCGCCGTACCGGCCGACCTCGCCGACACGGCGGGGATCCGGCTTCTCATCGACGCAGCGACGAGCGCCTACGGCACGGTCGACATCCTGGTCAACAACGCTGCCGACGAAGGCCCGGTGCGGCGTTGAGCGCGCTGACCGAGGACGATCTCCGTTGTTCCCTCGACGTCAACCTGCTGGCCCCCTGGCGTCTGGCCCAAGGGGTCCTGCCGGGCATGACCGAGCGGGAGTACGGCCGGATCATCAACATGATGGGGCCCATTCCCGAGAACCCCGCACCACTCCACTGTGTCGTGGGTGCCACCAAGGGAGCGCTTCTCGGATTCACGCGATCACTCGCTGCCGAGGTCGCCCCGCTCGGAATCACGGTGAACGCACTGTGCGCCGGTGCCATCCACGGAACCGAGATGAGCGACCGGATGCTCGGGAGCTTCGCCGACGTCACTGGTGGCACGACGGATCAGCTCCTCGACGAGATGCGCGCCCGGTCACCACAGCTCCGTCTCCAGGAACTCGACGAGGTGGCGGCGGTCGCAGCGTTTCTCGCCTCGCCGGCGGCAGGTTCGATCACGGCTCAGAGCGTCAAGGCCTGTGGCGGGATGTTCGTCTGACGCCCGGCCGGGCGCTGACGTCACTCGCTCGACTCTTCGCCTGTCAACGCGTCGAGCATTGCCGTACAGCGGCGGACGAAGGCCGCCGGTCGTTCCGCGAAGAGGAAGTGCCCGGCGGCGTCCAGCAGTTCGACGTGGCGGCCGTGGTCCTCCGCGAAAGCCGTCCGCTCGCGCTGGAAGCGACGGAAATGCCCTCCCGCGCCCAGGAGGTAGGCGGCGGGCATCGCCGCGCACTCGGCCGGGGCACCGGCTTCACCGTCGAACCGACGGATGTGGAGCAGCCCGCCGACGCGGTTGTGCCCCTTGCGCAGAGGGGCCGTGTAGCGGTCGAGGATCTCGTCGTCCACCCAGCTCGGATCATCGGCGAGCGTCCGCAGCAGGTAGCGCGCCCCGCGCCGAAGTCCGCGCCGGCCGCCCGCGGCGAGCATCGCCCTCCCGATGCCCGGAAGGCGGGCGACCTTGTGCATCGCAAGACCGGTCCCCATTGCCCGGTACCGGTCGGCCGGAAAGGTCTCTGCCAGGACGGCGGCGCGGAACCGTCCGGGCTCGACCGTCGAGATCGCCTGTAGCTGCGTACCCGCCACGCAGTGGCCCACGGCCAACGCGTCGGAGACGTCGAGATGCTCAACGGTCGCACGCAGCGCGCCGAGGTGAGCGTTCCACCGGTAGTCGAAACCGGGTCCGGCATCCGAGTACCCGAACCCGGGCTGCTCCACGATGACGACCTCGTGCTCCTGCGCGAAGCCTTCGAACGCCTCGGTCCAGAGCTCCAAAGGATCGCCGCAGTCGACGACGACGACGAGCGGCGGCCCGTCACCCGCGCGCCACACACGTACCCGCGCTCCCTGCGCGTCGATGAACTCCTCCGTGGCCTCGGCCGGCGCTCTCGTCGGCATCGTTCTCCTCCCCGCCGGAATCGGAGGAGGCGTCAGCCCCCTCGATCCGTGTGTCGTCCAGCCCGGGTCGTCTCACCAGCCGACCGGTGGAGCCGCTCCACGTCCTCCAGCGTCGGCAACGAGGAGCTCGCTCCCTCCACGGTCACCGCAAGGGCACCCGCCGCAGCGGCGTATTCCAGCGCCGCTCGACGTGTGTCGCCGCGGGCGATACCTGCGGCGAACGCCCCGCAGAATGCGTCTCCGGCCGCCGTGGCGTCGACGGCATCCACGTCGTACGGACGCACCAACTCGGATCGACCGCCGACGTGATAGATCGCGCCCCGGTCCCCGAGAGTGATCACGACCTCCCCGATGCCCCGTCGGGCCAGCGCCAGCGCGGCCTCCTCCGCGTCCGCGACCTCTCGCACACTCGTCGACGTGAGGATCTCTGCCTCCGTCTCGTTGGGCATCACGACGTCGACGTCGAGAAGAAGCTCGTCGGACAGTTGTCGCGCCGGCGCGGGGTTCAGGATGGTCATGGTGCCCGCGCTCGTCGCGATACGCAGTGCGTGAGCCACCGACTCGATCGGGATCTCGAGTTGCACGAGAAGGACGTCGGCGGCGGCGATCACGTCGGCGCACGCGTCGATGTGCGCGGGCGTGAGCTCCGTGTTGGCGAGCGGCACCGCGATGATCGCGTTGTCGCCTGCTCCGTCCACCACGATGTGGGCGACACCTGTTTGTGTCTGCTCGGACCGGAGGATGTGCCCGGTGTCGACCTGATCGGCCCGGAGCGTGTCGAGAACCTGATCGCCGAGCAGGTCGCGTCCGACGCATCCGATCATCGACGTGCGCGCTCCCTGGCGAGCTGCGGCGATCGCCTGGTTCCCACCCTTGCCTCCGGGAACCATCGTGAAGGCGTCACCGACCAGCGTCTCGCCCACACGCGGGAACCGTCCTGCGAACGCCGTGAAGTCCATCGCGAGACTTCCGACGACGGCGACGGCGCCAGCCGGGTCACGTCCCATCGGTGACCCTGCTCTACACGAACGACGTTCCGGCATCCAAACCCATGGCGGGATGGGGGCCGGTCACGATGCTCTGCACGGTCCCCCACCCGTGGCCGCCGCCCACCGGGTCGTCGACCGTCACGACGCAGTCACGGAGCTGGTGGACACGACGCGCCACCTCGGGCAACGAGCAGTCGGCGATGTGCTCGCCGTCGACGTGGAGCAGTCCGCGCTCCTCGCCGTGGTGGTGGCCGTCGAAGCCGAAGTAGAGGCCCGTCCCGAGGTGGAAGCCGGTGTCCGAGGCCGCCTCGATGTGGATGGGGCGCGCACTCCCGTCTGACGTCGTGAACCCGAGCGTGCCACCGAGCAGCCGACGGTTGACCGGGTCGAAGCGCAGGTCGGGCTCCACGCCGGCGAAACCGGTCCGGCTCCCGTCGGCGTGCTCGACCGCTCCCTGGAAGTGCACGCGCTCGAAGCCCGGCATCGAGTACGACCGGAGGTAGTGGTGGATCCCGTAGCGGGCCCCACCGGGCCGCTCCAGGAGCATCGGCGACCACAGGACGAGGACCGACAGGTCGGGAGGAACGTCACCGTCGCCACGGGCCGGCACGCCGATCCCCTGTCGGACACCCCAGGAGTGGTCACGACTCGAGAACCACGAGTGGGCACCGATGTCGTGGCGCTCGCCGTCGAGCTCCACCCATCCATCGGCGACGCCGACCTGGTGGTACCGGACGAGGTCCTCGTCGGGCTGGGACGGAGTGTGGGCCCGGCGGCGCTCGCGTTCCTCCAGGTGAGCCGGAACCTCGGCGCGGAACCTCCAGTCGAAGGCCACGGGCTGGACGCCCGACGGCTCCAGCCGGAACCGCACCTCGCGGAGCGGCTCGACGACGTCGTAGCGGACCGGGCCGACGGCGGTGCGGTGCGGCTCCTCGCCCAGCCGGCGGCTCGCACGCACCGTCCACTGCTGCACGCCGAGCGACACCCCGGCGAAGGCGTCCTGGACCCTCCGGTTCGGGTAACGACCCATTCCGAACTCGAGCTGGAGCGAGCCGTCACGCGCCGCGGCGGTGGCGACGACCTTCTCGGTCCACGACGGCGACAGCCGTGCGTCGGGCACGGAGGGAGGCTCCCCGACGCCGAACGTGTCGACCTGTGGATGGTCGAACGACTCGTCGGCTTCGACGAGCGGGCCGATCGGGTCCTCCATGGTGAGGGTGACACTATCTTTGGCCCGGCGCGAGCGGTGGAGCTCATGGCACGGACCACGAACACGAAAGACCTCGAGGGCCGAATCGCCGACTGGCTGCGCGGCACCCTCGGTCGCGACGACGTCACCGACGTGGACCTCGAAGTCTCGCTCCACGTCCCCGAGCACGGCGGGATGTCGAACGACACGCTCCTCGTCGACGCCACCTGGGCGGAGGGCGGTACACGACGGGAACGGAGCATCGTCCTCAAGATGGAGCCCGGGGAACCGGCGCTGTTCCCGGGCTACGACCTCGAACGTGAGGCGAGCGTCCTGCAGGCCGTCGCCGACCACTCCGACGTGGCGGTCCCGGACGTGCTCGCTGTCGAGCCGGACCCCGGTCCACTGGGGCGCCCGTTCTTCGCCATGGGCACGGCGACCGGCAGGATCCCCGCCGACGATCCTCCCTACTTCCTGTCGGGTTGGCTGCACGACGCCACGCCCGAGCAGCAGGAAACGGCACTCGACAGCGCCCTCGACACGATGGCGGCGATCCACGCACTCGACGCGGAGATCCTGCCGGCTCCCGGGGCCGTCGCCACGCCGGGCGCCGCCGGGATCGACGCCGATGTCCACTACTGGCGTCGGTACCTCGAGTGGCTCGCCACCGACGGCCCGGTCCCCGTCCTCCCGGCCGCACTCGAGTGGTGCGCATCGAACAGGCCGCAACCCTCCGGTCGCGACGTCCTGTGTTGGGGGGACGCCCGCATGGGCAATCTCGTGTTCGGTGACGACTTCGGGGTGTCGTGTGTCCTCGACTGGGAGATGGCGGGGCCAGCGCCCGCCGGGACCGACCTCGGGTGGTTCCTCTTCGCCCACGACACGGCTCTCATGTGGATGGACGACCTACCGGGTTTTCGCGACCGCGAGGGCATGCTCGAGCGCTACACCCGGTCGTCGGGCCGGCAGCCGGACGACCTGCACTGGTACGAGGTGTGGGCGGGGGTGCGCGCCGGGGCCGTCCATCTCCGCCGCTCCCGGATCTCCGGAGACGACCCGCGCGGGGAAACCCCTCTGATGCTCAGCCTCCGTCGGCTCGTCGAGCTCCCCTGAGCCGGGCCCCGACGCGATGGGCGGGCCCTGCTCAGCAGCTGCCACCCCAGTGGGAGGCACCGGCACCACCTGCGTACAGGTGGTTGAAGGCGGCGTCCTGGTCGGCGGGGCTGGCGTTCGAGGCCGGCTGTCCGGCGAGGTCGCCACGGCCCATCGACCGGACCGTGTTGTCCCAGGTGCCCTGGTTGAACTGGTAGGCGCCGTAGTACCCGTTGCCCGTGTTGATGGAGTAGTCCCCTCCACTCTCACGCTGACGGATGCAGGCGGCCGCGCCACCCGCTCCACCACCACCGGTGGCAGGAGCACTACGCGACACGGTCGCGGCCTGCTGCTCGGCGATGCGGGCGGCGTCGGCCTCGGCCCGGCGCTGGGCCTCCTCCTCGAGTGCCCGGATGTAGGCGGCCTCTCGGAAGGCCTGGACGCTCTCGGCGTGCCGGCGGAAGCCCTCGATCTCCCGGGTGCGCTCCCAGGCGGCCAGCACGGCGTCGTGGTCTTCGACGTATGCGGCCGCCGGCCGCGCGGTATGGCTCTCGGGGTCGATGGGTTCCTCGGACATGGCCAGTCCGGCACCGGCTGTCGCCAGCACCACGGCCACGGCTGTGGCGATGAGCAGTGTCTTGCGCATGTGTGGTTCTCCTGGTTGCTTGCCCCGCGTCGGCAGAGACGCCGGAGCGGACCAAAGGGAAAAGCCACCCGAACGGGCGGCTCGAGATGAGACGCTAACATCTGCAAGCACTCCGGAGTCAACACTCACATCCAGATACTGGAAAACGGGATCTGTTCCACGGAACGGCGGGATCTCGGGGATCTCGGGGATCTCGGGGCTCTCGGGCCCCTACGGAGCCGTGGAGCATGTGACAAGGTTCACAAGATTTCGGGGGGTTTTGGGCGGTTTTTCTGTGCCGTCGCACACCCCCGCGAGCCCAAGGGCCGCCTCTAGGATCACCCCGATGAGCGCCGACCCACCCGTCCCGCACCCCCGGTCGGCGCCCCGCCGCCGACGTTGGTTCCGCACACGTGCTCTGGCCGGGGCGCTCGGCCCGGCCGCCTTCGCGACGGCCTGGGTCTTCGGAACCGCACGCCAGCACGGTCGCGACGGCTACACGGTGCAGGTCGAGCAGATCAGCGGGTTGGCCGCGCCCGACGCCCGCCACCCGACGGCGATGACCGCCGGGTTCCTCGTCCACGGGGCGTGCACGTGGGTCTTCGCCTCAGCCCTCGAGGACGCCCTCGGCGGGCCGGGAGCTGCCGGTTGGGCACCGCGCCTCACACGACTCGGCGCCGTGGGCATCGTCGGCGCCGGCCTCCTTCGTCGCGACCGGATGCTCCTCGTCGACCTCGACGGCGGCGAGAACCAGTCACGCCAGAACGACTTCCACGACGCTGCCAGTGCGGTGGCCTTCACCTCTCTCTTCGCGGCGCCCTTCGCCCTGGCGCGCCGCCTCCGGCGCGATCCCGACCTACGAACCTTTGCGACGGCCGAGATCGCTGCCACGATCGTCGCCGCAGGCGTCCTCGTCGTGTTCCAGTCGAAGAGGTACCCGCAGTACAACGGGATCCTCCAACGCCTCGCGGTCACACTCCCGATGCTGCCGTCGGCCGCGCTCGCCCTGCGCCTCGCCCGGCGCCGTTCCCCCTCCTGACAACTCCAGGTTGGTGCAATACAGGGCGCAGGACACCCTCCAACACCTGGCGGGATCAGCGATACGCCGGAATCACCGCGCCTGAGTGTCGACGAGCGCGACGAGCGCGCGGCGCTGCTCCCGGAGGGGGCCGAGGAGGGCCCGGCGCTCGCGCACGCTCTGCCAGGCGCGCCACGACCGCCACACCTGCGCCACGAACTCGAGCATGAAGACCGCCACGAGCCCGAGAATCGGGGCGAGGACGAAGGAGATCACCAGCTCCGCCCACGACGGCCACTCGGCCCACAGGCTCCAGGCGATCCATGACAACGGGAAGACGACGATCGCCGTCAGCAACCGGACCGTCCCCTTCGTCACCGGGACCTCGACCCTCCGGCCGACGAAGGCGACGATCCAGTAGGGGATGATGTTGGCGGCGAGTCCCGCCAGAGCGATCGGTGCGAGGACGACCGCGAGGATCGTGGCGGCGACGGCGTGTCCGAGCAGCGACCGGACGCGCTGGTGCCCGACCACGTCGGGGTCGGTGAGGCCGGCCAGGTCGAGGTCGAGCTGGTAGTGGGCCGTGGCGTCGGCGACGGCATCGCGCTCGGGCCCCGGGCGACCGGCGAGGCGCTGACCGAGCTCCTCACGCTCCACGAGCGGGACCCTCGCGCCACGGCGCATCTCCGGGGTACGGAGGGCGATGTCGGCGGCGCGTCCGAACACGGCCCGCTCGCGCACCGAGTCGTACTCAGGTGCCACGTCGCGCAACCTCTGGTCGATGTCGGCCGTCAGCCTCCGTACCGCGTCGCGGTTCTCCTCGCCCACCTCCCCGCCGGGTCTGACGTAGGTGTCGATGTCGCCGTCGAGGTCGATGGGCGCGCCGACGCGCACGGCCGCCCGCGACCGGAGGGCGAGCTTGTCGTCGAACACCAACCCGACGGGAACGACCATCAGGCCCTCGACACCCGCCGCCGTCGCACCGAGGGCTATGCGGGCCGCACCGGTACGGACCCTGTCGAGGGCCGGTCGGTCGTGCGTGGTCCCCTCCGGGAAGAGGGCCACGACGGCACCCTTTGCGAGCACCTCGTGACAGGTCCGGAACGTGGAGGTGTTCCCCGTCGCGTCGTCGTGGTCCTCGGGGCGGTGTACGGGGATGATCCCCGCCAGCGCCAGGAAGGGCCGGGCCACCACGACCTTCCACAGCGTCGCCTTGGCCAGGAAGCGCGGCAGGCGGTGCAGGCCCCGCACCAGGAGCACCGGGTCGACGAAGCCGTTGAAGTGGTTGGCGACGACCACCATCGGGCGGTGGCGGGGCAGGTTCTCGAGGCCCTCGATCTCGATACTCCGAAACAGGAGGCGCAGCGCCACGCTGGCGACCCCCGCCAGGACCCGGTCCACCGCTCGCCGCAGCACGACGTGGAGGCTACGCACCCCCGACCGGGGCGGTGACGATCCCCACCACGCCGTGAAGGCCTGGGCGCCCGGCGGATCCCCGGGATCGGGCATTCGGTTCTACCTACCGGTCAGTAGGGCGGTACCCTGCCGTCCGACGAGCGCACGCCACCCCAAGCCACCCGGAGACGAGACCCGTGAACGCCACCACCGCCTCCCGTCCGGGCACCGGCGACCCCGGTCCGGACACGACGTCCCCGCCCCCCGAGGGGCCTCCCGAGACACTGCACGGGGCGCGCAGTGTGATCCCCGCGCACTGCTACTCGCGACCGGCGGGTCGCGCCGCGTGGACGATCGTGCGCGCGGTGGCCGTCTACGCCGCCGCCGTCGCCCTCCTCGTGGTCACCGACGCGGTCTGGCTGCTCGTGCCGCTGTGGGCACTCTCCGGGCTCGCCCTGAGCAGCCTCTTCATCCTCGCCCACGACGCCGCCCACGGTGCCCTCTTCGGCAACGACCGGCTGAACGCCACCCTCGGCCGGATCCTGATGCTGCCGCACCTGCACGTGTACTCGGGCTGGGTCGTCGGCCACAACCGGCTCCACCACGGCCACACGGTCCGTGAGACCGCCGACTTCGTCTGGCACCCCGCAACGGTCGACGAGTACCGCGACCTCTCACCGCTCGGAAGGCTCCGTCACCGCATCGAGTGGGGCCCGCTCGGCGCCGGCCTCTACTACACCCGGGTCGTGTGGTGGCAGAAGATGATGACGACCAACGCCCCCGCCAAGCACCGGGCGAAGGTGCGCGCCGACCTGGCGCTCGTGGTCGCCTACGCGCTGGCGACGACGGCGCTGGCCGTCACGCTCGGCGCCCTCGCGGGCGGCTCGCTCACCGCGGGGCTCTGGATGGCGCTGAAGGTCCTCGTGATCCCGTGGGCCGTGTTCATGTTCATCATCGGCTGGACCGTCTACGTGCACCACATCGCCGCCGACATCAAGTGGTGGCCCCGTCCCACCTGGAACGGCTTTCACGGCCAGGTGGAGGGCACCACGATCCTGCACGTCGTCCCTCCCCTGAACGTCTTCTTCCTCAACATCTTCATCCACGTGCCCCACCACGTGGACGCCCGCATCCCCTTCCACGCACTTCCCGACGCGGCCGACGCGATCGTCGACGCGTACGGCGACGCCGTCACCGAGAAGCCGCTGCGGATCCGCGACTACGTCCACAACGTGCGCCGCTGCAAGCTCTACGACTTCGACGACCAGACCTGGCTCCCCTACTCCGCGGCTCGATAGGTCGCTACTCTCCCTCCTGAAGGGAGAAACCATGAACGAAGTGCGGGGGGTCGTGGCGCGTGCCGAGGGTGCGCCGGTCACGATCGAGACGATCCACGTTCCCGACCCGGGCCCCGGTGAGGCACTGGTCCGCCCGCAGGCGTGCGGGGTGTGCCACACCGACCTCCACTACCGCGAGGGCGGGATCAACGACGACTTCCCGTTCCTGCTCGGCCACGAGGCCGCGGGCATCGTGGAGGCGGTGGGTGACGACGTCACCTCGGTGCGCCCGGGTGACTTCGTCATCCTCAACTGGCGCGCCGTGTGCGGCGAGTGCCGGGCCTGCCGCCGCGGGGAGCCGCAGTACTGCTTCGACACCCACAACGCGCATCAGGCCATGACGCTGGCCGGCGGCACCGTCCTCACCCCGGCGCTCGGCATCGGCGCCTTCGCCGACCTCACGCTCGTGGCCGCCGGCCAGTGCACGAAGGTCGACGGGAGAGCCCGACCCGAGGCTGCGGGTCTTCTCGGGTGCGGCGTCATGGCGGGCTTCGGCGCCGCCGTCAACACCGGAGGGGTCGGCCGCGGTGACACCGTCGCCGTGTTCGGGTGCGGGGGCGTGGGCGACGCCGCCATCGCCGGGGCGGCGCTCGCAGGCGCCTCGAAGGTCATCGCTGTCGACCTCGACGAGAAGAAGCTGGAGTGGGCCCGTGGCTTCGGCGCCACCGACACGGTCGACGCCTCGAAGGAGGATCCCGTCGAGGCGGTTCGTGCCATCACCGACGGTGTGGGCGCCGACGTGTGCATCGAGGCGGTCGGGAATCCGGCGGCGCTCGAACAGGCCTTCTACGCGCGTGACCTCGCCGGCACGGTCGTCCAGGTGGGTGTGCCCGACCCCTCGATGACGATCGAGCTCCCGATGATCGACTTCTTCGGCCGTGGCGGGGCGCTCAAACCCTCGTGGTACGGCGACTGCCTCCCGTCGCGCGACTTCCCGATGCTCATCGACCTCTATCTCCAGGGCCGCTTCGACCTCGACGCCTTCGTGTCGGAGACGATCGGTCTCGACGGTGTGGAGGAGGCCTTCGGGCGCATGGAACGCGGCGAGGTGCTCCGGTCCGTCGTCCGGCTCGGGGGCGACGGCCAATGACGGCCGTCGTCCAGCGCGTCCGCACCGACGGCATCTTCACCCTCGACGGCGAGGATTTCGATGTCGAGAACAACATCTGGCTGATCGGTGACGACCGTGAGGTCCTGGTGGTCGACGCCGCCCACGACGCCGAGGCGATCGCCTCCGCCTGTGGCGACAGAGAGGTCGTGGCCATCGCCTGCACGCACGGGCACAACGACCACATCAACGCCGCCGTGGCGCTCTCGCGCCTCACCGGTGACGCACCGGTTCTTCTCCACGACGCCGACCGGATGCTCTGGGACATCGTCTACCCCGATCGTGCACCCGACGGCACGATGGAGCACGGCGACACGTTGCGCGTCGCGGGTGTCGAGCTCACGGTGCTCCACACACCCGGCCACAGCCCCGGTGGTGTGTGCCTGCACGACGCCGTACACGACCGCGTGTTCGGCGGCGACACACTCTTCAAGGGCGGGCCCGGTGCGACGGGCCGCTCGTTCTCCGACTTCGACACCATCATCGGGTCGATCCGCGACCGTCTCCTGGTGCTTCCGCCCGCCACGGTCGTGCACACGGGCCACGGTGACGACACGACCATCGGCGACGAGGCGCCGCACCTCGACGAATGGCTCGCCCGGGGCCACTGAGCACGAGACCGGTCCCTGGGCGCGAGCAGCACCGGCCCGACGTCGGTCAGGGTGTGGCGGCGAGCCGGTCGTCGATCCAGGTGGTGAGCTGAGCGTTGGCGCTGTCCTGCACGAACGCCAGGTGCTCCAGGAGGTCGGAGATCGCCGAGAGCCCCCCGGGGAACTGCGGGATGCCGCTCGTGTCGATCTGCCAGGTCCCCGTGCCGTCGGCCGGCAGCGTCGGGCCGGCGTGCGGAACACCCGGGATCGACCTGAAGACCCTGTCGTACTGCGGGAGCTGTGCGAGGCGGGCGAACGCCTCACTGGCGTAGTTGGGCAGCAGCCCGTCGCCCATGGCGTAGAGATTCAACAAAGGCGTGCCGTTGCCGGGGATCCGCTCGACGAGGTTGACGGCGTCGGCGTCGTCGAGCTCGTGCTGCACCGCCGCGGTCAGCACGGCCGCCTCGCCGGCGGTGGCGCTCGCCGGGAGGAGACCACGGAAGCCGGTGCCCGAGGCGTTGAAGCCGATGTCCCAGAAGACCGACCCGGTGATGATGGACATGACCCCGACGCCCGCGACCTGGAGGGCGGCACCTTCCAGCTCGGGGGCGATCGCCACGAAGGCCGAGCCGACTGCTCCGCCCATGGATGTGCCCTCGTAGAACACGCGCCCGGTGTCGAGGTCGGGCACACCGTCGGCAGCGAGGGGATCCCACAGGTTGAACGGTGCGACGTCGAGATCCGCCAGCTCGGGGATGGCCAGCAGCAGCGACAGATGGTCGAGCGGCGACTGCTCGACCACGCCCGAGACCCGGTCGACCTCGGACGGCTTCGTGAGCTCGAAGATGTAGCCGCCGTCGAGGCCCTGGCGGGATCCGTGGTTCGGCTGGTCGATTCCGATCGTGGCGACGCCGCGCCGCGCGTTCTTGTCGGCCACGACGATCATGGACTCCTTGAAGACGGCGAGGCCGTGACCGTAGATCGCCACGGGTGAGCCGTCCGCGAGGCGCTTCGACGGCACCGTCATCGTGAAGTCGAGCCAGTTGGCCTTCCCGGTGTCGCCCGGCTCGTAGCGCACCTGACCCTCGCCGTTGCGGAAATCGGTGCTCCGCACCTGGCCGGTGACGATGGTCGAGACACCCGGGATCCCGAGGAAGTTGGGTAGCGCCTTGACGTTTCGCACCGGGTGGTCCTGCGCGCGGACCTCGGCGGCCATGGCGTCGATGGCCCCCGTGGCGTCGGCCTCCGAGCGAACGGTGAACGTGGTGAGCGACACGACATCGTCGTCACCGAAACCCTTGCCCGCGAGGAAGCTGCGGCCCGCGGGGTCGCCGCTTCCGGCCGGTGCCGGTGCGTAGGTGCCGCCCGCCTGCTTGCCCAGCTGCGTCGTGACCGCCGCCACGTAGGTGTGGCCCCATTCCCAGTGGGTGCGCGACCAGGCCTGCACGATCGTTCCGTGGCGGCCGCGGTCGTCGGCGTCGGGGGACTCGTTCACGCGGACCTCGGCGCGCTCTCCCGTTGTGAGGTCGTAGACCACCACGGCGTTCCCACCGTCGTCGGGCAACGTCGCCTTCTTCAACGACGTGGGGAGTTCGAAGACGACAGGCCCGGCGGCCGAGAACCCGTCGTCGCCGTTGAACAGCTCGGCGGGCGTGAAGCTCTCGGGGAGCTCGGCCAAGACCTCGTCGGGGATGATCCCGTCGGGAACCGCCAGGCGCACCCCGGTCGACGACGTGGCGTCGGGAACCGTCCACTCGTCGCTCGGGAACGGCAGCGCGCAGGTGCCGATCGACATCGAGTGGCAGGACTCGCCGTCGGGAGGTGGCGGCGGGTCGACGGGCGGTGGGGGCTGCGGGATGCAGGCGGCGGCGACCAGCGCGATGAGTGCGCCGGCGGCGCCGAGACGGCTCCATCGGGTCCGATGGTGTCGGCGTCGGTTTCCCACGAAACGACTCCCTACTCGATTGCTTCTCAGACGGTAATCAAAGCCCCGTAAACCCGCAGAAGGTCCGGGTCTGGATCGGAGCGCCGGGGCGCCGCGACTCGAGCGCCTGCTCAGGGTGTGGCGGCGAGGCGGTCGTCGATCCAGGTGGTGAGCTGCGCGTTGGCCCGGTTCTGCACGAACGACACGTGCTCGAGCAGGTCGGAGATCACCGACAGCCCACCAGGGAACTGCGGGACGTTGCCGGTGTCGATCTGCCAGATCCCCGTGCCGTCGGCGGGCAGCGTCGGGCCGGCGTGGGGAACACCCGGGATCGGCTTCAGAACCCTGTCGTACTGTGGGAGCTGTGCGAGGCGGGCGAACGCCTCGCTCGAGTAGTTGGGCACGAGACCGTCGCCCATGGCGTAGAGGTCGAGCATCGGCGTGCCGTTCTCGGGGATGCGCTCCACGAGGTTGATGGCGTCGGCGTCGTCGAGCTCGTGCTGCACGGATGCCGTCAGCACGGCCGCCTCGCCGGCCGTGGCGCTCCGTGGCACGACGCCCTTGAAGCCGACGCCTGCGGAGTTGATGCCGATCTCCCAGAAGATCGACCCGCTGAGGATCGACGTGATCCCGACACCCGCCACCTGAACGGCAGCACCCTCCAGCTCCGGCGCAATCGACACGAACGCGGTTCCGAGGACTCCTCCCAGTGAGGTCCCCTCGTAGAGAACACGACCGGTTTCGAGGTCGGCGACACCGTCGGCGGCGAGGGGGTCGAACAGGTTGAACGGAGCGACATCGAGGTCGGCCAGCTCAGGAAGGGCCAGCATGAGCGACAGGTGGTCGAGGGGTGACTGCTCGATGATGCCCGTGAGCCGGTCGACCTCGGACGGCCTCGTGAGCTCGAAGATGTAGCCGCCGTCGGGGCCCTGGCGGGATCCGTGGTTCGGCTGGTCGATGGAGATCGTGGCGACACCGCGATGGGCGTTCTGTCCGGCGACCACGATCAGGGACTCCTTGAAGATGCCGAGTCCGTGCCCGTAGATGGCCACGGGCGATCCACCGTCGAGGCGCTTCGACGGCACCGTCATCGTGAAGTCGACCCAGTTGGTCTTCCCGGTGTCTCCCGGCTCGAAGCGAACCTGACCCTCGCTGTTGCGGAAGTCGGTGGTCCGCACCTGTCCGGTGACGACGGTCGAGACGCCCGGGAGCCCGAGGAAGTTGGGCAGCGCCTTGACGCTTCGCACCGGGTGTTCCTGAGCGCGGACCTCGGCCGCCATGGCGTCGATGTCGTCCGTGGCGTCGGCCTCCGAGCGGACGGTGAACGTGGTGAGCGACACGAGATCGTCGGCGTCGAAGCCCTTGCCTGCCAGGAAGCTGCGCCCGGCGGCGTCACCCGACCCGGCCGGAGCGGGATCGAAGGTGCCACCCGCCTGCTTGCCGAGCTGCGTCGTGACCGCCGCCACGTAGGTGTGGCCCCATTCCCAGTGGGTGCGCGACCAGGCCTGCACGATCGTTCCGTGCCTGCCGCGGTTGGCGGCGTCCTGGTACTCGTGCACGCGCACATCGGCGCGCTCACCGGTCGTGAGGTCGTAGACGACGACGGCGTTCCCGCCGTCGTCGGGGAGCGTCGCCCTCTTCAACGAGGTGGGCAGCTCGAACACCACCGGTCCCGCGGCCGAGAAGCCGTCGTCGCTGTTGAAGAGCTCGGTGGGTGTGAAGCTGGCGGGCAGCTCGGCCATCACGGCGTCGGGGACGATCCCGTCGGGAACGGCCAGTCGGATCCTCGTGGGGGACGACGCGTCGGGAACGGTCCACTCGTTGCTCGGAAACGGGAGTGCGCACGTGCCGATGGACATCGAGTGGCAGATGTCGCCCTCGGGTGGCTCCGGCGGCTCGACGGGCGGCGGGGGCTGCGGGATGCAGGCAGCGGCGACCAGCGCGACGAGCGCGCTGCCGACGGCGAGGCGGATCCACCGGGTCTGATGCTTCGGCGTTAGTCGCACGAACGGTCCCCCTTGCCTGATCGGTCCCGAGACCGTACACAACCACTCGCAGCGGCGCAAAAGGTACAGAGGGTGACGGCTACGTCGTGCGCCCGCGCCCACCCCGGCCGAGATGGTGCGTTCATGGTGCGTATGCGAACGGGATCGCACCATCTCGGCGGGGTGGCGGGCCATCTCGGCATGGGGGTGGGTGCTGGTTCGGCGGTCCCGGCGCGGCCGGTAGGCTGGGTCCTTCTGTCACGGTCTGCACCCCGACGCCTCCCGGAGCCACGATGTCGCCACTCGCACCTCCCCGCTGTCACCGCTGTTCCGAGGAGCTCGTCCTCGGCGCCTCGGGAGAGCTGAACCCCTGGTCGTGTCCGAGCGGCCACGGGCTGGGCTTCACCCTGAGCGAGGCCTACGAGCGCCTCCAGGAGGACGAGATCGACGAGCTGTGGCAGGCCGCCCGCACCGCGAAGGCCCACGGCGCGCCATGCCCGTTCTGCTCGCAGCCGATGACTCTCATCACCGTCGACGCCGACGCCGACGAGGCCGGCGAGAACGAGGAGGGCGACACGGAGACGATCTACCGGGCTGAGCTCGACGTCTGCGAGCGCGACCAGTTCATCTGGTTCGACGCCGGCGAGCTCGACGGCATGCCCGAGGACCTGCCCGACCCCGAGCCCACCGCGCAGCAGCAGGCCGACCTCCAGAAGATCCGGCGGAACTTCCGTGACGGCATGAAGGCGGCATGGGAGGAACGTGGCGACGAGCACCTCACCGAGCGCATGTACGACCGTGTCGCCCGGCATCCCCGGCTCCACGGTGTCATGGACAGGGTCGGCGACGTCATCGCCTGACGTCATCGCCTGACATCATCACCTGACGTCATCGCCCGTGGCTGTCGCCCGACGCCGCCCACGTTGTCGGCGGTGCTCGTCGCGGTCCGGAGCGCCTGCTACACAGTGACGGATCGACCAACGACGGGAGAGGTCATGAACACTCGGACGGGATCGACGATCCGGGCGCTCGCGCTCGTGCTGGTTCTCGCGCTCGTGACCGCCTCCTGCGGCAGCGGCGGCTCCGACGACACCGGTGGTGACGACCCCGCGCAGACCGACACGGGCGGGGAGGGCAGCGCACAGATCAACGCGTTGTTCTTCTCCGACGACGGCAGCGGGGAGTTCAGCGGCGGCGCCAACGGCGTCCGGGTGCGCGTGAACGACATCGACGGCGACGAGTTCCGCGTCGGCTTCAGCGAGGACGAGGTGGCAGGCACCGGCGACCAGTGGCGGGCGTCGGGCTGGGAGGCCGCCACCGTCGCCACGATCATCTCGGGTGGGCCCTTGACCGGGCGCGAGGTCACGTACGACATCCAGGGCAAGATCGACGGCCCCAGTGCCGGCGGAGCGCTCACCGTCGCAACCCTCTCGGCGTTCCGGGGCGACGAGCTCGACCCGAACGTCGTGATGACCGGCACCATCAACCCCGACGGCACGATCGGGCCCGTCGGCGGGATCCCCCAGAAGATCTCCGGCGCCGTCGCCGTGGCGAACGGTGACGTGGAACCCATCGGCGGGAACGACTCAGGGTCCGACGGCTCCGGCGACGAGGAGTCGCTCGGTGTCGTGGACGCCGCGCTCAGGCCTGCGGGCGACGACCTCGATACGGGCGACTCCGGCTCCTCGAGCGAGGTCACGATGCTGATCCCCGCCGGCCAGGAGATGTCGGTCGACCTCGCCACCGGTGAGGAGGTGAACGTGATCGACGTCGCCGAGGCCGAGGGTGTGCAGGTGAAGGAGGTCGCCGACATCTACGAGGCCTACGAGGAGTTCACCGGCGTCGAGCTCCCCCGCTTCCGGTTCACCGAGGATTCCGACACGTCCCTCGACGAGGAGGTCAGCAGGCGTGTCCAGGCGGCCACCGAAGGATGGCTCGGGCGCTACGACGAGGCACTCGCGGGCATCGGGGCACTCGGAGCGCAGGGTCAGGAGTTCGCGCTGAGCACCGGGCTCGTGGACGAGGCCGACAGCAAGGCTGCGGACTCGGCCGACCTCACCGACCGGGGCCTCCACGCGGCCGCCTACACGTCGGCGGCCCAGGCGGCCGTGTTCGCCACCGCCGCCCGTTCGGCCGGGGAGAGCTACGAGCTGGGCCTCGACGAGTGGCAGGCGGTGCTCGAGCAGCAGGCCACCGTGTGCACCGAGGTCGACGCCCTCGTCGACACGCTCGGAGGCGTCACACCCGAGACGGTCACCGACGCATCGGGCCTCATCGCCGCCTACACCAACGCCATCGACGGCGTCAGCATCTGCGGAATCGCCGAGAACCTCCGGACACGCCCGGCCGACAGTGAGGATCAGGCGATCAACGACCTGCTCCTGGCCGGCCTCTACTACGAGGTCTCGAGTTACTACATCGTGGCGGCCGAGGACCAGCTCGAGTTCGCCCGCGACCTCGGCGGTGAGAAGCTGGCCGACGTGGAGGTCGCGTCGGTCGCCGACTTCTTCCGGCGGGCCGCCGAGGCCAATCTCAACGCCTTCGACACGGTGGTTCTGGCCGAGGAGGCCAAGTCGGCCGGGGCCAGTGTCGACGTCGTGCGCGAGCAGTTCGCCGAGAACTTCTTCGAGTACGGCCTCGCGACCGCCGAGCTCAACGTGCTGTCGAGCCTGGAGGACTACTTCGGTGACCCCGAGACCGCCGCCTACGCGGAGCTCGGCGGGGCGCTCACCCTCTACACGCTGAGCAGCTCGCTGCTCTCCCAGTTCTACTCGTTCGGTGTCGTGCTCGACGACAACAACAACGTCGTCGACGTCGACAACGACCTGGCGCTGCTCTCGGCGCTGGATCTCGGCGAGGATCAGCTCGGCGGGGCGATCAACACTCTCCGGTCCGAGGGGATCGAGCCGGTGGCGCCCACCGGTGCCTTCGAGACCGCCGAGAACGACCGCGGAGGCAGCGTCGACGACCAGATCTCCGCCCTCGAGACGTTCTGGGCCGGATACGTGAACGGGCGGATCCTCGGCTACCTCGGGGGCTCCGAGACCGCCGGTCTCGAGTGACCTGCACCCGCCGCGTGGTCGTGCCCGTGGCGGTGGCACGGCCCTCGTGAGCCGGCGCGCTCTCCCAGGGCCCACCGAGGCGTCCCGCGTCCTCGACCACATCGAGCCGGGGACCTCGGTGATCGTGCCGCTGGCCGCCGGGGAGCCCGTCAGCATCGTCGACGAGATCGAAACGGCCGCCGGGGATCTCGACCGTGTGACCATCCACCAGATGCACGCGCTCCACGACCGCCCGTCGATGGACGGTGAGTTCGCCGGGCACCTCGACCACGTGTCCTACTTCCTCTCGGCCGTCACGCGCCCCCACTTCCACGCCGGCACCCTCGACCTGGTGCCGTGCCATTTCTCCGAGGTCCCCCGTCTTCTCGAACGGCTCCCTGACCCGAAGCTCGTCGTGGCATGCGTGTCGCCACCCGACCAGCACGGGTACGTCTCGCTCGGGACGAACGCCGACTACACCGCCTCGTTCATCGGGAAGGTCCCGTTCTTCGTCGAGTCCAACCCCCGGATGCCGAGAACCTTCGGGCGCAACCAGCTCCACCTGTCACAGCTGGCGGGATGGTGCGAGACCGACCGGGCGCTTCCCGTCGTGCCACCGCCCGAGCCCGACGACGTCGCCCGTTCGATCGGGGTGCTCGTCGCCGAGCGGGTCCCCGACGGCGCGACCGTCCAGGCCGGGATCGGTCAGGTGCCGAACGCCGCTCTCGAGGCCCTCTCGGACCACCGTGACCTCGGCGTCCACACCGAGCTCCTCGCCGACGGGCTCGTGGACCTGATCGAGGCCGGTGTCGTCACCGGCGTCCACAAGCAACGCCGCCCGGGCAAGGTCGTGACGACGTTCTGCCTCGGGACGCAGCGTGTCTACGACTTCATCGACGAGAACGCCATCGTCGAGCTCCTCCCCGTCGACGTCGTCGCAGACCCCCGCTTCATCGGCGACGACCGCCGGTTCGTCTCCATCAACACGACCACCGAGATCGACCTGCTCGGCCAGTGCGCCTCCGAGACGGTCGCCGGCCGGATGTGGTCGGGATCAGGGGGCCAGGCCGACTTCGCGCGTGGCGCCATGTACTCCGAGAACGGCCAGGGATTCGTCGCCATGCCCTCCACGGCCCGGGACGGCTCGGTGAGCCGGATCACCGCTCAGCTCACCCGTGGGTCGGTCGTGACGACGATCAAGAACACGATCGACCACGTCGTCACGGAGTGGGGCGTGGCCGAGCTACGCGGTCGGTCGATCCGCCAACGTGCCCGGGCTCTGATCGACATCGCGCACCCCGACTTCCGCGACGGCCTCGAGCGCGACGCCCGCGAGCTCGGGCTCCTCTGAACGGGAGCCCGCAACGTTCACGGGTTGCCGTCGGGTCGACAGCTTGCGGCCGCCTGCGAGCACCCTGACGACCGTCAGGAAGACGACAGCCCCGATCGAGGCGACCGAGACCCACCGGTACGCGGGGCTCGTGGCATCGGTACCCGCGAAGGCTCCGTGGAGGCTCGCGAGAAGGAACACGAGGAACGCGCTCTCGTGCACACGCCTCCACCACCGGCGCGGCATACGGCGCATCATGAGTGAGGTCACCTCGACCGCGACGAGCAGGTAGAACGCCAGCACACCGGCGGTGACCGCCAGTGGGCGCCACCCCGAAGCGAAGGGAACGAGTGTCTCGGCCCACCCGAAGTGCACGTAGTTGTCGGCGACGAGGCCGGCGACGTGGACACCGGTGAAGACGACTGCGAGGCCTCCGAGGAAGCGGTGGAGGTCTGTCAGCCAGGCCGGTGTGGGGCGGCCACCGAGCAACCGCGTCGAGAGCAGCAGTCCCCAGACCACCGACAGGGTGAGCAGGACCCACGCCACGATTCCGCCGGCACGCGCGACGTACCACCACCCGTGCGTGCTCATGCCGCCATCTCCTCGAAGGGTGGGTCGACGACCAGGATCCCGTCGCCGGTGATGAAGGAGGCGAACGCTCCGAAGGGCTCGAGCAGGCGACGGCCGTCGTCGACGCCCAGCACGAAGACCGCCTTGGCCAGCATCTCGGCCCACGCGGCGTCCGAGGCCGCCACCGTCACCGACAGCACACTCGACTCGACCGGACGCGCGGTCGCAGGATCGATGAGGTGGTGGACTCTCCGGCCTCCCATCGTCCACGTGTGGTAGGCGGTTGTGCTCGTCGCCACACCTCCGTCGAGCAGGCGAATCCGCGCGACCCCGGGCCCGGGCGCCGAAGGGTGCTCGATACCCACGTCCCAGCCGTCGTTCGTGGGCGAGTCGCCGAGCACCCGGAGGTCGCCGCCGACGTCGACCATCACGCCGTCGGCACCCGACGCCACGAGCTCAGTGGCCACGAGGTCTGCGGCGAGCCCCTTCCCGACACCTCCGGGATCGATCCGCACCCCCACCGGCAGTGTGACCGACGACACGAGCGGGTCCAGCTCGATGTCGTGACATCCCGGGACGGTGGCGACCGACGTGGTCGCCGGTCGGTCCGGCGCCAGAAGGTCGAACGAGACGTCGTAGCCGATGGCTTCGACAGCGTCGAGAACGGTGGGGTCGAAGGCTCCCCCGGTCGAGTCCCAGCCTTCACAGGCGCGCTCGACGAGCCGGTACGTGTCGGCCGAGACGAGAACGGGAACGCCCTGTTCGCTGTTGAGCCGCGAGACCTCACTCCCGGCGACGAACCGGCTCCACCGTCGCTCGAGCTGACGGAGACGGCGGTGGCCGCGGGCTGCGAGCCCGTCGTCACCCCCGACGACGAGGATGCGGGACCGGGAGCCCATCACGCGGAAGTCGAGCTCAGTTGCTGCCACGGCTCTGTGCCACCGGCGCTGTGGTGGATCTGTCACGCGAAGGGGACGGCGCCGGTGCCACGCTCGGTGCGGCGGTTCCGGTTGCCGATTCGGGCGACGTCGAGACCTCGGGCGAGCCCGACCCCGCGGGGACCTGCCGACGGACGACGATCTGCACACGGCGCGGGGACGGCAGCGTGTCGCGCTCGGTCGACGGCTGCGTCCCGCCGGCAGGATTCGTGGGCACCGGCGGTGCCGCAGACGGGCTCCCCGCTCCCGGGGACAGCCCGAGGAACGTGACCAGCCCGACGAGTGTGGCCGCGCTCGCCCCGGCGACCGCGACCCGGGAGCGTCGGGCGGCGTGTCGCCGCCTGCGCGCCGACCCGGCACCGGAGTGCTCGCGGCTCTGCCGTGCGGACGGCTCAGTCGTCATCGTCACGGCCGTCGTGATCGTCGTCGTGATCGTCGTCGTGGTCGTCGTCGTGATCGTCGTCGTCGTGGTGGTCGTCGTCGTCGTGATCGTCGTCGCTGTCGTGGTCGCGCCCGTCGAACCCATCGTCACCCTGGACGGACGTCTCCGGCGCCGGCGGGGTGACCGCCGAATCGGAAGGTTGCGCTGCCGCCGGAGACGTCTCGTCGACGAAGACGGTCTCGGTCTCGACGGGAACCGTCGCACCGGGATCGGTGGTCACGACGGGGCTCAGCTCCCCGACCTCGCTCGAGCCGGCCGAGTCCAGAAGACCGACATTGGCGGCAACGGCCGCCGTACCGGCGAGGATCGTCGCCGTGATCGCTCCGGCCGTCACCAGGATCTTCTTGCGCTCCATCTCCCTCTCCTCGCTCTCGACCGGTGCTCAAAGCACTTCTCGGGCCGTTCTCGAATGGTCGTTGCACACGGTAGAGAGTTCCGGCCCAGGGCCCGGACAGTGCCGGGCAAAGATTCGGACAAGACTGCGACGCCGGCCTCTCCGGTGGGCCACAGTGGGCAGATGCGCCTGTTGCTCGTGGAGGACGACGACACGATCGCCGAGCCTCTGGTCGCCGGCCTGGTCCGCGACGGCTTCGACGTCCGGCGCGTCGCAACGGGATCCGCCGCACTCGCCGTGAGCGACTACGACTTCGTGCTGCTCGATCTCGGCCTGCCGGACCTGGACGGAACCGACGTCTGCCGCAGGATCCGGGAGGAGTCCGACGTCCCGATCATCGTGATCACCGCCCGCGGCGAGGAGTTCGACCGCGTGCTGCTCCTCGAGCTCGGCGCCGACGACTACCTCGTCAAGCCGTTCGGGTTTCGTGAGCTGGCGGCCCGTATCCGCGCCGTGTCGCGCAGAACCGGCTCCCGCACGGGTGGTCCCGTCACGACACGGGTCGGAACGCTCGAGATCGACCGCCGGACCCGACAGGTCACACTCGACGGCGAGGAGCTCTCGCTCACGCCGAAGGAGTTCGACGTCCTCGCACTTCTCGCCGACGACCCGGGCGCCGTGTTCGACCGTGGCCGGATCATGGACGAGGTCTGGGACAGGCACTGGTACGGACCGACCAAGACACTCGACGTCCACGTGGCGTCGCTGCGCAAGAAGCTCGGCGATCCGGCGTGGATCGAGACGCTGCGTGGCGTCGGCTTTCGTCTCACCGAGCCACGATGACCCGTCGGCTGCTCCTCACATACCTGACGATCACGGCCTTCGTGCTGCTCGTCCTCGGCATTCCCCTGGGGATCAACTTCGCCAGCACCGAACGCGAACAGCTCACCACCGATCTCGAGAGGGATGCGACCGTGATCGCCACGCTCGCCGAGGACCGTCTCGAACAGGGTTCGGGTCCCGATCCCGTCCGCGTCGTGACCGAGTACGAGGAGCGCACGAACGGGCGGGTGGTGATCGTCGACGAATCGGGTGTTGCCATCGCCGATTCATCCGACCCCGAGGGTGCGGCACGTGACTTCTCGACCCGGCCCGAGTTCGAGAAGGCCCTGGGAGGTGAACGGAACTCCGGAACACGCTATTCGGAGACGCTCGGCCAACGCCTCACCTTCGTCGCCGTTCCGGTCGCCTCGAGTGGAACCGTCCACGGCGCCGTTCGCATCAGCCACGACACGGCGGAGCTGGATACGAGGATCCGCCGCAACTGGTGGACGCTCGCGCTCATCGGTCTTGTCGTGATGGGGGCGGTCACGATCGTGGGTTTCATCCTCGCCCGGTCCGTGACGCGGCCCGTCCGTGCACTCGCCGTCGCCACCGACAGGCTCGCCGCAGGAGACCTCGGCGCCCGTGCGGAGGTGGACCGTGGCCCACCGGAGGTCCGTTCCCTCGCCGAGCGCTTCAACGACATGGCCGAACGTCTGGAGGAGCTCGTCGGGTCCCAGCGGGCGTTCGTGGCCGACGCCTCCCACCAGCTCAGGACTCCTCTCACCGCTCTGCGCCTGCGCCTGGAGAACCTGGAGTCCGCCGCGCCCGAGGACCTTCAGCCCGATCTTGAGGCCGGCTCGCGGGAAGTCGCCCGGCTCGCTCGTCTCGTGGAGGGGCTCCTCGTCATCGCCCGCACGGAGGGCTCCCGCCCGGAACGGACCGTGATCGACGTCGCAGAGGTCGCCCGGCAGCGCATCGACGCGTGGACGCCCCTGGCCGAGGAGCGGGACATCCGTCTCGTCCTCGACGCGCAGGAGCCTGTGTCGGCCACGGCGGTCGACGGGGCTGTCGATCAGATCCTCGACAACCTCCTCGACAACGCCATGGATGCCGCTCCGACGGACAGCGCGATCACGGTCACGGCCTCGAGCGACGATGGAACCGTCGAGATGCACGTCGTCGACAGCGGCCCGGGAATGACCCCGGCACAGCGGAAGAATGCGTTCAACCGTTTCTGGCGCGGACCTGATGCCGACAGTGCCGGTTCGGGGCTCGGACTGGCCATCGTCCAGCAGCTCGCCACCACGTGCGGTGGCAACGTGGAGCTCGGCGACGCGACCCCGACCGGGCTCGACGTCACGGTCCGGCTACGAGCGGCACAAGACAGCGGCCACGACCCACCCAGCGATCCGAGCTGATGAGCCGACGCCAAACACCTCGGCGTGATCGGCGGTGCGGCTACGGTTCGACCAGCGCCGCGCTCTCGAAGACATCGAGTGCGCCGAGGAACTCCTCGAGCAGGGAGGGATCTCCTGATTCCACGGTGATCGAGCCGTCCTCCACGAGGGACCCGTAGCGGGCGGGCATAGCGGCGACGTCGAGGAGCGTCTGCCTCTCGAGCGCAACGGTGACGTCGGCGTCGGCGGTGGCGCCGTCGGGCACGACCTCGTGGTGGAGGGCGTGGTTCGACACGGCCGCCACGTGAACGTCGCCGGTGGCGCCCGAGTCGGTGAAGCGCCACGCCAGCCGTGCCTCGGGGCGAAACCGCCGGGGGTCGAAGCGGACGCCCAGCATGTCGACGACCTGCTCTCCGGTCATGGCGTGGCCCAGGTGCCACGGCTGCGCCGGGCCGAGATTCACGGAGCCGTTCCGGAGCTCGAAGGCGCCGGTGAGGTAGGCGTTGCGCCAGGTCCCCGACTCGGCCTGGTACCCGAGCTGCTCCATGGCGTCGGCCGAGAGCCGGCGCGCGGCCTCGTTGCCGGGATCCGCGAAGACGAGGTGCTTCAGGAGCTGCACCACCCAGCGGTAGTCGCCTGTGTCGAATGCGGCGCGGGCCCCGTCGAGCACCGCGTCGGCACCACCCATCATCTCGACGTAGCGCCTCCCGGTCTCGACCGGAGGGAGTGGGTGGAGGTTGGCCGGGTTCCCGTCGTACCAGCCGAGGTAGAGGTTGTAGACGGAGCGGACGTTGTGCGACACCGTGCCGTAGTACCCGTGCGTGTGTGAATGCGCCGCGAAACACCCGGGGAGTTCGAGCTCGTCTGCGATCTCGTCGGGCGTGTAGCCCTGGTTGGCGAGCCGTAGCGTCTGGTCGTGCATCCAGCGGTAGACGTCGCGCTGGAGCGCGAGGAACTCCTTCACGTCGGTACGGCCGAAGCGCGGCCAGTGGTGGCTCGCGAACATCGTGTCGGTGTCGTCGCCCCACATCTCCAGTGCCTCGTGGATGTACTTGCTCCACGCGAGCGCGTCGCGCGTCCGGGCACCGCGGATCGGGTACAGGTTGTGGATGTTGTGGGTGCAGTTCTCCGCCATGCACAGCAGCCGGAGGTCGGGGAAGAAGAAGTTCATCTCCGCGGGCGCTTCGGCGCCGGGTGTGTTCTGGAACACGACGCGAATCCCGTCGAGCACCATCTCCGTACCGGTCTCGGTGATGATGTCGGTCGGTGCGATGAGCCCCGATGTGCCGATCGGGATCGCCTGGCCGAGCCCGTTGTCGACGTGCCCGCGCGGGCCGGGCGGGAGCAGCGCCCCGAACTGGTACATGCCCCGCCGCACCATGATCGGACCGGCCAGTCCGTTCTCGCCGACCACCTCGTGCATGAAGCCCTCGGGGGCGACGACCGGGACGTCGCCCGACTCCACGGCCTCGGCCGACGTCACACCGCCGACACCCCCGAAGTGGTCGACGTGGCTGTGCGTGTAGATCACCGCCGTGACCGGGCGTTCCCCGAGCGTGTCGTTGGCCAGCGCCAGGCACGCCGCCGCCGTCTCCTCGGTGGTCAGGGGGTCGACGACGAGCCAGCCGCTCTCGGCGGCCATGAACGTGACGTTCGAGATGTCGTAGCCACGCGCCTGCCACACGCCGTCGGTCACCTCGAAGAGCCCGTGGGTGGCGTTGAGGCGGCCCTGTCGCCACAACCCCGGGTGGACCGTGGCGGGTGCCGGCTCGTCGGTACGGAGGAACTCGTGCGTCGACGTGTCCGAGACCCAGTTCCCCTCCGACCCGATCCGCCCGGTCGGGTGCGCAGCGATGAACCCGCGGCCCGCACGCTCGAAGTCAGCATCGTCGTCGAAGTCGACCACGGCAGCCGACAGAGCCGCCCGTGTCGCGTCGGTGGCGTCACCTGGCGCGAGGTTCCCGGAGTCGTCGCTGTCCGTCGGCATGGGCGCTCCCTCTGTCGATGACCGAGGAAGCGAGTCTCTCAGGAGACCCCGACGTGGTCCACGGCTCTGACGGAACTGCGCCTCGGCTGCACATTGGCGAGCGTCAGGTCCCCGTCGTAGTGCGCGGCGACCCTGTGGTCCATGACACGGCGCCACAGCGGCGGTACGCAGGCCAGGGTGATCATCCACGCGTAGCCCGAGGGAAGCTGCGGCGCGTCGTCGAAGTTTCGCAACGACTGGTAGCGCCGGGTCGGGTTGGCGTGGTGGTCGGAGTGGCGCTCGAGGTGGTACAGAGCGAGGTTCGACGCGAGGTGGTTGCTGTTCCAGCTGTGCTCGGGTTTGCAGCGCTCGTAGCGACCGCTGTCGAGCTTCTGCCGCGCGAGCCCGTAGTGCTCGACGTAGTTCACGACCTCGAGGAGCGAGAAGCCGAAGACGGCCTGGACGACGAGAAACGGAATGACCGACGTGCCGAAGGCGGCGACGAGGCCGACGAAGAGTACGACCGACAGCGCCCAGGCGTTGAGGATGTTGTTGCGCGGTGACCAGACGTGTCGACCCTTGCGGTGAAGCGCCGCCGACTCGATCCCCCAGGCGGAGCACAGGCCGCCCACGACCGTGCGCGGGAGGAACGCCCAGAACGACTGGCCCAGGCGGGCACTCGCCGGGTCCTCGGGCGTCGACACCCGGGCGTGGTGCCCGCGGTTGTGCTCCACGTAGAAGTGCCCGTAGGCGGACTGTGCCAGCGCCACCTTGGAGAGTCGGCGCTCGAACCTGTCGCGCTTGTGCCCGAGCTCGTGTGCGGTGTTGATCGCGACCCCGGCGACGGTTCCGACCGTGAGGGCCAGACCGAGCTGGCTGAACCAGCCGATGTCGGTGGTCGCGACGAACCACGTTGCCCACACGAGCGACGCGTACTGGAGAGGGACGTAGAGGTACGTCGCGACGCGGTAGTAGCGGTCGGACTCGAGCTGCGGAACAGCCCACTCCGGCGGGTTCGAGCCGTCGGTACCGAGGACCGTGTCGAGCGCCGGCATCAGCGCCAGGATCCAGAACGGGCCCATCCACCAGAACACGGCGAGGCCGGTGAGCTCGACGAGCCCGAACGCGGCGAAGGGAAGCAGCGGCACGACCAGCCCGAGGAGCCACAGGTGGCGCTTGGGGTCGTGCCAGGTCTCGGGGCCGGTATCTGTTCGGTCCTCGGCGGCACTCTCGTCGTCGTGGGTGCGGGTCAGGGTCTTCACGGTTCCTCCCCGGGGTGGGTTGCGTGGTGGGGTACTTCGTCGGCGTCAGCGAACCGGCTCGCCAGCAGCCCGGCGACGGAGGAGGCCACGACCTCGGGTGGGTCGTCGGGCGGGGTGAGCGCGTAGCTGACCAGCAGGCGTATGAGGACGTCGGCGAGACGACGGACGTCGAGCTCTGACAGACGCGGGGCACGGCGGGCGATGATCGACTGCGCCGCCTCACGTCCGACGACCATCACGGGTGACGGGTCGGCGACGATCATCGGCACGAGCGTCTCGGGCTCGGTGCGGATCACCCGGTCGAGCAGCGGGTGCTCCCGAACCTCCCGCAGTGCGACGAGGACCGCTGCGTCGAGCGCCTCGGTGGGATCGTCGGTCCCGGTGGCGGCCTCGAGAATGGCGGCTGTGATCCGCGACGTCTCGCGCGCCACGACGGCCCGGACGAGCTCGTCCTTCGAGGAGAACCGCTTGTAGAGCGTCGGGCGTGACATGCCCGCGCGCCGGGCGACATCGCTCATCGAGGTGCGACGCACGCCGTGGACCGTCGCCGCCTCCAACGTGGCGTCGAGGATCCGCTCCACGACCTCGTCGATCGCGCCGGAGTCACCGGGATCGTCGGGCCGGCGCCGCAGCGCGTCGACACCCGCAGGTGCCTGTGGTCCGGTTGCATCTCGCGATGGCATACTGACATCTTAACGACTATCGTAAGTTTGTAAAGATCTTCTGGCTCCCTTCCGGTACATGGCGGTGGGCATCACAGCATCACAGAGCCTCTCTCGGCCGACGGGGCCATGGACCGGGTCGATGCCTGGCTCGCAGCCCCGTCTGCGGTGGTCGTCGAGGCGACCCACGTGTCACCTGACAGCGGAGATGGCCGACCTGCGAGACGGCATCGGCGTGTTCGGCGGGGCCGTCGGAGTCGTGACGGGGCGGCGGGATTGACGTCGGGATTGACACGGTGGCAGACGCGTGCCAGAGATGAGACATGGATGTGTCGCCGGCGCAGGCCTCCACACGGTCGCCCTGGGAGGACCGGGCGCTGGAACGCTCCCTGTCGGCGGCGCGTGACCGGTTCTCGGCCCGTGCCCACCGTCTCGTCGGCGCCGCCCGCGACCTGGCCGCCGAGAGAGGCTCGTCGGAGTTCACCGTTGCCGAGGTGGCGGAACGGGCCGATGTCGCCCTCCGGACGTTCTACCGGAGCTTCGCAGGCCGCGATGAGCTGCTGTTGGCCCTCTTCGAGGAGGAGGCACGCTTCGGAGCCGAGCATCTGCGTGCTGTCGTCGACTCGGCGTCGGAGCCACTGGAGCGGCTGCGCTGCTACGTGACGGAGCTGTGCCACCTGCTGGTCACGGGCTCCGGCTACGCGTCGTTGCTGGTACGCGAGTTCCTACGCCTCGGGGAGACGCACCCCGACGAGCTACGGATGGCCCTGGCACCGATGGTCGACCTGCTCGAGGTCGAGTTGCGCTCGGCCGCAGCGGCTCGTGAGATCCGTCCGGTCGACCACGACGATGCCGTCGTCGTGTTCACCCTGGTTCTGGCGCACGTTCACGCCGCGGTGCTCGTGGCCTCGGACACCGGGAAGGTCGGCGACGGCGCAGTGGACAGTGCAGTGTCGGCCGAGCGGCTGTGGGACTTCTGCCGGTCGGGTCTGTCGACGGGGGGAGAAGCCCTGTGAGGGCAGCCGTGCTCCGGGAGGTCGGTACGCCGCTCTCGGTCGAGGACGTCGAGCTCTCACCACCCGGTCCCGGGATGGTGGCGGTACGAATGGCAGCCACAGGTGTGTGCCACACCGACCTGTCGGTACGTGACGGCTCGATCCCCCAGGAGGTCCCTGCGGTCCTGGGCCACGAAGGCGCCGGAACCGTCACCGAGGTCGGCCCGGATGTGACGACCCTGGGCGTCGGCGATCATGTCGTGCTGTCGTGGGTGGCGCCGTGTCGACGGTGCTTTTTCTGTCTCGCCCGGCGGCCGGAACTGTGCGAGCACGGGATGGACCACGCCTTCGCAGGCCCCTACGGAACAGCGAACGGTGATCCGCTCTGGTGTGGGCTCGGCACCGGAACGCTCGCCGAGACGACGGTGGTCCCGGAGATGGCGGCCGTCCGCATCGAGCCCGACTTCCCCCTCGAACTGGCGGCGCTTCTGGGGTGTGCCGTCGTCACCGGTGTGGGCGCCGTCGTGAACACCGCCGGCGTGTCACCGGGTGAGACGGTCGCTGTCATCGGATGCGGCGGTGTGGGCCTGGCCGCCGTGCAGGGAGCACGGCTCGCCGGGGCCACGGTGATCCTCGCCGTCGACCGCGTCGCCGCCACGCTGGACCTCGCCGTCGCCAACGGCGCCACCCACGCCGTCGACGGATCCGTGTCCGACCCGGTCGCCGCGGCCCAGGAGCTCACGGCCGGGAGGGGCGTCGACCACGCCCTCGAGGTCGTGGGCCTCTCGAGCACGATCGAGCAGGCCTACGCCCTGACCCGCCGCGGAGGCACCGTCACCGTCGTCGGGGCGGGCGCAGCCGACGATCCCGTGTCGATCCCGGCCATGAGCCTGCTGGCCGACGCCAAGCGGGTACAGGGCTCGGTCTACGGCGGCACCGATCCGGCCCGCGACATCCCGCGGGCGGTCACGCTCGCCCGAACCGGGGCACTCGACCTCGAGCGAATCGTGACCCGGCGCGGAACCCTCGACGAGGTCAACGACGCCTTCGACACAATGGCCGCCGGTGTGGGCGCCCGGACCCTGATCGAGTTCCCCTCCTCATCGAACACACCGCCGGAGGCGAGCAGCGTATGAGCGACCTTCCCGACACCGACGCCTCCGGGAGCGACGCAGCCGCTGCCCTGTTCTCACAGGACACCGCCGACGCGCCGCACGCGACCTACCGACGCGCCCACGCCATGTGTCCGGTCGCGCGCTCCGACCTCGGCGACGGGTCCTTCGTCGCCGTCACCCGCTACGACGACGTGTGGTGGGCGCTGCGCCATCCCGACGTCTTCACGTCCGCCGCCAACACCCTGGACCTGGGTGAACAGCCTCTTCTCCCGCTCGAGGTCGACCCACCGGAGCACACCCGGTACCGCCGACTGCTCAACCCCCGGTTCGTACCCCGGGAGATCGAGCGCCTCGAGGCCGAGGTCCGGGCCCGTGTTCGCCGACTCATCGATCGGGTCGGGCCTCGGGGCCGCTGCGAGTTCCACGACGAGATCGCCACCCCGCTGCCATCGGGCGTGTTCCTCGCGCTCATGGGGCTGCCGCGCAGCGACCTCCCGCAGTTTCTCCGGTGGCGCGACGACACGATCCGTCCCGACGTCGCACCCGACGACTTCGAGGGCGCCCAGCGCGTCCGCGCCCGGACCGCCCACGCCATCAGCGACTACTTCCGCTCTGCGATCGAGCGTCTTCGGAGCGAGCCCGACGAGGGTCTGCTGTCGAGTCTGGTCAACGCGCGCATCGACGGGCAGCCACTGAGCGAAGCGGAGCTGCTCGGGATCAGCCACCTGCTCCTCCTCGGTGGCCTCGACACGGTCACCGCGTCGCTCGACTGCATGGTGCACTTCCTCGCCACACACCCTCGGCACCGCCGGGAGCTGATCGACGACCCCGCCCTGATCCCCTCAGCGGTGGAGGAGCTCCTGCGGTGGCTCAGCCCCGTGATGGTCGTGCCGCGCGTCGTCGCCACGGACGTCGAGATGAGCGGGGTACGGCTCCGAAGGGGCGAGGGCGTGATGCTCGCCGTGGGCGCGGCCAACGCCGATGACACGGAGTTCGGCGACAACTCGGTCGACTTCCATCGCGACCCCAACCGCCATGTGGCGTTCGGTGGCGGCCACCACCTCTGTCTCGGAGCACACCTCGCCCGTCTCGAGCTCCGGGTCGTCCTCGAGGAACTGCACGCCCGCATTCCCGACTACAGGATCGTCGACGGGGCCGACGTCCACTTCTCACCCGGCATCCGCCAGGCCGATCACCTTCCCCTGGAGTTCACACCGACATGAACGGCGCGCCGCCCGCTCCGTACCGCATCGTGTCGGTCGACGACCACCTGATCGAGCCGCCCGACCTCTTCGAGGGCCGCGTCCCGTCGGCGTTCGCCGAGATCGCCCCGAGGATCGACACCCTCCCCAACGGCCGCCAGGTGTGGGTCTACGAGGACGGCATCTATCCCAACATCGGGCTCAACGCCGTGATCGGTCGCCCCCGGGACGAGTGGTCGATGGATCCCGCCAACTTCGACGAGATGCGGCGGGGCTGTTGGGACATCGACGCCCGCATCGCCGACATGGACCTCGCCGGCATCGTGGCGTCGGTGTGCTTCCCGTCACTCATCGCGGGCTTCTCCGGCGCGGTCTTCGCCAACTCGGCCGATGCCGCGCTCGGTGAGGCGTGCGTACGGGCGTGGAACGACTGGCACCTCGATGTGTGGGCAGGCACCCACCCCGGGCGCATCATCCCGCTCCAGATCACCTGGCTGCCCGAGCCCGCGATCGCTGCGGCCATGGTGCGGGAGAACGCCGATCGGGGATTCCGGGCACTGAGCTTCCCCGAGTTCCCCTCCAAGCTCGGCCTCCCGTCGCTGCACTCCGACCACTGGGATCCGGTGTTCGACGCATGCCAGGAGACCGGGACCGTTCTGTGCCTCCACACGGGGTCGGGCTCGTGGGCGCCTGTCCCCTGCGACGACCCGCCCTTCGAGCTGTTGCCCACGCTGTTTCCCGGCAACGCCTTCCTCGCCTGCGCCGACTGGCTGTGGTCGGGGGCCTGCACGCGGTTTCCCGACCTGAAGGTGGCGATGTCGGAGGGTGGCATCGGCTGGGTGAACATGCTCGCCGACCGCGTCGACTACGTGGTCGACCACTCGGCGTCGGGCACCGAGAGCCGGGGCTGGGAGGACGACCTCCGGCCCAGCGAGGTCCTGGCGCGCAACTTCTGGTTCTGCATGATCGACGACCCGAGCACCCTGGATGGTGTGCTCGAGCGGTTCGGCCCCGACCACGTCATGGTCGAGGTCGACTACCCCCATGCCGACTCGACCTGGCCCGACACCCAGGAGCTGCTCCACGAACGGTTCGCCGACCTGCCCGAGGACACCGCGGCCAAGCTGACCCACCAGAACGCGGAAAGGTTGTTCCGATGGCCGACACCCTGATCACCGGCGGCCTCGTGGTCGACGGCACGGGCACACCCGGCGTGCGTACCGACGTGGCCGTTTGCGACGGACGCTTCGTCGAGCCCGACGACCTGGGCCCCGATCCGAAGGTGATCGACGCCACCGACACGGTCGTCGCACCCGGCTTCGTCGACATCCACACACACTACGACGCCCAGCTCTCGTGGGACCCGACCGCCAGCCCCTCCCCGCTCCACGGGGTCACCACCGCCATCGGGGGCAACTGCGGGTTCAGCCTCGCACCCGCCGGTGACGACCACGCGCAGTACCTGATGCGGATGATGGCGCGTGTGGAGGGCATGCCGCTGGAAGCCCTCGAGGCGGGCCTGTCCTGGGACTGGACGAGCTTCGAGGACTGGGAGTCGCGCCTGGATCGGAACCTCGGTGTCAACGCGGGTTTCCTTGTCGGGCACTCCGCGGTACGGCGAACCGTGATGGGCGACAACTGCCACGAAGCCGCGAACGAGCAGCAGATCGACGCGATGGCACGTGTCGTCGCCGAGGCCTGCACCGCGGGCGCGCTGGGATTCTCGACCTCCAACGCGGCGACACACAACGACGGAGACGGTGACCCCGTCCCGTCACGCGGCGCCACCGACGAGGAGTTCGTCGCACTGGCGGGTGCCGTACGCGACGTGCCGGGCACGACCCTCGAGTGCATTCTCGCCGGGTCCATCAACGGCTTCACCACCGACGAGAAGGACCTGATGGCCCGTATGTCGGTCGCCGGCCACCGGCCCCTCAACTGGAACGTCCTCGGCGTGTCGGCCCTCAACCCCGACGGGCACGTCCATCAGCTCACCGCCTCCGACCACGCCGCCGCGCAGGGCGGCCGGGTCGTCGCGCTCACGTTGCCACACACGATGAAGATCCGCCTGTCGTTCCTGTCGGGCTTCGTCCTCGACGGGCTACCCGGCTGGAGGCCGGTGCTGTCGCTGCCCGTCGCCGAGCGCATGACGGCGCTGGCCGATCCCGACGTGCGTCGGCGTCTCGCGGCGGGTGCGGCCTCCGACGAGGCCGGGATGCTCCGCGCCCTGGCCGACTGGCGGCGTCTCGAGATCATCGAGACCTTCGCCGAGGTGAACAGCGCCCACGAGGGCCGCACCGTCGGCGACATCGTCGACGAGGTGGGAGGCGAACCCTTCGACGTGCTTCTCGACATCGTTCTCGCCGACGACCTGCGCACCGGCCTGCGCCCGACGGGGATGACCGAGAGTGAGGCCGACTGGAAGATGCGCGCGGAGGTGTGGCGTGACCCCCGTACCGTGGTCGGTGGCTCCGACGCCGGGGCCCACCTCGACATGATGTGCGGGGCCATCTACTCGACGGCGATGCTCGCCCACGGCGTGCGCGAGTTCGATGTGGTCTCCCTGGAGGAGGCGATCCACCAGTTGACCGAGGTCCCCGCCACCCTCTACGGGCTCAGGGGCCGCGGCCGGATCGCCCCGGGCTACGCCGCCGACCTGGTTGTGTTCGACCCCGACCGTGTCGGCTACGAGCAGGAGCGCATGAGGGCCGACCTGCCCGGTGGGGCGTGGCGGCTCTACGCCGGGGCGATGGGCATCCACCACGTGCTCGTGAACGGGGTACCCGTCGTCGACGACGACCGCCTGACGGGCGACACTCCGGGAACGCTGCTGCACTCCGGTCGGGACACCGAGACCGTCACACCGTGAACAGTGCGACGCAGCTCCACGCGGAATTGGCCCGGTCCCGGGTCGTTGTCGTCGGCGCGTCGAGTGGGCTCGGTCGGTGCATCGGTACCGGGCTCGTTCATCGGGGTTACGCGGTCGCGTTCCTCGGGCGGCGCACCGACCGCCTCGACGACGCGGTGGGCGAGGCCGGTGGCGGTGCCGTGGCGCTCACCTGCGACGTACGCGACAGCGCGTCGTGCACCGCCGCCATCGAGGAGGCGTGCGACGTGCTCGGCGGCGTCGACGGTCTCGTCTACAGCGCCGGCGTCGGACCCCTGGTGCCGCTCGTCGACACCGGCCCGGAGCTGTGGCGGGAGGTGTTCGACACCAACGTGATCGGTGCGACCGTCGCGACCGCAGCGGCACTCCCGCATCTTGCAGCGGAGGGAGGGCGCGCGGTCTACCTCTCGTCGGTGTCGGCGTCGATGACCCCACCATGGCCGGGCCTCGGTGCCTACGCTGTGAGCAAGGCCGCTCTCGACAAGCTGGTCGAGGCCTGGCGCGTGGAGCACCCCGAGGTCGGTTTCACACGGCTGGTTCTCGGAAACAGCGCCGGCGGCACAGGCCACGGCGCCACGGAGTTCACCTCGTCGTGGGACGCCGGCCTCGCCTCCGAGTACATCGCGACCTGGATGGAGCACGGTCACATGTCGGGAGCAGTCCTCGACGTCGACGAGATCATCAGCACGGTCGTCGGCCTGTTCGAGTCAGGCGCCGACATTCCGTCGATGACGCTGATGCCGCCGCCACCTTGAGACCATCCATCCCCTCGTAGCCGGCCGTTGTACTCGCGCCGACGTCCGGTCCCGGTCGCGGAGCCCGGACACCCCGGCATGGGCAAGACTGTCGCCATGACACAGATCAACGAGACGCAGCTGCCCGGTGTCGGGGTCCGCCACGACTTCGAGACGATCAGCGGCGACAAGGTCGGGATCATCTCCCACCACTCGGGGCGTCGGGAGATGGTGATCTACGACGACGACGATCCCGACTCCGTCGCCGAGACCGCCTACCTGACACCCGAGGAGGCCCGCACGTTTGCCGACCTCCTCGGCAGCACGAGCATCGTCGAGCACTTCGAGGACCTGCGCCAGCAGATCCAGGGGCTCGCCCTCGACTGGCTGCCGATCGACGCCACGAGCCGCTACGCAGGACGCAAGCTGGGTGACACGGAGCTTCGCGCGAAGACCGGCGTCTCGATCGTCGCCCTCGTTCGCGGCGACAGCGCCATCGCATCACCGGGACCGGAGGAGACGCTCGAAACCGATGATGTCGCAGTCGTCGTGGGGACCTCGGAGGGGATCGACGCGGCGGCGAAGCTCCTCGCGGCGGGCAGTGCATGACCCTCGCTGCCTCCTCGGGCGCGGGGTCGCTCCTCGTCGAACTGGGCGCGGTCCTCCTCGCCCTGGCCGTACTCGGGCGCCTGGCCAACTGGGCCGGGATCCCGTCGATCCCCCTCTACCTGCTGGCCGGCCTCGCCGTGGGCGAGGGCGGGGTCGTGGAGCTCGTCACGGCTCGCGACTTCATCGAGATCGGCGCGCAGATCGGCGTGATCCTGCTCCTGTTGCTCCTCGGCCTGGAGTACAGCGGCTCGGAGTTGACCGATGCGCTGCGGAACCACGCGCCGGCGGGGGCCGTTGACCTGGTCCTCAACTTCACGCCCGGCCTCGTCGTCGGCGTGATCCTGGGATGGGACGTCCGCGCGGCGCTACTCCTCGGCGGCATCACGTACATCTCGTCGTCGGGCATCATCGCCCGGCTCCTCGACGACCTCGGTCACACGGGAAACCGTGAGACGCCCGTCGTGCTGGCGGTCCTCGTGACCGAGGACCTGGTGATGACCGTGTACCTCCCCCTCATGGCGGGCCTGCTCATCGGCGGTGGGGTCATCGACATCGCCGTGGAGATCGTGGTCGCGCTCGTCGCGGTCGCTCTCGCCCTGTTCGCTGCGATCCGTCTGGGTGTGCGATTCAGCCGGCTGGCGTTCCACCTGTCGGAGGAGAACCTCCTGTTGAGCATCCTCGGCGTCGCTCTCCTCGTGGCGGGGATCGCCGAGGAGCTGCAGGCCTCGGCCGCGGTCGGCGCGTTCCTCGTGGGCATCGCCCTGAGCGGCCCGGCCGAGAGCGGCGCGCGCCGGGTACTCAGCCCGCTGCGCGACCTGTTCGCAGCCCTGTTCTTCGTGTTCTTCGGTCTCCAGATCGACCCGGCTGACCTGCCCGGCGCACTCGGGCTCGCCGCCGCTCTGGCACTCGTGACCGCACTCACCAAGGTCGCGACCGGTTGGTGGAGCGCTCGGGCGTCGGGGATCAGCTGGCAGGGCCGGCTCCGTGCCGGAGTCACCCTCGTAGCGCGCGGCGAGTTCTCGATCGTCATCGCGGGAATCGCCGTCGCCGCGGAGATCGAGGGTGACCTCGGCCCGCTGGCGGCGACCTACGTGCTGATCCTCGCCGTGGCCGGGCCGCTCCTGGCCCGGGCAGCCGACCCCACAGCCCGCGCGATCACCAGACGCCGGGCGGAACGTCGGCTGCTCTGACCGGGAGCATCGACAGGCAGCCGGACGCCGACCCCGTCGACCCGATCGGTCCGCCTCTGCCCTCAGGGGGCCGGGGTCGTGAGGCCGGGCGGGACGGTGCGCGGCCGGTCGCTCAGGTCGAGAGCGATCACGGTCGCGACGTCGTCGATGTCGGAGTGAGGAACGTCGACGACGACCTCTCCGTCGGGGTCGTCGAGGAGTTGCTCGATGACCCCCGTACGCACGGTCACATCGAGCTCACGCCCGGTGCCGAGCACCATGGCCCGCGCGACGCGACGCACGGGTACACCGCGAACGGTCACCGACTCGTAGGGCCGCGACAGGCAGAACAGGTACAGCCGGTCGCCCCGACGCGTCGACGGGCCGTAGAACTGCCAGGGCTCCAGCCCCGGCGAGGAGCCGTGCACCGCCTCGGAGTGCCTATCCATCCACGACGTGACGACGTCGAGGCGCTCGACCTGTTCGGGGGGCAGATTGCCGTCGCCCGTGGGGCTCACGTTCAGGAGGAGGTTCCCGCCGCGACCGGCGGTCTCGCAGAGGGCGTGGACGATCGCCCGGCCGCTCTTGTAGTCGGTGTCGGCGGTGTTCCAGCCCCAGCTGCCGTTCATCGTGTAGCAGCTCTCCCAGCGACCCGCGGGCGCCTCGGCCGGAATGAACTGTTCCGGCGTGTCGAAGTCGCCCTGACCCGGAAGCCGGTCGTTGATCAGGATCCCCGGCTGGAGGTCACGCGCCAGGCCCGCGATGTCGTCGGCCCCCCACCACTCGGCCGGGCGTTCCCACTGCCCGTCGAACCACAGAACGTCGATTCGGCCGTACCCGGTCAACAGCTCGCGCAGCTGCCCGAGGAGATAGGCGCGGTAGCGGTCGGCCTCCCTGGCGGGCGGGAGGGGCGGCGAGGTTCCGAGTTCGTAGGGTCGTTCGGCCTCGGTGAAAGCCGGGTAGTCGGGGTGGTGCCAGTCGGAGAGCGAGTAGTAGAGCCCGATCCGGAGCCCTTCGGCGCGGAACGCCTCGACCACCTCGGCGACGATGTCGCGCCCGTAGGGGCTGTTGGTCACCTTGTGCTCGCTGAGAGCCGTGTCCCACATGCAGAAGCCGCTGTGGTGGCGGGTCGTGAAGACGACGTAGCGCATCCCGGCGACACGGGCGCAGCGCGCCAGGTCGCGGGGGTCCCACTGCCGCGGGTCGAAGGTCGCAGCCAGCTCGTGGTACTCGGCCGCTGTCACGTCCTGGCAGTACGGCAGGGTGAAGGTGCCACCGACCATCGGCCACGACACCTCCCAGCCGCGTTGGCTGGCGTGGTCCCAGTGCACGAAGAGTCCGAACCGGGCCTCGTCGAACCAGGCTCCATTCGTCGTGGACTCGGGACCCTCCGTCACGGCCGGGCTACCCGAAGAGTGCCGCGTTCATCTCGGCCTCGGTCAGGAGCTCGTCGGCGTCGGGCCGCAGGAGAAATCCGTCGTTCACGGCCTTCTCGGCTGACGCGGCGAACTCGTCGAGGTACACATCGGCTGATCCGTACAGATCGAGAAGCGTCGCCTGATCGAGCTCGTCCGTCGACCCGAACAGGCGGCACACGCCGGCGTCGGCAGGCTCCGGCGGGTCACCCGTCGTGACGACGACCGGTACGTCGACCAGGGGATTGCGCACACCCCCGAGAGCGATGCCGTTGTCGTCCCGGACGATGGTGGCCTCGTCACCGTCCTCGTCCACCTCGAGGCGTGCCCCCTCCGGTGGTGGCGGCCCACCGGACGCCCACGTCACGAGATGGTTCAGGGCCGCCTGGAAAGTCTCGTGGTGCGGGCCGGTGTTGATCGGGTCGTCGCACTCGATGAGTGACCCCAGGCCGGCGTCGCGGGGACCGCCCACGAACACGCGGAACACGTGGGCGTCGGTGTGTGCCGTTCCCGCGACCTCCCAGGTGTGGATCAGGTCGGCGTCGGGCTGCCGGGCGGTCGCGTAGCCGAGGAGCGTCAGGTCCGATTCGGTCTCGAAGATGAAGACGGGAACATCGAGATCGGTGCGCACGAGTACGCCATCCACCGGAACGGCGGCCTCGTCACCGTCGTCGAGGTCGCTCGCGAACGCTCCGTCGATCGGAGCGACGGATTCACCCCGGCTGTGGATCATGAAGGCGTCGTAGACGTCCACGAGAGGATGCACCGCGTTGACGTAGGTCGTGAGAAACGCCGCTGACTGCGACTGACCGCTGGCGATGACGAGGTCCGGTTCGAGTCCACCCAGCAGCACATCCGAGTCGTCGACGAGCACCCGGCCGACCTGGCTGAAGATGTCGTAGGCGTAGGCGTCACCCGGATGGGTCAGCGTTCCGTAGCGTTCGGGATCGGCGTTCACGAGGCCGTCACGCTCCAGAGCACTGTCTTCTCCGACGTCGGCCGCCGCCTCCTCATTGACCGACACGTCCAGGCGCGCGTCGCCGCCGACGACACCCTGGGCCTGGGCGCTGACCGCCACGTAGGCGTGACCCTCCCGGCCGATCTCCTGAGCGGCGTAGCCCCAGTCGGGGGAAGCCTCGATCGCCGTCACGTTCAACCACTCGACGATCACGGTCCCGCTGAAGTCGTCGGGGCGCTCGGGACGTCGCACGATGACGCGGGTTTCGTAGTCGGCCTCGCCGTCGGGATCGGCGGCCCAGAACCCGTCCTCGGGCGTGTCGCTCGTGTAGCGCGTGGCCGTACCACCGATGAAGAACTCCTCCTCGACGTAGCCGTCGGGAAGCGGCGCTGCGGGTTGCGGCGACACGACGCCGTCGCCACTGGTCACCGGCCCCGAGACCTGCCGGGCCGATAGAGCGTCGTAGCCGGTGCTCATGTCCTCACCGTTCCCATCGGACGACGACGAGTCCCCGCCGGACGACGTACATGCCCCGATCATCAGAGCTGACACAGCGGCAACGAGGACAACGTGCATCGGTCGTGGTCTCACCTGTCGATCCCTTCCACGATCCAGGACGCCGAGAGTACCGTCGGTCCGATGGCACCGTGTACTGCTCACGACTGGGAGGCCGTGATCACGCCGGTCATCGACTTCCTCGTCGCGCGCGACGACGTCGACCCACAACGGGTCGCGCTGCACGGCATCAGCCAGGCCGGTTACTGGGTGCCGCGTGCGGCCGCCTTCGAGCACCGCCTCGCTGCGGTCGTCGCCGACCCCGGCGTCGTCGATGTTGCGGAATCGTGGGAGAAGCACCTGCCCCCCGAGATGGCGCAGCTCCTCGACGACGGCGACAAGGAGAGCTTCGACGCCTTCATGGAGGTGGGGCTCGAGAAGGACCCCGAGGCCCGTGCGGAGCTTCGATGGCGCATGGCCCCCCTACGGAACGGACTCCTACTTCGACGCCTACCAGGCGGCTCGACAGCAGAGGCTCGACGACGAGACGATCGCCGCGATCACGAGCCCGACGCTCGTGACCGATCCCGACGGTGAGCAGTTCTGGCCGGGGCAGTCCCAGGCCCTGTTCGACCGACTTGCCTGCGACAAGGAGATCGTCAGGTTCACAGCGGACGAGGGAGCCGACTGGCATTGCGAGGTCGCCGGCCAGGCAGTCCGCGACGAACGCGTCTTCAACTGGCTCGAAACGGTGCTCTCCTGAGGCCTCTCGCCGACCGTCGTCGCCGCGGGCATCGCGTGCGTGTCCGCACGTGCACCAAGTGGGTCAACTCCACGGCCGCTCTGCCAACAACCGGTCGATTGGGCCTGCAAGCCGGTCAGCGGTCTCGCGAACCGGATCAACACACGGAACTGCGAGTGCATTCTCGAGCCGGGTCCGTTCGCTTCGGTACTCGGCCTCGGTAGACCGACTTGAATCAAGTGAGACCCCGGTGAGGGACATTGGCGCGTCGAGCAGCCCGCCGATCATCTCGTAGGTCTCGGCGACATGCTCCACCGAGGGCATCTGCTGTTCGAATCCGCCGAACCGCTCTTGCCCGAGGCGGTGGCAGATGACCATCATTTCCGGTTTCACCGTATGCAAAAGGGCGAACGCCGTCGGCGAATAACTCGGATGAAACAGCGACCCCTGGCCCTCGACGAGGACTATGTCGTAGCCAGCGCCCACATCCGCGAGCATCGCCTCGAGGTGGCCGGGTACGAAGTCAATCGGTATCGAATCGATCACGCGTCCTGTTCCACGAATGAGAACGCCCGTCTGGCCTGTCGCCAACCAGTCACAGCGAACCCCGCGCCGGCGCAGCGCGGAGTGGACGCAGACGGTCGCAGTCATCTTCCCGATGCTGTGCGACGTCCCCACCGTGAGCAGCGTCGGCGTGGCAAAGGTACGTCCTTGCGCGATGAGATTCTCTTCCGAGTGCAACGAGCGCAGATCGACGATCCGAGGCCCAGGACCGAGAAAGTCGTGAAGGCCGTTTATCACCGATGCGCCAGCGGCGTGAGCGACCATGAGTTCTGAACGCTGGTGCGAAGACAGTCGCCCCCCTACTGGCGCAAAGCCGACGACTACGTCGTCGCCCTTTGCTACACCGGCGTCCGCCATCGCGGCAACGATTGGAACGGCAGGAAAGTCGGGATGGATCTCACGAGCGAGTGCGCATTGGCACTTGGTATCGACGATCGCTCGGACATCCGGTCCACGAAATCGCAAGAGACCGTGCGCTGTCTTCGCCGTCTCAGGGTTCTCGATGCTCTCATCGGTATACAGGACGAACACGCTGTCACTTCTTTCCGGCCGACCCTTGAACTCTGGCGGTCCCTGCAGAGGCGTCAAGCTCGAGGTAGCTGCTCTCCGAAACGACTCGGGTGGCGTTGTGGGTGCGAAGTGCGGTCGAGTTCTTCAGGTCGGCCACGACAGCGACGAGATTTTGGATTCGGACCCAGCGTCTGGCTTCAATCGATATCGTCGAGAGAGCTAGGTCGTCAGTTCCTTCGATGACATCCGGCATGCTCCCGACCTCTTTTCGCGCTCTTTCGCTTCCATGCTGGCGAGATGCTCAGCGAGGTCGAAGTCAGGGACACGTTCCGTAATTTCTGGGTCCACTCTGAATCTGGTGCAGCTCTGATCAACTCAAGCAACGTCGGCCGGCATCTCGCGCCAGCTGCGCACACCCCATCTCTCGCTGGTCGAACTGTACCGCGCGGCCCGGGACCATCCGCCGGAAGACCCCGGCCGCGTACGCGTGCCCACCAGGTCCGGAGGCGGCACGCGCAGCTGGTTGGACGCGCCGCTACCTGCATCTTCTTCAGCGCGCTCGGAGGGAATCGAACACCAACCTTCTGATCCGTCGTGAGAGTCGACGCTTCCGCAGCGGGAGGTGAGCGGGTGGACGTCGCAGTCTCTGACCTCCGAGACTCCTCAGAACGTGCCCCCACCAGCTGTACGCCGACAGGTAGCGGAGCGGCTGAAGGATCGCGCCGCGGAGGACCAGCATCACGGGCGACGTGCCGCCGAGGTGCCTGGCCGCATCGATCGCGAGCAGGAGGGGGGGCATGCCCCGGAGGGACTTTTCCGACAACAGGGACACGGGCTCCCCAGGACGTGTTGAGTTCGTATGAGGTTCCCGACCAGGCTCAACAAACGTGCGAAAGCGCCGATGAGTCACTGAGCCTGGAAGCGACCAGGAATGCTCACGCAAGAGAGTGTCATGCGAGCTCCGTCGAGCGGAGTGTCCGCGCCGCGCAGGAGTGCCACCGCATGGATCGTCGCGCTCCTCGTCGGGCTCTCGGTAGGAGCGTCTCCCATTGCCGAGTCACCGGCCGCGGCGGCCGGTGTTGCGGGATCCCCGACCGCCAGCAACAACGTGACCAAGTGGGCGAACATCGCCAACGCGTACTCCGCGTCTGACGGCGCGGCCGCGGCGAGCTGGAACGCCGCGAGCTCGTGCTGGAACGGCTTCTTCTGGTACACGTGCCCGAGCACGTCGACGGCGAACTTCACGACGTTCGGCTTCGACTCGAGTGTGCCGCCAGGGCTCACGAACCTCTCGGCGACACTCGAGCTCCGCACGGCGCTCACCTACCTCAACCTCTTTGCCTCCGGCTCCATCTCGATGCAAGCCCAGGTGTGGAACGGCAGCAGCTGGGTCAACACGGGCCCGAGCACGTACCGGAGCGGGTACGGAGCCTTCAACACCTACTACACCGACAGTGTCACGGTGACCGGATTGACGAGCTCACAGCTCTCCGACTCGAACTTCCGCGTCGCCGTGAGTGGCTCGTCGAACGGCGTCGGGTTCGGCATGCTCATGGACTACGTACGTGTCACGGTCCAGGACACCACGGCACCCACGGCCGGAGCCGTCAGCGACGGCGCGAGCTCCGACGTGGATTGGCAGACATCGACATCGAGTATCCAGGCGAACTGGTCGGGCTTCAGCGATTCGTGGCCGGGCATCGCCAGCTACGACTACGCGATCGGCACCACCGCCGGCGGCACCCAGGTGAAGAACTGGACCTCCGTCGGCACAGCCACCAGCGTGACAGCGAACTCACTCGCGCTGTCCGACGGGACCACCTACTACGTGTCGGTGCGCGCCACCGACAGCGATGGAAACGTCAGCTCCGTCGCCACGTCCAACGGAGTCACCGTCGACACCACCGCACCCACCCCCGGCACCGTCAACGACGGCATGGCCACCGACACCGACTGGCAGAACTCGACATCGAGCATCCGAGCCAACTGGTCCGGATTCCTCGACGCTGGCAGCGGCATCGCCAGCTACGACTACGCGATCGGCACCACCGCCGGCGGCACCGACGTTCAACCGTGGACATCTGTTGGGGCGACCACCAGCGTGACAGCGAGCTCCCTCGCGCTGTCCGACGGGACCACCTACTACCTGTCGGTTCGCGCCACCGACACCGTCGGAAACGTCGGCTCTGTCGCCACGTCCAACGGAGTCACCGTCGACACCACCGCGCCATCTCCCGGCACCGTGAACGACGGAATGGGCACCGACATCGACTGGCAGACCGCGGCGGAATTCAACGCGAATTGGTCCGGGTTCTCCGACACTGACAGCGGCATCGCCGAGTATCAATACGCGATCGGCACGACCGCCGGCGGCACCGACGTTCAACCGTGGACCTCCGTTGGGGTGGCCACCAGTGCCTCGACCACGTCGGCAACGTTCGTCGTCGGGACCGCGTACTACTTTTCCGTCCGCGCCGTCGACGAGGCAGGGAACGTCAGTGCGCCCTCGACAAGCGACGGCGTGGAAGTGCGGCTCATCGTCACCGATGGAGCGGTCTCGGGCGTGGACATTCGATACCAGGCGTCTACGGAGAGCTTCGCAGCGGACTGGACCGCTCTCGCCGCGGGGCTCGGACCCGACGTTGTCGGTTTCGAGTGGAGGATCGAGACTTCCGGCTACACACCCGTCACCAACTGGCAGGCGGTCGGACTCGTGACTTCCGCGAGTGCCACCGGATTGTCCCTGACTCCCGGACAGACCTACGTCGCACGAGTACGTGCCGTGAACCAAGACACCTCGGTCAGCCCGATCGCGGTTTCCGATGGCGTGACGATCGACCCGTACGCACCCGAGCCCGGCAGCATCACGATCGAGCAACCATCGCTCGATGCGGCCGGTGTGATTCAGTCGCTCGCCGCGTCTTCCGATGCGGAGATCACCGCAACGTGGAGTGGCTTCGTCGATGACATCAGCGGCATTGCCGGATACTCATGGGCGATCGGGACGTCGGCCGGCGCGCATGACATCTCGGACTGGACCGATGTCGGAACGCTGACCCATGCGAGTTTCACTCCTCCGAGCACTCACACATACTTTGTCTCGGTGCGCGCCACCGACAGGGCCGGCAACTCGAGCGTTGCATCGAGTGACCCGATCTCGCAGGGCGCCACAAGAAACCCGAATGACGCAGCCCCGACCGACAGGAATCCGAATGACGCAGGGCCGGCCGACAGCACTTTGCCCTTCACCGGCCTCGACTTCCTCGGTGCGCTGGGCATCGCAGCACTCTTCATCGTCGCCGGCGCGGCGCTGGTGCGTACTCAGCGCGCTCGGAGGGATTCGAACCCCCAACCTTCTGATCCGTAGTCAGATGCTCTATCCGTTGAGCTACGAGCGCCGAACCTCAGAGTCTACGCGGGCACCGCAACGCCGGTCGTAGAGTGATCGCATGGACATCGAGTTCGTGGCCGGCTTCTCCGCCATCGTGAGCGACCGTGACGAGGCGAAGCGCTTCTACGTGGACACACTCGGCCTGCCGCTCGAGGGCGAGCAGTACCTCATGTCAGGTGACGTGGGCGGCGCCAAGCATCTCGGGGCCTGGCGGCTGGAGGACGCCGCGAACGCCTGCTTCGGAACCCCGGACTGGCCCGACGGGTGCCCGGTCCCCCAGGCCACCATCGAGTTCGAGGTCACCGACGTCGCCGCCGCTACCGATGAGCTGACCGACGCCGGCTACGACCTGGTCCACGGCGCCCGCGAGGAGCCCTGGGGCCAGACGGTGGCGCGGCTCCAGACCCCCGACGGGTTGCTCGTCGGCCTGTCACGCACCCCGTGGCTCCACGAGTGAGCCTCCTGCACCGGCTGAGCCGGTGTCGGTCCCGACACCGGTAGAGAGGGCCGATGGAGATCAACCGGCGCCAGTTCGTGATCGGAGCAGGGCTCACGCCGCTGCTGCGCTACGTTCCCGCGTCGATGACCGGTGCTGCGTCCGCTCAGGAACCCCAGGAGAGCTTCCGGTTCTTCGACGAGCACCAGGCTGCGGTCGTGCGGGAGGCGACGGCCCGCCTGATCCCGGGTCCGTCCGACGACCCGGCCGAGGCCGGCCACCCCGGTGCACGAGAGGCGGGCGTCGTGGTGTTCATCGACCTCTTCCTGTCGGCGTTCGACGACGACCCGCCGCGGATCTTCGCCGGGGGGCCGTGGAGCAACCGTCACGGCGGAGCCGAGAACGAGATGCAGGACTTCGTGCCGCTGAGCGCGTACGAGGAGGAGAAGTGGCGCGCGCACATCGACGAGCTCCGGCAGCGCTACGTCACGGGGATCGCGGCCCTCGACGAAGCAGCGGGCGGAGACTTCACAGCCGTCCCGCCCGAGAAGCAGGACGCCGTTCTCGTCGACGACACGCCCGACGGCTTCCGGGGGCTGCTGTTCCAGCACGCCATCGAGGGCACCTACTCCGTCCCCGAGTACGGCGGGAACCGGGCCCTCGTCGGGTGGAGCGAGACCGCCTCCGCCGGTGACGTGGCCCCGATCGGATGGAGCGCCGAGGAGACGTCCGAGTCCGACGGGCCGGACCCCGCGCCACCCGGCGTCGCGTTGCCGTTCCCCGCCGAGGCCGCCGACGCGGCGTCGAAGGGAGAGCAGGTTCTCCCCGAAGGCGGAGAACCCGCCGTCGCGCAGCGGTCGTCGCTCGGTCCGGACGCCGACGAGGTGATCGGGGACCCCGAGACGTTCCTGTCGGCTGCGTTGCCCGGCCTCGGGCGGAGCCGGAACCGCCGGAGGACCCGTGGCTGAGCGTGCGGTCGTGGTCGGCAGCGGGCTCGGAGCGTCGACGGCGGCGATGGTCCTCGCCGGCGCCGGGTGGGACGTCGTCATCCTCGAGAAGGGCCGCAACCTCTTCGCCGGCGAGCTCACCGAGGCGGCTCCCCGGACCCTGTTCTCGAACGACGAGCTCAAGATGCGGCGCGGCTTCGGGGGACCGGACACCGACGGCGAGCCCCGTACGTTCCGGTCGTCGCCCGATGACGTGGACCCGCTGTCGGTGGAGACCTGAACACGCTCCCCACGACGGTCGCCGGTGGCACCGTCCACTGGGACGCCAAGACCCCACGTTTCTGGGACATCGACTTCGAGAAGTTGGCGATGCTGGGGCCGATCGACGGAGCCGACGTCGTCGACTGGCCGTTCGACTACAAGGAGATCGCTCCGTACTACGACGTCGTCGAGCAGCTGATCGGCGTGCAGGGCGACGCCGATGTCCTGGCGGAGGGCCCGGCGGGAGCGCACGCACCCCGGTCGGGACCGTTTCCGATGCCTCCCGGCGCTCCGATGTACGGATCGACGTTGCTCGCCGAGGGGGCACGTGCCCGGGGCCTGCACCCGTACCCGTTCACCCAGGCCATCAACTCGCAGGCCTACGACGGACGCCCGGCGTGCATCGACTGCGGGTTCTGCTCGGGCTTCGGATGCCCGATCCACGACCGGGGCAGTGCCCTCGTCCCCCTGCGCCACGCGCTCCTCACCGGCAATGCCGAGTTGCGCGACGAGGCGATGGTCACCCGCATCGAGCACGACGGGACGCGGGCCACCGGTGTGCGCTGGGTCGACGCCGCCGGCAAGGAGCACAGCGAACCGGCCGACTTCGTGGTGCTCGGGGCGGGAGCGATCGAGAGCCCGCGCCTCGTGCTCCTGTCCGACATCGACGATCCCGACGGCCACATCGGGGCCGGCACGATGTTCCACTGGTTCACCGACGGCTTCGGCATCTGGCTCTCGGAGCGTATCCACGCCGGACGCGGGCGTGACTCGTCGCACGCGATCGACGACTTCTGCGACCCCGACTTTCCCGGTGCACGCGAGGCGGCAGCAGCGGCGGGGCTCCCCTACCTCCGGGGAGGCATCGTCGAGATGGGTGGCACGACCCACCTCATCGACGAGGCCGCCCAGTACGTGGAGCTCATGGAGATCTTCGACGCCGACAAGCCCTTCGGCCGACGCTTCAAGGACCTGATGCGCCTCAGCGCGCTCCGGGACCGCCTCACGGGTGCCGTCATGATCTCGGAGGACCTCCGGCAGCGCTCGAACCGCGTCGGTCTCGATCCAGACGTTCGCGACCGGTACGGCCTCCCGGTCGCCGCCGTCACGTACGCGCCCCACGACCACGAGCTGGTCGCCCAGGAGTTCTACACCCCGCACCTCGTCGGGCTGATCGAGGCGGCCGGCGCCGACGTGGCCGGTGCGACGGCACAGACCGGCACGCCCGCCAGGCCCGCCCCCACCGGGAGCGTCGTACCCGGCGGTGCCCACCTCATGGGAGGCCTCTGCATGAGTACCGACGCCGGCGGCGGCGCCACCGACGGATTCGGGCGCCTCTGGTCGCTCGACAACGTGGGTGTGGCCGACGCGTCGGTGTTCCCGACCAGCGGCGCGCACAATCCGACTCTCACCATCTTCACGACAGCACTGAGGAACGCGCGTGCGTGGGCCGGCCTCGAGGGTCCGCCCTCACTCCCCGCCACCTTCGAGGGCTCCGAGGGCACCGGTGCGGGTGGCTCGACGGGCAGCGGTGACGCTACGGGAGCGGTGATCGCCGCGACGGCAGGGGCGGCGGCACTGGGGGGCGCAGCCGTCGTGTCGGCGCGCCGGGCGAAGCACAGGCGTCAGGCACCTCCCGGGGAGGCGTCGACGTGATCGAGCGGAGGGGGAGGGATTTGAACCCTCGGAGGTTGCCCTCACTCCCTTAGCAGGGGAGCACCTTCGGCCACTCGGTCACCCCTCCGGAACGGCCGAGTATACGGGCGCCATCGGTCGGCTCGGCCTTCTACGCCCCGATGAGCGCGGGTCCCGTGTGGTGGTCATTGCCCCGGTCTGTCAGTATCTCCGCCTTGAAACGCCTCGCTGCCGCTCTTTGTCTGCTTCTCGTGCTCGGGGGATGTGGAATCGGCTACGCAGTTCCCCAGCACCACAATGCGCAGGGTGCACCCACCAAGCGGGTCCTCTTCTTCGGTGACTCGATCATGAAGTCGACAGCGCCGGTGATCGCCGCCCGCATGCAGGCCAAGGGCATGCGGGCCGTCGTGAAGTATGGCGCCGCCAACGCGGGGACGCCTGTCCAGGCGACGTGGGTCGGCACGTCACACTCGCCGCTCCGGGAGCTCCAGTCGCTGCTCGACAGCTTCGACCCCGACATCGTGATCGCCAACTTCGCCGGCCACGAGTTCAGGAGCTGGAAAGCGTGGGACGCCTCCATCGACGCCATGTCGCAGGCGATCCGCGCGTCGGGCGCGACCGTCTACTGGACGATCCCGCCGTTCATCGGCAACACCTACATCGACGGCGACGCGTGGAAGCCCGCCGTCTACTACTTCGCCGGACTCCCGAGCTCCGACCCGCAGGCGGCCGGTCACATGATCGACTGGAACAGGGCGATGCGTCCCGCCAACGACCAGGTGTGGCTCAACGGCAGGCCTCTGCAAGCGAAGTTCGCGTACGATCTCTGGGCTCCCGAGGACCGCACAGGGCACCGGGTGTGGCTACGCGACGAGATCCACCCGAGCCCCGAGGGCAAGGACCGCATCGCCCGGTGGACCACCTACGCCATCCGCAGCGAGTGGGGAATGCCCTAGCCGCCGCCACCCAGCCCGAGATGGTGCGATCCCGTTGCAATAGGCAACACGAACGCACCATCTCGGTGGGAAGGTGGAGGGCGACGGACCAGATAGTTCAGGTGGTGCCCTCGACGTGGTCGGCGAGACGCTCGAGCGTGGCCTCCATCGCCTTCGGGTGCTTGCGCGGGTAGCCCATCTTCTCGATGACCCACGGGGATCGGGCGGTGGAGTAGTCGAACGTCTCGGTGACCCGGGTCCTCGACCCGTCGCCGAGCGGCTCGAGCTCGTAACGCCAGCGGTGCTTCCCGAAGTGCGCCCAGGCGATCCGCTCATTCTCGTCGAACTCCACGACCGTCGAGCTGATCCGGTAGGGGAGCCCGATCTTCATCTTCATCCCGAACTTGGAGCCGAGCTCCAGTCGGTCGGGCCCCGACACAACACCCCGGACACTCCCCGACCCGTCGATCACCGAATGCTGACGCGGATCGGCGAGCACGTCGAAGATCGCCTCCGGCGGTGCGTCGATCTCACGGGACACGGACACCTGCTGCTCGTTCGTCGTCATGAAAAGGACGGTACCGTGCCGGGCATGGAGCCGCTCGACGCACTGGAGCGCATCGCCGGGCTTCTCTCGAGGAGTGGCGCTCCCCGCTACAAGTCGGAGGCCTTCAAGAAGGCGGCAGCGACCGTCGCGCAGCTGTCGGACGGGGATCTCCGCAAGGTCGCCGCGGCGGGGCGCCTGAAGGACCTGCCCGGCATCGGTGCCCGCACGGAACAGGTGGTCATGCAGGCACTCGCCGACCAGGTGCCCGCCTACCTCTACGACCTCGAGGCCGGCGTCGCCGATCCCGACACCTCGCGTGCCGACGAGGTGATGACGAAGCTGCGAGGCGATCTCCACCTGCACTCCGACTGGTCGGACGGTGGAGCGCCGGTGGAGCGCATGGCCGAGCGGGCACGGGACATCGGTCACGAGTACCTCGCACTGACCGACCACTCACCCCGCCTGCGTGTGGCCCGCGGGTTGTCGCCCGAGAGGCTCCGGGAGCAGCTCGACCTGGTGGGGCGGCTGAACGAGGAGTTCGTGCCGCTGCGCATCCTCACGGGCATCGAGGTGGACATCCTCGAGGACGGCTCACTCGACCAGAGTGACGAGTTGCTCGCAGAGCTCGACGTGGTCGTGGCGAGCGTGCACTCGAAGCTGCGGATGGACGAACGCTCCATGACCGCGCGCATGGTGCGCGCCATGGAGAGCCCCCACACCGACATCCTCGGTCACTGCACAGGTCGGATGCTCGTCGGCAAGGGGCGCCCGCCGTCGGACTTCGATGCCGGCGCCGTGTTCGCCACCTGCGCCGAACACGACAAGGCCGTGGAGATCAACTCCCGACCCGAACGGCTCGATCCTCCCACCGATCTGCTCCGGCAGGCAGTTGCCGCCGGTACGAAGATGTCCATCGACTCCGACGCGCACTCGCCGCACCAACTCGAATGGCAGCCCTACGGCGCGCACCGCGCGGCGGTGAACGACGTGCCGGTGGGGCGCATCGTCAACACCTGGCCTGTCGACGAGCTACTCGCCTGGACCGCCTCGCACGCGGCGTAGAACCAACGCGACCCGGCTCGCTTATCCTCGGCTCATCTTCTCCCGCTCCTGGTGCCTCCGGCACCGGGCCGCTCGGGCCACGCCTCGGGCGAACCGGGATACCCGGCTCGCTTATCCTCGGCTCATCTTCTCCCGCTCCTGGTGCCTCCGGCACCGGGCCGCTCGGGCCACGCCTCGGGCGAACCGGGATACCCGGCTCGCTTATCCTCGGCTCTTGGAGGGATGCCGGAGCGGCCGAACGGGGCGGTCTTGAAAACCGCTGAGCGAGAGCTCCGTGGGTTCGAATCCCACTCCCTCCGCTCTCAGGGAACGGAACGCGCGCTCTTCTTCCGGCGCGCCTTCTCCCCCATCGATCGGATGAACCGTGCCAGCAACACGATGAGGGACGACACCAACGTCATCCAGATGCCCCACTGGACGGGGCCCTCGGCAATGATCAAGGCGTCGACCGCGTGGAGCGGCGCCAACGCCGCCGCCCACCCCGCCACCTCGCCCGCACCCTCCTGGCCGCAGATCCGCATGGCGAAGAAGCATCCCAGTGGCCCGAGCCCGAAAACGGCGATGAAATACGTCAGCACGAGGCCAGCGAAGAGCATCCACCCGATCTGACATTCCCGCGACGTGCCGTCCCAGCAGTTGACGTCGCTCGCCACGGGGTTCGCTGCGCTCACCACCATCGCAACAGCCAGCGCGTTGACGATGGGAACGACGATGCCGATCAGGTAGCCGGCCAACGCTGCGAGATATCCGACAGGGGTACCGGCGTGACGACCTCGGCCGGGTCCGGCTTGCACCGGTTGTAGCGGTTGTTCCGCCATGTGGGAATAGTACGAGGCTGCACCTCACCGCGCCCGGGTGCCGACCGCTCCGTCGTGGAGCACCCCGGGCCGACGGGTGTTCAGCGACCGGTGCCCGGGGCGGCGACGGTGTCGAAGCCGGTGAAGGGGCGCAGGACCTCGGGGACGACGAAGGAGCCGTCGGGCTGCTGGCAGTGCTCGAAGAGGAACACCAGGGTCCTCCCGATGGCGCAGGCCGTGCCGTTGAGCGTGTGTACCGGCTCCGTGCCGTCGTCACCGCGCACGCGCGTGGAGAGCCGACGCGCCGAGAAGTCGAGGTAGTTCGAACACGAGGTGAGCTCGCGGTAGCGGCCCTCCGACGGGAGCCACACCTCGATGTCGTACTTCTTGGCCGCGGCCGCTCCGAGATCGCCCGCCGCGATGTTGACGACGCGGTAGGGCAGTCCCAACGCGGCGACGATCTCCTCCTCGATGGTGAGGATGTGCTCGAGCTCGTCCCACGAGTGCTCCGGAGAGGCGAACGAGAACATCTCCACCTTGTCGAACTGGTGCACACGGAAGATCCCCCGCGTGTCCTTCCCGTAGGTTCCCGCCTCACGGCGGAAACACGAGGAGATCCCGGCGTAGCGAAGAGGGAGCGCATCGACATCCAGGATCTCGTCGCGGTGCAGTGCCGAGAGGGGCACCTCGCTCGTTCCCACGAGGAAGAGATCGTCGTCGCCGAGCTCGTAGACCTGGTGGCGGTCGGTCGGGAAGAACCCGGCCTCCTCCATGGTCTGCTCCCGGACGAGGACGGGCGGCACCACCGGGGAGAACCCACGCTCGCCCACGAGACGGGTGACCCACTGCACGAGCGCCAACTCGAACAGCACGGCCTCGCTGCGGAGGTAGGCAAAACGCGCGCCGCTGGCCCCGGCGGCGTGCCCCGTGTCGACCCACCCCATCGCCTCGCCGAACTCGGCGTGGTCGAGCGGGGGCGCATCACGCGTGTCGCCGACCGTGCGGACCACCTCGCCGTCGTCCTCACCCCCGTCGGGAACCGTTCGGTCGGCGGGGTTCGGGACCTGCAACGCCAGGTCCTGGTGGCGCTGCTCGACGTCGGTGAGCTCGGCCTCGGCCGCCTTGAGCTCGTCCTTCAGGGACGCCACCGCCGCGATCTTTGCCTCGCGCTCGTCGGGCTCGGCCCGCCCGATCTCCTTCGACGCGGCGTTCTGTCGCGCCCGGAGCCCATCGACCCGACCACGCACCTCGCGTTCGGCCGCATCGGCGGCGAGGACCTCGTCGAGGAGCCCGTCGCCGACACGCTTGCGCTCGATCCCGGCGCGGTAGTCGGGGTCGTCGCGCAGGCGCTTCCGGTCGATCACCTGCCGTCGCCTCCGTTGACTTCCACGGTGTCGTCGTCGATCGCCGCGCGCAGGTCGCTGACCCAGCGGTCGGCCTGGCGCCACGCCTTTCCCGCCGCGGAGCGGCGGACGACCGCCTCGCCTTCCCCACCGACCGGGTACGAACCGAGGAACTTCACCTCGGCGATCTTGGCGCTCAGGTTGCGAAGTGTGTCGGCCACGACCTCGTCGGCGATGTGACCCTCGAGATCGATGAAGAAGCAGTAGTCGCCGAGACCGGCCTTGGTGGGGCGCGACTCCAGCTTCGTGAGGTTGATGGCCCGGGCCGCGAACTCCTGGAGGATCGACAGCAGAGATCCCGGCCGGTCGCGGCGCTGGAAGCAGACAACCGACGTGCGGTCGTGGCCGGTGGGGGTGGGGATTCCCCTTCCCACGAGGACGAAGCGCGTGGCGTTGTGGGGATGGTCCTCGATGGCAGTGGCGGCCTGCCGGAGCCCGTAGATGTCGGCGGCGAGCGGGTTGGCGATGGCGGCCTGACCGGGCTTTCGCGACCGGGCCACCGTGCGGGCGGCGTCGGCGGTGGAGGTGGCGGGCAGGATCTCGGCCCTCCCGACCTTGGCGTGGAGCCACTCACGGCACTGGGCCGCTGCGATGGGGATCGAGCGGACGATCGTGATGTCGCGCATCGTCGTACCGGGCTTGACGCACAGGCTGAACGAGACGGGCAGGTCGACCTCGCGCCTGATCAGGAGCTCACTGTCGAAGGCCAGCGTGTCGAGCGTGACCGACACCGACCCCTCGAGAGAGTTCTCGATCGGCACGAACGCCGCATCGGCCTCCCCCGACTCGACGGCTGCGACGGCGTCGGGTACCGCCCGGACGGCGTGGAGCTCTCCCGTCGCGAGGTCGTCCTGGGTGTGCAGCGCCTCCTCGGTGAAGGTGCCGGCGGGCCCCAGGTAGCTGATCCTCACGGGGGCCGAGCGTAGCGGGGGGTGCCGTGCAACCCCGCAGCATTGCGGATGGCGCGTCGGCGCATGGCCGGTTCGGCGCGCCGCTCAGCGGAGGAACTCGAGAAGCGACGGCTGCACCGCGCGGGTGGCACCGGGCGCTGCGTCACGGGCGACCCGTTGCAGCTGGAGTTGGAAAACGTTGTCGGGAACACCGGCGAGCGGGGCCTGCTCCGCTCCCTCGAAGCCGGCGTCGGCGTCTCGGGTCCCGGCTCCCCCGGCCTCGGCGACGGCCTCCTGGGTGTCCAGGAGCTCGTGGTTCGCCTCGGCCACGGCGTCGATCTCCTCGGCGAGTGCCACGAGGGCGTCGCGGTGGCGGAGGAGCAGGCGGTTCCACGGCACCGGTGCGGCCTCGGCCATCTCGCGGAGGGTCGCGTCGGGTCCGAGGCCCAGCCAGCGGGCCGCGGGGTTGACCGTGACGGCCCGTTCGAGCTCGACGACGTTGATCTCCTCGAAGACCGTCTCGAGCTCCCGGGTGGCGTGGGCCAGCCACCGGTTCCGCCCGGCCGCCAGGACGAGTTGCTCCTCCTCGAGCTTGAACAACAGCAGCTCGAGCAGTCGACGCTCCCGCCAGAGCATCTCCGAGAGGGCATCGATGGACACAGCGGGCGTCTCCTGGGACCGGGAGTCTCCCCATCGGCCGCGTCCCGCTCCACACAAGGGGTTCCGAGCGGATTTCGCAGGGAACGCCCCCGCCGGGGCACCTCGCCGGCCGTCAATTCCAGAGCTTGTGCACCTTTTGTCATCATCCGCAAGAATGACGAGGGCGCCTGACGAATCATCCCCCCGGCCTATCCAGCACGGAAAGTGAAACCGTCGATGCCCCTTGTGAACAGCACGACCGGGGGAGAAGACCATGTCGGCCACCACCACACGTTCGACCACGCTGACGCACGAGGAACGGGTCGCCGAGGAACGCCTCGTCCGCGAGCACCTTCCGCTCGTCCAGTACGCCGTGAACGAGGTGGCCCACCGGGTCCCCCGCCAGGTGCACCGTGACGACCTCGTGTCGGCCGGGATGCTGGGACTCACCCAGGCGGCACGCTCCTTCGAGGAGGAGAGGGGCATTCCCTTCGACCGCTACGCCTCCCGCCGCATCCACGGTGCCCTCCTCGACGAGTTGCGCAGCCGCGACTGGGCCAGCCGGTCGGTGCGGGCCCGCGCCCGTGAGGTGCGCGAGGTCAGCGAGCAGATGACGACGAGGCTGGGACGCACGCCGACGAGCGAGGAGCTCGGTGAGAGGCTCGACGTCGAGCCGGCGTCGGTCCAGGAGCTCCAGAACGACGTCCACCGCGCGACCGTGCTCAACTACGAGTCGCTCAGCTTCGAGGGGCCGGCCGAGGCGTTCCTCGCCTCGGGCGACGACACGCCCGAGCAGACGATGATCGCCCGGGAGCGTCAGGCCTTCCTCACCGACGCCGTCGCCGCCCTCCCCGCCCGCCTCCGCAAGGTGGTGGTCGAGTACTTCTTCGAGGAACGTCCCATGCAGGACATCGCCGACGAGCTCGGCGTGAGCGAGTCCCGCGTCAGCCAGCTGCGCGCCGAGGCCCTCACCCTCCTGAAGGACGGGATGAACGCCAGCCTCGATCCCGACCAGGTCACGCCCGAGCGCCGTCCGAAGGGCAAGGTCGCCCAGCGCAGGCGCGACTACTACGACAGGGTGGCCGCGAGCTCCGATCCGCTGGACCGTGTGTCGGCGGAGCACCGCGACGTCCACGAGAAGGTCGCCCTCGCCGGCTGACCACGGCGTCGCCACGCCGACGACTCCCCCCACGGGCAGGCCGAGACGCCACACCCGACCGGACGCCGGCGGGCGTCGTCTGGGACAATACGGCCATGCCGTCGGCGACTCGCCCTCCTGACTCGCCGCGTTCGGAGAAGCCGGTGGCCGCATCGGACGGTCCGACACGGCGCGAACGACGCGTTGAACAGCGCTCAGGGTCCGCATCCCCCGCGTCGTCCGTCCCGTTCTGGGTGCGCGCCCTCCAGGTCTTCGGGCTGAGTGCCTTCGCCTTCGCGCAGCCCGTCTTCGACCTCCTCGGCAACAAGGCGACGTTCTTCGTCGCGCACGACTCGGGGCCCGCCCAGATCGTGCAGTTCACGGTGCTGCTGCTGGTCGTTCCCCCGGCGCTGCTGATCGCCGTGGAGGGTGTCGTGTTCCTGGTCTCACGCCCGGCCGCGTGGTTCGTCCACCTCGGGATCGTCGGGCTCCTCGTCGGCATCACGGTGGTTCCGCCCCTGGCCGACGGCATCGGCTTCGGGCTCGTGGTCGCCATTGTCGTACTGCTGCTTCTCGCCGCCGGTGCCGCCTACGGCTACCAACGTTTCGCCGGTGCGCGCACCTTCGCCACGTGGCTGGCGGGAGCACCGATCATCTTCGGCGCTCTCTTCCTGTTCGCGTCCCCGGTGAACCAACTCGTCTTCCCCGACGACGCCCTGGCCTACGCCGCAGAAACCGAGCAGACGCCACCGGTCGTGTGGATGTCGTTCGACGAGCTGCCGCTGGCGAGCCTCCTCGACGCCGACGGGAACATCGATGCCGCCCGCTACCCCAACTTCGCGCGGCTCGCTGCGACGTCGACCTGGTATCCCAACGCCACGACCGTCGCCGGTTTCACACCCGACGCCATCCCCGCGATGGTGAGCGGCCGCCTCCCCGAGGGCGAGTACGTCACCCCGCCCACCACGAGCTTCCACCCCGACACGATCTTCAGCCTCCTGGCCGGCTCCTACGACCTGACGTCGTACGAGGTGATCACCGACCTGTGCTCCACCGAGTACTGCGACCAGCCCGTCGAGGCCCGACCGTCGTACAGCTTCGGCACGCTGCTGAGCGACACGGCCACGGTGTTCCTGCACGGGGCGCTGCCCGACGACGCCGCCGACCGCTGGCTGCCGAGCCTGGAGGGTCGCTGGGCCGGTTTCGGACAGGACGACGGCGGCCTCGGCGACGCTCCCGGGTCGGCACCCGAGGAGACGTCACCGACGCAGACGACGCAGCCGGCGTCGGAGCGGCCGCGCGCGGCGATCAACCTGAACGACGTCGTCGAAGGCGTCCACAACGCCGAGGGGCGCCTCGACACGTTCCTCGAGGACCTCCAGCCCTCCGACGACCCGTCGCTGTGGTTCTTCCACGCCAACCTCCCCCACGAGCCCTGGACGTACCTGCCCGACGGTCGGCGCTACGGAGACATCGGCCTGCTGGCCAACCAGGGTGACTCCGGCATCTGGGACGACAACGAACTGCTCATGCACCTCGTGCGACAACGCCACACCGCCCAGCTGGAGTACGCCGACACCCAGCTCGGCCGGGTGCTCGACCGCCTCGAGGAACAGGGGATGCTCGACGAGACGCTGATCGTCGTCACCGCCGACCACGGCGTCGAGCTGCGCGGAGGGACCTGGCGCCGCCACATCTCCCCCTACTACGACAACCAGGCCGGCGTCCTACCCGTCCCGATGTTCATCAAGGCGCCCGGCCAGACGACGGCGGAGGTCGACGACCGCAACGCCCAGACGATCGACCTGTTGCCGACCGTCGCCGACATGCTCGGCGCCGACCTCCCCTTCGAGGTCGACGGCACATCACTGCTCGGACCTGCCGAGGACGCCCCGACCTCGAAGACATTCGTCGCCGGAGAAGATCCGATCGAGTTCCCGGACACCATCGTCGACATCGGCGACCTGGCCGACGTCATCCTCGCCACCTACGGAACCGCCGAGAACCCCGCCGACATCTACGCCGTCGGCGACCACCGCTCTCTCGTCCATCAACCGGTGTCGGACCTCGACGTCGGCGCCCCGTCGGGGATCAACGGCGCCCTGCACGACCCCGAGACCTACTCCGACGTCGACACGCAGGGCCCGTTCGTCCCGGCGCTGGTGTGGGGCTCGCTCGACCCGGCCACGGCACAGTCGGGGCGGGAGTTCGCCATCGCCCTCAACGGCGTCGTCGCCGGGATCGGCGTGAGCTTCGACGGCGACGGCGGCCTCTACGTCGCCGGCCTCGCCGATCCCGCACACCTCGTCGACGGCGACAACGAGGTGGAGATCTCCCTCATCGAGGCCGACAACACCCTGCACCCCGTCGACCTGGACACCGGCTGAGCCCACCGGGGACCGGGCACACGACCGTGCGTCGCGGCCCCATACTGGTGGTGATGACGACGACGGCACCGTTTTCCGCGACTCCGGTTCCCGACAGGATGAGGGCGATGGTCCTCGACGCTCCCGGCGGACCGCTCGTGGAACGCGAGCTCCCCGTCCCGTCGCCGGGACCGTCCGAGGTCCTCATCCGGGTGAGGGCGTGCGGGGTGTGCCGGACGGATCTCCACATCCTCGACGGGGAGCTCACCGAGGCGAAGCTCCCACTCGTGCCCGGCCACGAGGTCGTGGGTGAGGTCGCCCGACCGGGTACCGGGGTCACCCGCTTCGAGGCCGGCGAGCGGGTCGGGGTCCCGTGGCTCGGCGGCACCGACGGCACCTGCCGTTTCTGCCGCCGGGGCCGCGAGAACCTCTGCGAGAACCCGATCTTCACCGGCTACACCCACGACGGTGGCTACGCCGAGTACTGCACCGCCGACGAGCGCTTCACGTTCCCACTGCCCGACGCCCTCGACGACGACCCCCACGCGGCACCCCTGTTGTGCGCGGGGCTCATCGGGCACCGCACCTACCGCATGGCCGGTGAGGGCCTCGAGCGACTCGGCATCTACGGGTTCGGGGCCGCCGCCCACATCGTGGCGCAGATCGCGTGCCACGAAGGCGTCGCCGTCTACGCCTTCACGTCGCCCGGCGACACCGACGCCCAGGACTTCGCACGCTCCCTCGGCGCCGCGTGGGCGGCCGGCTCCGACGAGACCCCACCGGAACTCCTCGACAGCGCCGTCATCTTCGCCCCCGTCGGCTCGCTCATCCCGACGGCGCTGCGGGCGGTCGACCGGGGTGGCGTCGTCGTCTCGGGCGGGATCCACATGAGCGACATCCCGTCGTTCCCCTACTCCGACCTGTGGGAGGAGCGCGTGATCCGCTCGGTGGCGAACCTCACGCGCTCCGACGGCGAGCAGCTGCTGGATCTCGCTCCCCGCGTCCCCATACGCACCGAGGTCGAGACGTTCGACCTCGGTCAGGCCAACGAGGCCCTCGAACGGCTCCGCTCCGGGATGCTACGAGGCGCCGCCGTCCTGCAGCCCCGAGCGCGAGAGCAGTGACGCCGGCTCAGCGCGGCGCCACCGGGGTGAACTCGGCGGGGAGGTGCTTGATGCCGTGGATGAACGACGACGCCAGGCAGTCGGGCTCGCCGGCGGCGTGGATGTCGGGGAGGCGGGTGAACAGCACGCGGAACATCTCGGTGATCTCGCGCCGCGCCAGGTGCGCCCCCAGGCAGAAGTGCGGACCGGGTCCTCCGAAGCCGACGTGGCGGTTCGGGTCGCGGCGCACGTCGAAGGAGTAGGGGTTGTCGAAGACGTCCTCGTCGCGGTTGGCCGCCAGGTAGAACATCAGGACCTTGTCACCCTCGTCGATCTCCTGACCACCGAGCTCGGTGGGTCTGGTCGTGGTGCGGCGCATGTAGGTGACGGGGCTCGCGACCCGCACGATCTCCTCCACGGCGTTGCGTGCCACTCCGTCGAAGTCGTCCGTCCAGATCCTGCGCTGGTCGGGGTTCTCGGTGAGCAGGTGGAGCCCCCAGCTGATGGCGTTGCGTGTCGTCTCGTTGCCGGCCACCGCCAGGAGGATGAAGAAGCTGGCGATCTCGGCGTGGGTCAGACGCTCGCCGTCGAGCTCGGCGTTGACGAGGATCGACGTGAGGTCGTCGCCGTCAGAACCCGTCTTGGAGCTCGCGACCTCGTCCATGATGTCGGCGAGGCTCTGGCCCGCCACGAGTGCGCCCGTGACGATGTCGACCCCTTCCGGGCGGTACTCGGGATCGGTGATCCCGAGAATGGTGTTGGTGTTGTCGAAGATGTCGCCGTGGTACTCCTCGGGGATCCCCATGAGGTCGCACACGATGCGCAGCGGAAGGCGGGCGGCGACGTCGACGACGAAGTCGCACTCCCCTCGTTCGCACACGGCGTCGATGATGAGGTCGGCCTGCTCGTGGACGCTCCCCATGAGCGACTCGGTCATCTTCGGCGTGAAGCCGGCCGAGACGAGGCGGCGCAGCCTCGTGTGGCGCGGATCGTCCATGGCGATCATGGAGCTGAAGAACTCGTTGTACTCGGGTGGTGTGTCGACGACGACGATCCCCTGGGCCGACGAGTAGATCCCGGGGTTCTTCGACACCTCGTGGATCTGCTCCCAGCGCGTGACGGCCCACGCGCCACGTCCGGCGCCCACCGGGAGGTCGATGAGCGACTCCACCTCGGGCTCGGGATGGAAGGTCGGGGACTTCTGCGCCCGCAGCAGCGCCAGGTCGTCCTCGATCGGCTCCGAGGGACGCACCCAGAACTCGGGGTCGAGGGGGTTGGGCAGGTTGGTCGCTGTCACCTCCTCGACGCTACCGGACGGCCTCGGCCACGTTCCCTGTTGCCGAGCCTCGCACCGTCGGGCTGCCGGAGGTACCGTTCCGGACGCCGAGGCGCCCGGCGGACGCACCCGGTTGCTTTTCGTCCACACACCGATTCGTCGAGACACGGAGGTTCGTAGATGGCTGACGAGTTCCCGGGACCCGTCGATTTCGTCCTGATCGAGTTCCCTGACGACACATCGACCGACGCGACGGGCCGTGCGCTTTCCGATCTGATCGACGGCGGCATCGTGCGGCTGTACGACATCGCCCTGATCTCCAAGAAGTCCGACGGTGCCGTCGACCGCCTCGACGTCGCCGACTCCACGACCGGAGCCGCGTCGGGTTTCTCGGCCTTCGCCGGCGCGCAGTCGGGTCTCTGCTCGAGCGACGACATCGCCGACGCGGGCGACGCCATCGACGCGGGCACGACGGCCGTGATGCTGGCCTACGAGAACGCCTGGGCCTCGCCGTTCGTGACCTCCGCGCACGGTGCCGGCGGCCAGATGATCGCGAGCGAACGGATCCCCGCCCAGGCTCTCGTCGACGCCCTCGAAGCCGCCGAAGCGGCCGACTGACCGACACTCTCCAGGAAGGAAACGCACCATGCCGGGACTACTCAGAGGAGTCGCACGCACGGCCGTCATCGCAGGAACCGCCTCGGCTGTCAACGGTCGGGTGCAGCGTCGCCAGGCCGAGCGCTTCGCCGACCGTGACGCGGCGATCTACGCCGAGCGCCAGCAGGCCTACGCCCAGCAGCAGCCCGTTGCGCAAGCGGCACCCCCACCGCCCGCTGCTCCCAGCGAGTCCGACACGATCCAGCAGCTCAAGGAGCTCGGGGAGCTGAAGTCACAGGGGATCCTCACCGACGACGAGTTCAACGCCCAGAAGGCGAAGATCCTCGGGAGCTGACACAGAGCGCCCGTCTCCGCAATGACCCGAGAGGTATCGGTCTCTCGCGCCGAGACACTTCTACCGGAGTCGGAGCGCCGCCAGGGTTGGCGCGTGCTCCGCGCGTCGGGCCCGGCGTTCTTCGTCACCCACGCGCAACTCCGGCGACCCGACGGCAAGGAGTTCGAGTGGACGTCACGTCGGCACCGCAAGGGCCTCGGGCTCATACCCTCCGGCGCGCGGCGCCGTGCCCACATCTTCCGCCGTTTCCCCCGCGGCGCCAGCATGATGAGCTGGTGGATCGGGGCGCTGTTCATGGTGGGCTCGCTCTGCTTCGCCCTCGGCTCCCTTCCGCTGTACTTCGGCCATGTAGACCCCGACGTCGTCGGCTGGACGTTCTTCGTCGGGTCGATCTTCTTCACCACCGCCGCCTACCTCCAGTTCAAGGAGGTCGTGAGCGCGCCGGAGGGCGTGTCCGCCGACGCTCCGAAGCGGCGGCGGCTGCGGGCTTACGTCGGCTGGACGCCACACCGCATCGACTGGTGGGCCACCGCCGTCCAGCTCCTCGGCACGGTCTTCTTCAACGTCACGACGTTCGCCGCCACGCGCAGCGACCTCAGCCTGGAGCAGGAGCAGCTCCTCATCTGGTCACCGGACATGTTGGGATCCGCGTGTTTCCTGATCGCCAGCTGGCTCGCGTATTCGGAGGTCAACGACCGCGTCCTCCCCCGGTCAGACGGCTCGGTCGGCTGGAAGATCAGCGCGCTCAACATGGGTGGCTCGCTCGCCTTCGGCGCTGCAGCGGTCGGGTCGCGGTACCTGACGACAACCGGTGAGCCCGCCAACATCACCCTCGTGAACCTCGGTACCTTCATCGGTGCCGTCGGCTTCTTCATCGGTGCGGCGCTGCTCCCCGTCGAGTCGGCAGCGGAGTCGACACAGGCATCGCTCTGACTCGCCGGATCAGGCCCTAGGATCGGCTTCACCAACGCACGCCAGGAGGGATTATGAGCAACGAACCGAGTGGAGCTGCGGTCGGTTGGACGTTCTTCGCCGCCATCATGCTGATGGTCGTCGGGGTCTTCCAGGTGATCGCCGGCATCGCCGCCATCGCCGAGGACGACCTCTACGTCAAGGGACCCGACTGGGTGGCGCAGTTCGACGTCACGACCTGGGGGTGGATCCACCTGATCGTCGGCATCGTCCTCGTCGTGTCCGGCTTCGGGATCCTGTCCGGCAATCTCGCCGCCCGCATCGTCGGTGTGATCGTCGCCGCGTTGAGCGCGATCGCCAACTTCGCGTTCCTGCCGTGGTACCCGGTCTGGTCGATCGTGATCATCGCCGTCGACGTGGCGGTCATCTGGGCGCTGACCGCGCACGGCCGAGACATCCAGATGACCGAGTAGCGGAGGAGAGCGCGACTCGGCCTGCGTCCACGGCAGGCCGAGTCGGCTCGCAGGCGGCCCGGCTTCGAGGTTCACGCCCGCCACCGACTCGACAGGAGTCACCCGCCGCCCGCGCCGTGCACTCCGGTGCCATGCGACCCACAGGAGAGACCTGATGGCCGGAACTGCCGACGATCCCTACGCCCCGCTCCACCGGAAGGAGTTCTTCGGCAGGACGATCGACGTCGACGTCTTTCCCGACAACGGCATGCCCGCCGACGCCGCCTACGAGCTCCTCCACACGGGGCTCATGCTGGACGGCCGAGAGACGCTGAACGTCGCGTCGTTCGTCACGACGTGGATGGAGCCCCAGGCCGAGAAGCTCATCCACGAGACGCTGCGCACGAACCACATCGACCACGAGGAGTACCCGGCGGCACAACTCATCGAGGAGATGTGCGTCCGGTGGCTCGGCGATCTCTTCCACGCCCCGGAGGTCGACAACACGGTGGGTGTGGGGACCATCGGGTCCTCCGAGGCGATCATGCTCGGGCTCCTCGCCCACAAGTGGTCGTGGAAGAAGCGCCAGGAGGACGCAGGGAGGCCAACCGACAGGCCCAACATCGTCTTCGGCGCCGAGACCCACATCGTGTGGGACAAGTTCGCCCGCTACTTCGACGTGGAGCTGCGCAAGATCCCGATGCGCGCGGACCGTTTCGTGATGTCGGTCGACGACGTGGAGGAGCGGATCGACGAGAACACGATCGCCGTCGGCGCCGTGCTGGGAACGACGTTCATCGGTGAGTCGAGCCCGATCCGCGAGGTCAACGACCTCCTCGTGTCCGTGAAGAAGGACACGGGCTGGGACATCCCGATGCACGTCGACGGTGCGAGCGGCGGCTTCATCGCCCCCTTCGCGCGCCCCGACGAGGAGTGGGACTTCCGCCTCGAACAGGTGGCCTCCATCAACGTGTCGGGGCACAAGTACGGGCTCGTCTACCCAGGTGTCGGCTGGCTGGTGTTCCGCGACCGCTCCAAGCTGCCCGAAGACCTGATCTTCAGCGTGAACTACCTGGGCGGCGCGCAGCCGACCTACACCTTTAACTTCTCGCGCGGCACGGCGATGATCCAGGCGCAGGCCTACAACTTCGTACGCCTCGGACGGAAGGGATACGCAGAGCTCGTCGAGAACATGCTCGGCAACGCGCAGTACCTGAACGAGCAGCTCGAGGCCATGGGCCGGTTCGTGATCATGAATCCCGGCCTCGCCGAGCCTGTGGTCACGTTCCGGTTGAAGGACGACGCCAACTTCGACGTGTACCACCTGTCGGAGATGCTGCGACAGAAGGGTTGGATCGTCCCGGCCTACTCCCTTCCCCCCGACGCCGACGACATCGATCTCCTGCGCGTCGTCGTGCGCGTCGAGATGAGCCGCCAACTCCTCGAGATCCTCGTTCTCGACATCGACAACGCCTGCAAGGAGCTCGACAAGATCGATCCGAGTCGGCCGGGCAGGAAGAAGGGCGACCTCTGGACCTCAGCGCATCTGGCCGCCGACACCGCCAAGCAGCGCTTCGAGAAGGACTGAGCTCCACCGAACGGGCCGCGTCGGCCTGACCTGAGGCCGGAAGGCCTTCCTCCGCCTCGTTTCGGCGCTCCGGATACCGATCGAGCGGCTGCCGGTGTCAACCGGGTCCCCCCGGGGAGCGTCGGTGGAGGTGATGCTCGGAACCATGACTGTGGAGCCCGTTGCCCGCGCGGCGACGCGTGATCCGGACCAGCTCCTCTCGGAGCTGTACCGGGAGCACTACCACTCGCTGGTGCGCCTCGCCCGGATCCTCCTCGACCGGACCGAACCGGCCGAGGAGGTCGTGCAGGAGGCGTTCATCAAGCTGCACGGGAAGATCCACCGGGTCAGGGACCGGGAACGGATCGACGCGTACCTGCGCTCCATCGTGATGAATCTCGCCCGCTCGCGCATGCGGCGGCGGCAGGTGGCGAAGAGGCATCGGCCCGCACCGCTGCCCGACGAGCCCGGTGCCGACGAGACGGCGTCCCTCAACGAGGGTCAGCAGGAGGTCATCGACGCGTTGAGGACGCTGTCGGACCGTCAACGCGACTGCCTGGTCCTTCGCTACTACGAGCACCTCGATGAGGCGGAGATCGCCGAGACGCTCGGGATCTCCCGCGGATCGGTGAAGACGCACACGAGTCGCGGCATGACCGCGCTCACGAAGATCCTGGAGGCCTCCTCATGAGTGACCGCGAGCACGGCACCGAAGACCGCCTGCGCGACGCACTCCAGGCGAAAGCACAGGCCGACGACATCTCGACCGATGCGTGGGCGAAGATCCGGGGCGGCGTGAACGAGAAGGCCCGCCGGCGCCGCACCGCTGTCTGGACCTCCCTCGGCCTCGCCGGGGCGGCGGCCGCCGTCATCGCGATCGTCAGCTTCGCTGCGCTGAGCGGCGGTGACAACAATCCGACCGTCGCCGAGCGACAGAACGAACTGGAACCGGGCTTCGTGGCGCTGACCGTCGACGGCAAGTTGCGTCGGTTCAGTCCGGCGGGCGACGACCTCGGCCTGATCACCGACACGAGCTGGACGCCCGAAGCCAGTTTCAGCAGGCCGGAGTTCTCCGTAGCGCCCGACGGCACGGTGTTCCTCAGCCGGGCTGTCACCGACGACGAGTGCTCACGCTCCGAACAGTTGGGCGCCGAGATCGTGTCGGTGTCGCTCGAGGGCGGTGAACCCGAGGTGGTCGTGCCCGTGGGAACTGCTCCGTCGGTGAGCCCCGACGGCTCACAGCTCGCGTTCATCACGACTCGAAGTGGCGAACAGTGCGACTCCGGTGTGGGCGCACAAGACGAAAAGCAACCGGCGCCCCGCACGGTCGCACTCCTCGATCTCGAGAGTGGCGAACAGGCTCTCCTGGACATCGCGTACCCGGATCCGATGGCAACGTTCTCGCCGGACCGGGACCCCTCTGGCGGATTCAACCCCGAAGGACCAGTAGCGTGGTCTCCCGACGGCACCGAGCTCGCCACCAACATCCGTTGCACGATCCCGGATTCCGACTGCGACAACCAGGCAGTCCGGATCTCGATGCCGGCCTCGGGAGGAGCAGCAAACCTCCTGGGAATCTGGGGAGAGGGCCAAGGTGGCCCGTCCGTTGCGTTCTCCGACGACACGTCGGTACTCATCGACTACGGAGAGACCATCAACGGCGACTGGATCGGCCTCGTGTCCAGCGCCGGCTGGGATCCGGTCCGCTCGTCGAACTCGAACACGATGATCCCGGAGTTCATCGGCCTCCCGCACAATGCACAGCTGCTGTCGCTTTCGACGCTTCCCGGAGAGAATGCGCCCGGAGTACTGGTGACGACCGCACCCGATCGCGGCGCCCCGACCGGCACGACGGCCATCTACAGCGCGGGCCAGGAGAGCACCCCACGGGTCGTCGCCGAGAACGTCATGGCCGCTGTCTGGGTCCCGGGCACGACGTTCGAGGACCTCGACGCGGAAACATCCACACCTGACGCCGTCGCCGACGAACCGACCGCGGTGGCAGTCGAGGAGATCCCCCTCGACGGGTCCTATCTTCCGGGAATCGGTCGCACCGATCTGATGGCCGCCGACGAGTCGGGGGTGTGGGTCGCTATCGCCGACGACGCTGCCGCTGCCGCAACACGGGTCGTGCACGTCTCTGCAGCCACCGAGACGGTCGACGACGAGGCGGAGACTCCCGACGATGTGCAGGGGCTTCTCCTCGCCGACGGCGATCTCTGGTGGACGAGCCCGACGACGATGGGCCGCTCGGGCTCCACGGGCTTCGAGGCGGCCTCGTCGCAGGGGACGACCTCGTCGCAGGGATTCTCGGGCATCCTCGAAGCCACCGACTCCGCCGTGTGGACCACGACCGCCGACCGGAGGGCGCTCGTGTCCGTAGCGCGGCAGGGGTCGTCGCGCACACCGTCCTCCGACAACGACCTCTCGGTGCATCCGCTCTCTGCTCCGGTTCAACAGATCGTGGCGCTCGGCGACGACCTGTGGGTGGAGACCGACGCCGACCCGAAAGCGCTGTATCGCTTCGACACGGACTCCGGTGAGCTCGTCGACGGCGTCGACCTTCCGGATCGCAACGCCGTGACGTACGCGGTCGCCGACGGCACTATCTGGACGATCGACACCCGCGGAAACCTGGTTCCGCTGGTCGGCAAGCATGCGGGCGAGGATCCACTCGCAACAGGCATCCCGACCGGTCGCTTCGTTCCCACCGACGGGGGCCTCGCGATCAGCGGAGCCGACGATCGCCAACTCCGCCGCTACGACGAGGGCCTGAGCCCGATCGGCAGCATCCTCGAGCTCCCGACCCCCGATCGAGGTGATCTCGACGGCCCGTGGGGCGGCATGGTGATCGCCGGGCCCGACGCCTGGTGGCAGAACGCCGTGGGCCCCTCGATCCTGCGGGTGCACCTCGACGGGTGAGGTGCCCACCACTCCGGAGACGGCTTCGACTCCGGAGACCGTGTTCGTGGGCGAGGGGGGACTCGAACCCCCACGTCCTTGCGGACACAGACACCTGAAGCCTGCGCGTCTACCGGTTCCGCCACTCGCCCGTGGGGTGCCGCAGCGTACCAGCGCCCCCCGCCGACCCCTCCACCCCCAACCCTGCCAGGATGGTGCGATTTCCGGGTCATGGAATGGGTTATCGCACCAACCCGGCGGCGCGGGCGGTGGCCTTCAAACCAAGAATTTCGGGATCGCGTCGGCAGAGTGGCGCCGGTGTGCGTCAGTGAAGCGTGATGATGGGCACCATGGCTCTCGATCCCCCCCGGGAGAAGCCGGGCGGCACGGCCGTGGCTGCCGATCCCGACCGGCTGGTCTCGGAGCTCTTCCAGCGCGAGTACCACGCCCTGGTGCGCCTGGCCGCCCTCGTGCTCGACAGCCGGGAGGCCGCCGAGGAGGTCGTCCAGGACTCCTTCGTGAAGCTGTACCGGAAGTCCGGCCGCATCAAGGAGGTGGGTCGCGCGGATGCCTACCTCCGCTCCATCGTGATGAACGGGGCGCGCTCCCGGCTCCGTCGGCGCAGGACGGCGCGCCGGCACCGGCCCGACCCACTCCCCGACGTCGAGGGCGCCGACCGTCGGGTCGTCATGCACGCCGAGAGCCGTCGCTTCCTCGACGCGATCCGGGCTCTCCCGGCGCGCCAGGCCGACTGCATCATCCTCCGCTTCTACGAGGAGCTCACCGAGGCCGACGTCGCCGAGACGCTCGGTGTCTCCCGTTCGACCGTCAGTACCCACATCGAGCGCGGCCTCGCCGCGTTGGCACCTCTGGTGGAGGACGACGATGCCTGACCACGACCGCACCGCGGAGCGCGCGGCCTCCGTCATGGGTGAGTTCGCCGACCAGATCGACGTGTCCGATGACGCATGGGCGAAGGTGCGCGGCCGGATCGACGACGCCCGCCCGGCACGGTCCCGCCGGTTCTGGGTCGGTCTCGGACTGGCCGGTGCGGCCGCTGCCGCCCTGCTGGTCGTCGTGCTCGCCGTGGTCAACCGGGACGACGAGCCCACGATCGCCGACTCGCAGGACACCGTCACCGACGTCGAGCCCGGCTTCGTGGCGCTGACCGTCGACGGTGAGCTCCGGCGCTTCAGCCCCGAGGGGTACGACGAGGGGCTCATCCTCGACACGGAGTGGGGCTTCGTCGAGGGCGACGACTACCCCGCACCGCCGACGTTCAGCGTGACCCCCGACGGCACCGTGTACGTGAGCCGCCCGACGCAGCCGCCCGACTGTGACACCCAGAGCCTCGACGGCGAGATCCTGGCCGTGCCTCTCGAGGGCGGCGAGCCGGAGGTCGTCGTGACCCACGCCTCCTCACCGACCGTCAGCCCCGACGGCAACAGCCTTGCCTACCTGGCGCTCGACGGGGGCCTGCCGTGCGAGGAGCCCGCGGCTGCCGGCGAGCCCGTCGACGTGAACCTGGAGATCCTCGACCTCACGACGCTGGGCTCCGACTCTCCCCGGGTGACCGATCTCGGCACCGTCCTTGCCAACGGATCGCCTGCGTGGTCTCCGGACGGAACATCCCTGGCGCTCACCGAGACGTGCCTCGAATGCCCTGAAGGCCAGATGAGCGGAGTCACGATCCACCCTGTGGACGGTGGCACGCCCCACCGGGCCGTCGTGGCCACCGACATCAGCGCCGGACCCGACGTCGCCTTCGCCGACCCCACGTCGCTCTATGTCGAACGGCCCTCGGAGAACTGCCCCAACCCCATCCTCGACGTGCTGCCACCCGACACCGACGAGTCCTCGTCGGCCGACGCCGCGCTCCCATCCGAGACCCTCCCGTGTGTGAGGATCGCTCGCGTTCCGACGGACGTCACGACGCCGACGGAGCTCTCCGACGCACCCGTGGTCTTCGATGTCTCCCTGATCGACCAGGTGCAATCGCTGTCCACCCTGGTCGGGCCTGACGCCCCTGGGCTCCTCGCCGTCGTCGAGGGCATCGGCTCGGTGGACGGGACCGGCCACGCGCTGGTCTTCGTGGAGGGAGAATCAGCCCCCGGCGTCCTGACCACCGACGTGGTGGCTGCCGCCTGGATCCCCGGAACACGGAGCGGTGACCTGCCGGACGTCTCGGAGATCCGGGTGTTCATGTCGGTCGAGGCCGGCGCCGAACAGATCGACGAGGTGCGTTCGTCGCTGGAGAACGACCCCGACGTCGCGGAGTTCACCTTCGTCGACAAGGAGGACGCTTTCGAGGAGTTCCGGCGGACGTTCGAGGACGACCCCAGCATCTCCGAGAACATCTCCGCTGATGACCTGCCGGTCGAGTTCCGGATCGTGCCCGTCAGTGCCGATTCCGAAGCGGAGCTGGTCGAGCGCTACGGGGCACTTCCCGGGGTCGACACCACCCAGGTCAGCCGGTGGAGCCGCCCGCCTGCTGACGAGGTCGCTGAGTAGCGAACCGGGAAGCCCGCGCCCACGCCGAGATGGTGCGTTTTCCGGGTCATGGGCCGGGTTTACGCACCATCTCGGCCTGGGTTGCGGGAGGTCAGCGGCGGGAGGCCTCCGCGGGAGGGGCTCGGGGCGCTCACCGGGCTCGAACGAGCCGAGGCGCGGGTTGCGGTCGGCCCACATGAGCAGCGGTGGCAGCACCACGAGCGCGCTGATCAGGGCGACGAGGACGTTCAGCGCCACGAGGACACCGAACTGCCACACGAGCGGGAACGGTGACACCGCGAGCACGATGAAGCCGCCGACCGTCGTGAGGCCCGACGCCACGAAGGCGCGTCCGATCCTGACGCCACCGATGTCGATCGCCTCCTCGGGCGTGCGACCGCGTTCTCGCTCCTCGATGTAGCGGGCGAGGATGAGCACCACGAACTCCGTACAGGTGGCGATCACCAACGGTGCCGACACGGCGGTCATCGGGCTGAGCGTGATGCCGGTCACGAACGTGACGACCGACGAGAGACCGACGGCGATCAGCACCGGGATGAGGACCAGGACCACCTTCCAGAGCCGCCGGTAGAAGATGAGGAGCCAGAGCGCCACGGCGCCGAGGCCGGCGAACGTGATGAGCTGGCGGTTGGCCTCGAGCTTCTTGACGAGCTCCACCCCCACGGCGGCGATGCCGGCCTGCGATATCTTCGTTTCATCCGGTGGGCCGCCGACCTCGGGGAACCCGAAGATGTTCGCCTCGATGTCGATAGTTCCGACGGACTGCTCCACGTCGGCCTGCATGTCGTCGATGAGTTCCTCGCGCTCACCCAGCGAGATGGGAGCGATCGGGAACTGGAGCGCCGCCGACTTCCTGTCGGGTGACACGGTCGACTTCAGGACGTCCTCAGGGGCCACGGTGTAGGCAGGGTCCGCGTCGAAGCCCTTGCCGATGAGCAGGTTCATCGACTCCTGGTTCGGCGGCGTCTTGGTGATGTCGAACGACACCCCGTAGAGACTGTTGACGTCCTTGATCGTGTTGTCACCGTCGGGGCCGTGCTTCTCGAGCTGCTGGTTCGTGAACTGCTGCGCCCACGACGACACCTCGTCGGAGGTCACGTCGTCGGCCTCGATGAGCAGCGCCAGCACCGACGAGAATCCCGCCCGCTCCTGGAGGACCTCGAGGTCGTGGATCGTGTCGGTGCAGGCGCTGCCGCCGAGACCCTCCTGGATCTTGCACTGCACGCTGTTCTTGTCCTGCGGGAGCCACTTCTCGGCGTCGGTCTCGATGACGAAGCGCCCCTCGAAGGCGAGGCCCAGCACGATGATGACCACGCCGACGACTGTCATCGGCAGGACGAACCTCTGCATCGAGAACATCATCCCCCGCACGACTCGCTCGAGGAACCCGTGCGGGATCCTGGCCTCGCCCGCCTTCGTGGGCTTCACCTTCTCGCGCCACGCCAGGATCGACGTGGGGACCAGGAGGCCCGCGATGAACAGGGCGATGATCCCCAGCGCCAGCATCACGCCGAAGTTCCCGATCATCGGCACCGGCGAGAAGTTGAGGGCGAGGAAGCCCACGACCGCGGCGATCGCCGCCACGGCGAGCGGGGGCGCCAGCCAGCGCATGAGCCGGCGCATGCCCTCGGGCGCATTGCCGTCCTCGTTGACCTCCTCCTCCATGCGCGAGTGGCTCTGGATGGAGAAGTCGACACCCACGCCGATGAGGATCGGGAGAGCGGCGATCGTGATCAGCGTGAGCGAGATCCCGAGATACCCCATGATGCCGAAGCCCCAGATGGCGCCGATCACGACGATCACGAGCGACAGGAGTCGCCAGCGGACCCGGAACACGAAGTAGAGGACGAGCACCATCACGGCGAACGACAGCCCCCCCAGCAGGGCGAGCCCGGTCTGGAGGTAGTCGTTGATGTCCTGGAGGAGCTGCGGGGGGCCGCCGATCGTGAGTTCGAAGCCCTCGAACGAGTCCTTGTACTTGTCGGCGATCTCGACGACCTTGTCGGCGGCGTCGCCCATGTCGGCGATGTCGATGTTGCCCTGGGTCGTGACGATCATCAGGGCCTGGTCGATCTTGGGGAAGTTGGCGCGCAGGATCGGCCGGATGACGGGGTTGCCCTCGTCGTCGGTGGCGACAACGGCCGGGTCCTCGGCGTCGCTCTCGTAGAGGAGTGCCTCCGAGAGCGTGGGGTTCGACAGGACGTCGATGGCGAGCTGCTCGTGCTCCTGCTGATCGGTGACCTCCGGGAGCCCCAGCGCGACTGTCGCCTCCTCGCCTCCGGCGAGAACCCTGGTTGTCGTCCCCCCTTCGAGGGTCTCGACGGCTGACTTGACCTCCTCGGCCCTGGTCGCGGCCTGATCCTCGGAGCCACCGCCGTCGGTGATCTGCTCCGAGACGAGCGCGGGTGCGTACTCCTCGGCGGTGCCGTAGATCTCGAGGCCCGGGCCGATCTGGCTCGCGGCGAAGTTCATGGCGGTGAGCGGGGTCACGACCGCGTGGAAGAGCGGGTCGCCGTTGGCGTCGGTCGCCGCGCGCAACTCGTCGCCGAACTCGGCGAGCGTCTCGGCGTTCTCCTTGTCGGCGACCAGGTCGATGGACTGCTTCCCGCTGTCCTCTGTGGCCGAGAAGAGCACGAGCATCGGCTCGCCGCCGAATTCCTTCTGGAACCGCTCGTTGTCCTGGGCCACGGGGTTGTCGGCGCCGATGAGGGCGTCCTGGCTGGTCTCGAACTCCAGCCTGGTGATGCCGAACGCCATGATGATCGTGACCACGCCCGCCAGGGCGAGGACCATCTTGTACCGCTTGGTCACGACGTTCGCGAGGCCGTACCAGAACTTGAGCATCGTTCCCCCTGTGTGTCCCCCGTCACATACGAGGGCCGCCACAGGGTACGCAATTCGCCCGACTCGTGCGGCCTTGGCTGACGCAGCCGCTGGGTACACTCCGGCGCGTGGGTCTCCAACGATTCGAGCAGCGTCTGGAGCGCCTCGTCGAGGGCACGTTCTCGAAGGCGTTCCGCAGCGGCCTCCAGCCCGTGGAGATCGCCCGCAAGCTCGTCCGGGCCATGGAGGACGGCCGAACCCTCGGGGTGCGGGGGAAGGTCGTGCCCAACGACTTCACCGTCGAGCTCTCCGGCGCCGACTACGACCGCTTCGAGCACTTCGACGACGTCCTCGCCCGTGAGCTCGCCGACCAGGCCCGCGAGACCGCCCGCGACGAGCACTACAGCTTCGTCGGGCCCGTGGAGGTCCGCCTCGTGGAGAGCGATCGGGTCCGCAAGGGCACCTGTCGCGTGGGGGCCGACATCGTGGAGGGGGCGATGGGGCTCGTCGGTAGCCTCGTTCTGCCCGACGGGCGCCGCATCCCGCTCGGCGACGAGCCCGTCACGATCGGGCGGATGCCCGACTGCACCATCCCCGTCGACGACGCACGCGTCTCGCGCCACCACGCCGAGGTGAAGCCCGAGCCCGAGGGCTACGTCGTCCACGACGCCGGCTCCATGAACGGAACGCTCGTGAACGGTGTCGGCGTGAAGGACCACCTCCTCGTCGACGGCGACGTCATCGGTGTGGGGTCGGCCACGATGCGCTTCGAAGCGTCCTGAGGCGGTTGCGTGTCGGAAAGCCTTCTCACCGTCCTCAAGTTCTGCTTCCTGGCGCTTCTCTTCCTGTTCCTGGTCAGGGTGGTGCGGGTCGTGGCGCTCGAGCTGCGGGCCGCCCCCCTCACGCCCGTCGACGCCGCACCTGCGGCCGGTCGGCGTTCCTCGAAACGGCAGAAGTCCGCCCAGCGGGGGATCCGGATCCTGGAGCCCGCCCAGCTCGCCGGCCAGGTCTACGGCGTCGACGGTGAGATCACGGTGGGCAGGGCGGCCGGGTGCGGGATCGTCCTCGCCGCCGACACGTACGCGTCACAGATCCACGCCCGGGTGTTCCGTCGCGACGACGACCTCTACGTGGAGGACCTCGGCTCCACCAACGGCACCTTCGTGAACGGAACCCGCGTCACCACACCCGTGCGCATCCGCAGGGGCGACCGCGTGCAGTTCGGCCAGACGGTCGCCGAGGCCACCAAGTGAGGTTCGTCGCCGGCGCCGCCACCGACGTGGGCCGGGTCCGAGAGGGCAACGAGGACGCGTTCGTGGTCGACGACCGGCTGCGGCTCTTCGCCGTGGCCGACGGGATGGGCGGCCACCGCGCCGGCGAGGTGGCCTCGGCCACCGCCGTGGAGGCGTTGCGCGCGTCGGTGGCGGCCGGGTCCCCGGTCGATGACGCGATCCGCGCGGCCAACGCGGCGGTGCTCGAGAAGTCCGACGCCGACACCGACCTCGCGGGTATGGGCACCACGATGACGGCGGTCGTCTCACCGGGCGACGGTGATGCCGTGATCGGCCACGTCGGCGACTCGCGGGCCTATCTCCTCCACGAAGGTGAGCTCAGCCAGCTCACCGACGACCACAGCCTCGTGGAGGAACTCGTGCGCGAGGGCCGCCTCACGTCCGAGCAGGCCGAGGTCCACCCGCAGCGTTCGATCATCACGCGGGCCCTGGGGATCGAGAGCGACGTCGACGTCGACCGCTACACCGTGCCCGCCGTGGTCGGCGACCGCGTCCTCCTCTGCTCCGACGGGCTCACCACCATGGTGCGCGCCGACGACATCGCCTCGATCCTCCGGCGCGAGCCGCACCCGGGCCACGCCGCCGAGCAGCTGGTCGACGCTGCCAACGAGGCGGGCGGCGAGGACAACATCACCGTCGTCGTACTCGACGCGGTCGAGGGTGAGGCGGGCGGTGACTCCGACGCGATCGCTGCTGCGGGCGCCGCCGCTGCTGCGTCCGGCGACGCGGAAGCGCCAGACGGCACCGACGAGCCCGACGCCTCGGACGCCGAGTCGAGCGACCACAAGCCCGAGAAGCGCCGGGGCAGGACGCGGCGGTGGTGGCGAACACTCCTCGTGGCCGTTCCCGTCGTCGTCATCATCGTGGTCGCCGTGCTCATCGTGGGCTGGTACGCGCGCCGCACGTACTTCGTGGCGTTCGCGGGCGACAACGAGCAGGTTGTGCTGTACCAGGGTCGTCCCGGTGGCGTTCTCGGGTGGGACCCCACACTGGAGATCACGACCGACCTCACCGCTGACGACCTCACACCGGCGCAACGCATCGCCTTCGAGGACGAGCTGGAGTTCTCGTCGCGCTCGGCGGCCGAGGAGTACCTCGAGGGCGTGGCCGACGACGTCGCCGCCGCCGAGGAGGACGCCACGAGCACCACGACGTCGCCGCCCACCACGCGCTCGCTCACCACGTCCCCGCCCACGACAGCGTGAGCCCCCTCGCCAAGCGCCGCCGGGCCACGGAGCTGGGGCTCGGGATCATCGCCGTCGTCATCGTGACGGGTGGCTACATCCTCGTGGGCCTGGCCGAGCACGCCGACCTGCCCCCCGACCTCGTCGCGATCCTCGTCGGGCTCGTCGCCCTGTTCTTTCTCGCCCACCTGGCGATCCGTCGTTTCGCCCCCCGGGCCGATCCCACGCTCCTGCCGCTCGTCGTCGCACTCAACGGGATCGGTTTCGTCATCATCGCCCGCCTCGACCGCGACCTCGCCCGCGTCCAGTCGATCTGGGCCGCCGTCGGCGTGGCGGCGTTCATCGGCACCCTCGTGCTGGTCCGCCGGGTCCGCATCCTCGAGCGCTACCGCTACACGTTCCTCATGGCCGGCATCGTCGCCCTGCTCCTCCCCCTGCTGCCCGGCATCGGCTTCAGCCTCAACGGTGCGCGCCTCTGGGCCAAGGTCGGGCCCGTCACCTTCCAGCCCGGCGAGGCCGCCAAGGTGCTCCTCGTCGTCTTCTTCGCGGCCTACCTCGTGGAGAAGCGCGAGCTGCTCTCGTCGGGAACCCTGCGCGTCGGGCGCCTGGCGCTCCCCGACCCGAAACACCTGGGGCCGTTGCTCCTCATCTGGGGCTTCTCCCTCGTCGTTCTCGTGTTCGAAACAGACCTGGGCTCGTCGCTGCTCTTCTTCGCCGTGTTCGTCGGCATGCTCTACGTCGCGACCCAGCGCGCCGCGTACGTCGCCGTCGGTTTCGGGATGTTCGCCGTCGGCGCGGTGATCGCCTACCAACTCTTCTCCCACGTGCAGGACCGCGTCACGAACTGGCAGGACCCGTGGCCCGCCGCCGGGGAGGGCAACAGCCAGCTCGTGGAGGCACTCTTCGGTTTCGGTACCGGTGGTTTCGCCGGCCGCGGCTTCGGGCTGGGCAACCCCGACCGCATCCCGGTGGTCGAGACCGACTTCATCTACGCCGCCATCGGTGAGGAACTGGGCCTTCTCGGGACGGTGGCGCTGCTCATCGCGTTCCTGCTTCTCGTCGGCACGGGCTTCCGGATCGCGGTGCAGGCACAGCGGCCCTTCTCCAAGATCTTTGCGACCGGCCTCACGACGATCATTGGTGTCCAGACGTTCGTGATCCTCGGTGGGGTCACGCGCCTCATCCCGCTCACGGGTATCACGTTGCCGTTCGTGTCGTACGGCGGATCGTCTCTCGTCGCCAACTTCGTGATCGTGGCGCTGCTGCTGCGGATCTCCGACGAGACCGCCGCCTCGGCCGAGGAGAAGCTGGAGCGCCAGGTGCGCGAGAAGCGCTCCGCGGGGGTAACCGCGTGAACCGCGCCATCAAGCACCTCGGGTGGGCGATCGTCGTGCTCTTCCTGGCGCTGGCCGGCAACCTCGTGTACCTCCAGGTCATCGAGGCCGACGAGCTCGCCGACGACCCGCGCAACATCCGCACCCTCATCCGGGACTTCTCGGGACCCCGTGGCGACATCCTCACCTCCGACGGTGAGGTCGTGGCGCGCTCGGTGGAGGTCGACGACGAGTTCGAGTACCAGCGCGAGTACCCCCTGGGCGACCTCATGTCCCAGGTGAGCGGCTACTTCTCGTTCAGCCGGGGGAGCACGGGTGTCGAGGCCGCCTACAACGACGAGCTCACCGGGCGCGACTTCGACCTCCAGGTCCGCAACCTCGAAGATCTCGTGCTGGGCAAGGAGAACACCGGCAACGTCGTCCTCAGCGTCTCGGCAGGGGCCCAGCGCGCGGCGGCCGACGCGCTGGGCGGCCGGAAGGGCTCGGTGGTCGTCCTCGACCCGAACAACGGCGAGATCGTCGCCCTGTACTCGAACCCCACCTTCAATCCCCAGTTCCTGGCCAGCCACGACATCGCGGCCGCCGACGAGGTGTTCCGGTCGCTCGAGGCCGACCCTGCCAAGCCCGACCTCGCCCGGGCGTTCCGCGAGATCTACCCGCCCGGATCCGGCTTCAAGATCGTCACGACCGCTGCGGCTCTCGACGACGGCCTGGCGACGCCCACCGAGCCGGTCTTCCCGTCACTCAGCTCGTTGACGCTCCCGCTCACCAACACGACCCTCCAGAACTTCGGGGCGGGCGTCTGCGGCGGCAACCTCACGGAGAGCTTCGTGCGGTCGTGCAACACCACGTTCGGCCAGCTCGGCCTCGACCTCGGCGAGCGCTTCCCGCCGGCCATGGAGAGGTTCGGGATCTACAGCGCTCCCCCGATCGACCTCCGGCCCGGCGCCGTCGACAGTGCGGGCCCCGAGCCGGGCACCTTCGAGCAGAACAAGCCGCTGTTCGCCTTCGCGGGTATCGGCCAGGGCGAGGTGGCCACGACTCCGCTCCAGATGGCGCTCGTGGCGGCCGCCGTCGCCAACGGTGGCGTGGTCCCCGAGCCGCACGTGGGCCGCGAGATCCGTGACGACGAGGGCACGGTGATCTCGCGGATCCGCCCAGGCGACTGGAGGACCGCCATGCCCGCCCAGACCGCGGCGGAGATCTCGTCGATGATGGTCGAGGTCGTCCAGCGGGGCACCGGTACCGCCGCGGCTCTGCCCGACGTCACCGTGGCCGGAAAGACAGGTACGGCGGAGAACTCGCAGGGCCCCACCGACCACGCCTGGTTCGTGGGCTTCGCCCCGGCCGAGAGCCCCCGGTTCGCGATCGCGGTCCTCGTGGAGAACGCCGGCAGCGGCGGGACCGTCGCCGCGCCCGTGGCCGGCCAGGTGCTGGGAGCTCTCCTGTGAGCCCGATGTACCCGAACCCACCGTCGACGCGCCGCGGAACGCACGCGGCCGGGCAGTAGATTCGACAGGTCATGGCCGCGCCCGTCGCCGTCTTCGCCAACCGGTACCAGCTCCAGCGCGAGATAGCCCGGGGAGGCATGGCCGAGGTCTACCTCGCGCGCGACGACCTCCTCGACCGCCCGGTGGCGGTGAAGGTCCTGTCGGCGGAGTACGCACGCGACCCGTCGTTCGTGGAGCGCTTCCGACGGGAGGCTCAGTCGGCCGCCGGCCTCAACCACCCCGACATCGTCGCCATCTACGACTGGGGCCAGGAGCAGGGCACCTACTTCATCGTGATGGAGTACGTGGCGGGCCACACGCTGCGCGACGTCCTCAAGACCGAGGGGGTCCTCTCCCCCGAACGGTCGGCGGGTCTCGCCGCCGAGATCGCCGCCGCGCTCGACTACGCCCACCGCGCCGGTGTCGTGCACCGCGACATCAAGCCGGGCAACGTGCTCGTCGACTCCGACGGCAGCGCCAAGGTCACCGACTTCGGCATCGCCCGCGCCGACACCGGCGAGGCGCTCACCCAGACCGGCTCGGTCATGGGGACCGCCACCTACTTCTCGCCCGAACAGGCCCAGGGGCTCGCCGTCGACGGGCGCTCCGACGTCTACTCGCTCGGCGTCGTGCTCTACGAGATGGTGTGCGGTGTCACGCCGTTCCAGGGCGAGAACCCCGTGAGCGTCGCCTACCAGCACGTGCGGGAGACCCCTCCACCGCCCTCGGAGCACCGGCTCGACATCCCGCCCGATCTCGAGGCGATCATCATGGCGTGCCTGTCGAAGGAGCCCGACCAGCGCTACCAGTCGGCACACGACCTCCGTGAGGACCTCCTGCGTTTCCTGCGGGGGCGACCGCCTCTGGCCGCCCCCCTGGCGCTCGCCGCCGCGGCTGCCGGTGCGGGCGCCGCCACGACGGTCGCCAACCCTGCCGTGGCCGAGGCGTTGCCGGCCGCCGACGAGGAGAAGGACTGGAAGAAGTCGCGCCGGTGGTGGGTGTTCACCGTCCTGCTCCTGCTCCTGGGGGGAGGTATCTGGCTCATCTGGTCGCTCAGCTCCTCGGGAGGAGAGGCGACGCCGCTCGTCGAGGTTCCGGATGTGACGGACATGACAGAAGAGGAGGCGGTGGCCGCACTGAGCGCCGCCGGCTTCGAGGTCGAGGTCGAGCGCGAGATCGCATTCCTGGAGAAGGGCCTGGTGGCCAAGCAGAACCCGCCGGGGGGTGAGGAGGCCCGCGACGGAAGCGTCGTCACCATCACGGTGAGCGAGGGCCTCGGGGAGGTCGAGATCCCACCGCTGGCCGGGCGCACCGCCGAGGACGCACGCGACGTCCTCGAGGACCTCAACCTCACCGTCGAAGAACAGGAGGAGGAGACCACCGACGTCGAGCCGGGCGTCGTGATCCGCACCGAGCCCGCCTCCGGCACTCTCGTCGAGCGGGGCTCGAAGGTCGTGATGATCGTGTCGGCCGGGCCCGGGAGCGTCGAGGTCCCACAGGTCGACGGGTTGTCGGTCAACGCCGCCGTCGAGGCGTTGACCGCCGCCGGTTTCACCGTGCAGCAGGTCCCCGAGCCCAGCGACACCGTCCCGGCCGATCAGGTGATCCGAACCGATCCGGCCGGTGGCTCACAGGCACCCCAGGGCTCCACGGTGCAGCTGTTCGTGTCGAGTGGCCGCCCCAGCGGCGCGGTGCCCGGCGTGGTCGGCAAGGACCAGAGCGCAGCGGAGGCCGAGCTCAGCGCGGCCGGTTTCGTGCCGCGCGTCGTCATCGTGGAGTCGTCGCCGGGCAACGACGGCAAGGTGATCAACCAGAACCCGACCGGTGGCACCAATGCACCCACGGGCACCGAGGTCGTGATCCAGGTCGGCCAGGCACCCACGACGTCGTCCACCACGACCACGGCGTCACCCTGAGGGCGGTCCACCGCCGTGGCACGGTCTCTGCTCCTCGGCTGGTGGGAGACACACGGGCGCCACGACCTCGCGTGGCGTGCGACCCGCGACCGCTGGGCCGTGCTCGTGTCGGAGGTCATGCTCCAGCAGACGCCGGTGGGACGCGTCGAGAAGGTGTGGCCGGCGTTCCTGCGCCTGTTCCCGACACCCGCCGCGGCGGCGGAGGCCGGCCCGGGTGCGCTCATCGAGGCGTGGGGCAGTCTCGGCTACCCGCGTCGTGCGCGCCGGCTGTGGGAGAGCGCCGTCCTGATCGAGAGCGACGGCTGGCCCCGGGATCTGGAGGATCTCCCCGGTGTGGGGCGCTACACGGCCGGGGCGTTGCGGGCGCAGGTCGACGACGTCGACGTCCCGGCCATCGAGGTGAACATCCGACGGGTGTGTGAGCGCGTCGAGGGACGACGTCTCACCACGACGGAGGCAGAACACGCCTCCACCAGACTGGGGCGGCCGCTGCACGGTCGTGACCGGCTCCTCGCTCTCATGGACCTGGGCGCTCTCGTGTGCACCGCCACCGGCCCGGCGTGCGGGGAGTGCCCGCTGCGTCGCCGGTGTGCCACACGTGGGCCGCTCGACGGCGAGACGCGTTCCCGGCAGCCGTCGTACGAGGGCTCGTTCCGACAGAGGCGCGGCGACGTTCTCCGGGCGTTGCGTGAGGAGGACGAGCCCGTACCCGTCGGCGGCCTCGACCGCGATGCCCTCGATTCGTTGGTGCACGACGGCCTCGCCGCGGTCGACAGACGTGGCGCCCGTCTCCCCTGACGCCGGTTCGTGAGGTGGCGGTCCGTGCGAGCCCGGGCCGCTCAGTGCCCGACGAAGTTGGACAGGATCCTGTGACCGTGCTCGGTGAGGATCGACTCGGGATGGAACTGGACACCCTCCACGGGGAGGTCGCGATGGCGCAGGCCCATCACGAGCCCGTCGGCCTCCGCCGTGATCTCGAGCACGTCGGGAACGGTCGAGCGGTCCACGATGAGCGAGTGGTAGCGGGTGGCCGTGACCGGTGAGGGCAGCCCGGAGAAGACGCCTTTCCCGTCGTGGTCGATCTCGGAGGTCTTGCCGTGCATCACCGCAGGCGCCCGGACGACCGACGCGCCGTAGACCTCGCCGATGCACTGGTGGCCGAGACACACACCGAGGACCGGGACACCGGCGTCGGCGAACGCCGCGATCGCCTCGTTGGAGCGACCGGCGTCGGCGGGCCGGCCCGGACCGGGCGAGATCAGGATCCGCTCGGGCTCGAGCGCCCGCATCTCGTCGAGTGCGACCTCGTCGTGTCGGTGCACCGTCGGCTCGGCTCCGAGCTCACCGAGGTACTGCACGAGGTTGTAGACGAACGAGTCGTAGTTGTCGAGGACGAGAACCCGGGTGCCCACGATCCGTCACCGTATCCGAGCACTAGTAGTGCGTCACTGAGGTCCGACTGTCGGAGGTGGCCTCGGTGACGCACTACCGCTGGGTGGCGTGCTCGACGGTGAGGGCACCCTCGAACGGCGGGGCCTCGAGGTCGGTCGCCTTCTCGACGTCGAAGCCGAGCTGGAAGGCCTCGGCATCGCGACGGAGGCGCTGCACCAGGTCGTCGTCCTCGAAGCGCTCCTCCAGCAGATCGGGAGGGCCGATCGCCGTGAACTCGTAGGGTGGTGAGTGGACCGTCCCGTTGATCAGCAACGTGTTGCCGACACACAGCAGCGCGCTCGTCGCCACGACACGCTCGCCGTTGACCGACACCGCCTCGGCGCCCGCTGACCACAACCCGTTGACGACGGCGTGGACGTCACCCGAGTGGATCAGCAGGTCGTTGCGGTTCCCGCTGGGCGCCCTCTCGAGGGACGAGTCGCGGAGGGTCACGACGATGCCGTCGCCCGTCACGGGAGCGAGGCCGGCGCGGGCTCGGGCTGCCTCGATCTGGTCGTGGACGTCGGAGACGTCCGTTGCGCCGCTCTGCACGTCGTCGACCGCCTTGCGAAGGACCGACGTCTCGGCCCGGAGCCTCTCGGTGCGCGACGACTCGCGCTCGATCAGGTCCGCCAGGCGAACACGTTCGGGAACGTCGGTCGTCGGGTCGGCCGGCGGTTGGTCACGCAGGATCACGACCGCCAGGAACCCGAGGACGACGAACCCGACGGCGAGCCACGCCCTGTCGCGCACTAGCCTCGACCTGTGCCCCGCTCACGCGAGACCTCGCGGTACACGCCGCCGAGCCCCAAGAAGGCGCCGCCGTCCCCGCTGTGGTGGGCGGTCACGATGTTCACGCTCATGGTGGTCGGGCTCCTCGTCGTGGTGGCCAACTACCTCAACGCCCTCCCCGGCGACTTCGAGACGCGCTACCTGTTCCTCGGCCTCGGGCTCCTCACCGCCGGCTTCGTGATGACGACCAGATACCGGTAGAAGTATCCCGCACCCACATTGTCCACAGGGTGTGGACAACTCTGTGGGTAATTACAACCTTGGGATTACCACTTACCCTCCTCCACCACGAGCGACATGTCCTCGCGGCAGTGGCGGGGGGCCTCGGGCTCGTCGTCGCCGGGCGCTGCCGTCATCGTGACCTCGGCACCGCACACGATGCACCGGTAGCGGTAGTCGACGGGGCGCAGGCTCCCGGGGTCGATGTCCTCGGGGGGGACGAACGAGCGGAACATGCGCACGAACCAGGCCACCATCAGGTAGAAGCCCACGGCCGCCGCGAGTGCGATCAGCACCCGCACCACGTTCCACACCACGGGGTCAGCCCCTCTCCGTGCGACCGACGGGGCCCCCTCCTCAGAGCCTCTCGATGACGGTGGCGTTCGCCATGCCGCCGCCCTCGCACATCGTCTGGAGGCCCCAGCGCTTCCCGGAACGCTCCAACTCGTTGACGAGCGTGGTCATGAGCCGCGCTCCCGAGGCACCCAGGGGGTGACCCAGGGCGATGGCGCCACCGTTGACGTTGACGCGCTCCATGTCGGGGTTGTGCTCCGCGGCCCAGGCCAGCACGACAGGAGCGAACGCCTCGTTGATCTCGACGAGGTCGATGTCGTCGAGCGACTTGCCGGAACGCTCCAGAGCTGCCGTCGTGGCCGGAATCGGGGCCGTCAGCATCAACACGGGGTCGTCGCCGGCCAGGGCGAACGCGTCAAAGCGCGCCCGGGGCGTCACGTCCAACTCGGTGGCCTTCTCCTCGCTCATGACGAGCACGGCCGAGGCGCCGTCACTGATCTGGGAGGAGTTCCCCGCCGTGATCTTGCCGTCCTCCTGGAAGGAGGGCTTGAGCGCCGCGAGGGCCTCGAGCGTGGTGTCGCGCCGGAACGTCTCGTCGGTGTCGAAGACCGAGGCGCCGTCGTCCGTGGTGATCGGAACTCCGATGATCTCCTTGTCGAAACGACCCTCGTCGGTCGCCTGGGCCGCCAGCGTCTGCGAGCGGACAGAGAACTCGTCGAGCTGCTCGCGGCTCAGCCCCCACTTCTCGGCGATCATCTCGGCGGAGATCCCCTGCGGGACCCCACCGGGCACCATCTCGGCCATCTTGTCGGAGAACGGCAGCCCCCAGTCGGTCATGATCGACGCGCCCATGGGTACCCGCGTCATCGACTCGACCCCGGCCGCCACGACGACGTCGTAGGCCCCGGCCATCACACCCTGCGCGGCGAAGTGCAGGGACTGCTGCGACGAGCCGCACTGGCGGTCGATCGTGGTGCCCGGAACAGAGTGGGGGAAACCGGCCGTGAGCGCCGCGTTGCGGGCGATGTTGACTCCCTGCTCACCGACCTGCATGACGCAGCCCATGATCACGTCGTCGACGAGTGCAGGGTCGAGGTCGCTTCGCTTCACGAGCTCCTCGAGGGTGAGCGCAGCCAGATCGACGGGGTGGACGTCCTTGAGGCTCCCGTTGCGCTTCCCCATCGGGGTGCGGACTGCGTCGACGATCACGGCGGTGGGCATGGGGTCCTCCTGGTGGGTGGTGCACCTCGGGTCCGTGCGGCTCGGACGGCGCAGCGACCATTGTCGTCGGCTCTCTTCACCACGGGCAACACGGAAGCGAACGCCGATCTTCCGGGCGTCGACACCGGGGCCGATGGGCCGAGGGCTATCGTCGGCTCCGTGCCCCGCAACATGGACGATCAGCTCGGCAGCGCCGGAATGCCGCTCCTCGACACGCTCGGGGTGAGCTTCGACGCCTACGGCGAGGGATGGTCGTCAGCCGTGTGGACCCCCACGGACGTCTGCGCCAATCCCATTGGCGTGGTCCAGGCCGGCGTGCACGCGGTCGTGCTCGACGCAGCGTGCAACTTCGCGCTGCTGGCGGGACTCGAGCGGGGGGAGCACGGCGTCACGGTCGAGATGAAGGTCGCCAACCTGCGCGCGGCGCTCGTCGACGACGAACTCGTCGTACGGGGCGACGCTCTTCGCATCGGAACGAGCGTTGCCCATCTCGAGGCGACGGTCAGCACGTCACCGGACGGCGACAAAGGCTCCCGGGTCGTCTCGAAGGCGTCCGCGACATTCGCCGTGCAACGACGCGACGACTGACGCCGCCCGCTTCCGCGGTGCCTCGACTCAGACCGCTGCCGCTGCGGGCGGTTCCTGCTCGTCGCCGCCCGCCGTGACGGCGGCCGGAAGTGTGAACGTGAAGGAGGACCCGACGCCCAGGATGCTGTCGACCCACACCTCACCGCCGTGGAGCTCCACGAACCGGCGGACGATCGACAGGCCGATGCCGGTTCCCCGGCGGGCCCGGTCGGTGGTGCCGACCTGGTAGAAGCGCTCGAACACGCGGTCGATCTCATCGGGCGGGATCCCGTCGCCCTCGTCGGTGACCGACACGTAGACGTCGGGTCCGGTCCTCTCGGCTCTGACCACCACCGTCGTGGACGGCTCGGAGTACTTCACGGCGTTGGTGAGGAGGTTGGTGAGGATCTGACCGACGGCGTCCGGATCGGCGACGACCGACAGGTGACGGGGCACGTCGACGGTCAGAGTGTGCTCCTCCAGAACCGGAGCGAGGTCGCGGGTGACGTCGTCCACCACGACGGCGAGGGAGCAGAGTCGGGGGACCACCTCGGCACGGTTCGCCTCGACGCGCGTGAAGTCGAGGAGCTGGTCGATGAGGCGGGCGAGCTCGTCGGCGTTGCCCGACGCCCGGCTGAGCAGCTCTCGCCGCTGGCTGTCGTCGAGCTTGTCCCAGTGGAGCAGCACCGTGTCGACGAACCCCTTCACGGCGGTGAGCGGCGTCCGGAGCTCGTGGCTCACCATCCCGAGGAACTCGCTCTTCACGCGGTCGGCCTCCTCGAAGCGCTCCGTCGCCTCCTTCTCCCGCTGGTAGGCCTGCGCCCGGGCAATGACCATCGCCGCCTGCTCCGCGTACGCCTCGAGCAGGTGGCGCTCCTGCTCGGACCCGGCACCGGTGCGGGCGAAGAGCACGTTCATCACCCCGATCGGTTCACCCCCGAGATGGAGCGGCACGACGACCTGGGACTCCACACCGGTGCCCGCCATGACACGGCGCCACTCGGCCGCCCACTCCGGGAACTCCTCGTCGAGGGCGATGTCCTCGATCACGACCGACCGGCCCGTGGTCAGTGCTCGGGCGAGAGGCGAGGTGCCGGCAGCCAGTTCCCGACGGGTGTAGTCGGCGATCTCCTTGTCGGTGAAACCCACCCGTTCGGCGATGCTCCCGGTCAGAACGAGGTGGTCGTCTTCCCTGAGCATGACGGCTGTCCCGTAGGCTCCGACGGCCGACGACACCGCCGCGGTGACCGATTCGAGCGTCGTCGACAGGTCGGGCAGCGACGACACGCTGCGCATCGCCTCGTAGAGGCGGCCGAAGTGCTCGATCTGGCTCCGCCTCTCCACGGAGATCCGATCCGACACGAGAGCGACACCGAAGAAGGCGATCGTGACCGAGACGAGAACGACCGGCTCCATCCGGTCCGCCGGGGGAGCGAGCGCCTGGGCGATCCACACGAGGACGCTCGCTCCTGTCGCTGTGGCCATACCCGCACGGAACCCCCAGACGATCGCGCAGAAGAGGACGGCGATCCCGTAGGGGAGTAGTGCCACACCGAACGCGCCGGGGACGACGAGCGTGACGGTGAAGATGACCACGAGCCCGAGCAGCGCGTTGATGACGCTCGCGGTGTTGTTCCGGGCCGAGGTGGCGACGAGGTCGACGGCAGTGGCGACGAGCCCGTATCCGACGACGAAGCCTACGAGCGTGAGGCGGTCGGCCGTGTCGAGCCCCGGCACGACCGAGAAACACACGGCGATGACGGCGCACAGCCCGAGGCGCACCTGGATGCCCCGGCGGTGCACCCGCTCGACGTAAGGCCGCGGCAGGGTCGTGCGGGCGCCCGCTGCGTGCTGTGTGTCGGCCACACGTGACGATCGTCCGAAACGGGCGAGGAGCACAATGGCCCGTTCGGGCTAGTTACCGCCTCACGGCGACGTCGTGGGCGACCGGAGAGCCCCGACGCCCGCGTCGTAGCCTCGCGGGAGAGGACTCGTGCATCCGGAGGGTTGCGGAGATCGTGGAGATCACTGAGGTCAACGCGCTCGCGTACCTCGCCGCGTTCGGAGGCGGGATCATCTCGTTTCTCTCCCCCTGCGTCCTCCCTCTCGTGCCGGGCTACCTCTCCATCGTCACCGGCCTCGACGTCGCCGAGATCCAGGACGGCGGCCGCGACACGATGATGCGCATCACCCGCGACACCGGCCTGTTCGTGCTGGGCTTCACCGTCGTGTTCGTCCTCCTCGGCGTGTCGGCGTCCACCGCCGGGAGCTTCTTTCTCGACAACCAGGCCCTCCTCACCCGGATCTCGGGCGTCATCATCCTGGCGATGTCCCTGTTCATGCTCGGCTCGCTCTTCCTCCAGGCGCCCTGGCTCTACCAGGAGAAGCGGTTCCAGCCCGACACCGGCCGGCTCGGGGCCTTCGCCCCACCCGTCACCGGTGCAGCCTTCGGGTTCGGGTGGACGCCGTGCATCGGGCCCGTGCTCGGCTCGATCCTCGCCATCGCCGCCACCCAGGGCCGCGCCTGGGCGGGAGGGTCGCTTCTCTTCGTCTACTCGCTCGGCCTCGGCATCCCGTTCCTCGTCACAGGCCTGGCCTTCGGGCGCATGGCCGGGACGCTCGCCTGGGTGAAGCAGCACTTCACGACCATCGTCGCCGTGTCGGCCACGCTGCTCGCGGTGTTCGGGATCCTGCTCATCTTCGACAGCTTGAGCTGGGTGTCGTCGCAGCTCATCGAGATCATGGACTCGCTCGGGTTGGAGCGCGTCACGCGCATCGGATGACGGCCGTCACACGCCACCGCCTTCTCTCCTCGAAACGGACACGTCATGGCCAACGGACCTGACAGAGTCACGACGCCACCGACGGGGCGTTCGACGCGGGGCCGGGCCGCGGCACGCGCCGACGCCGAGGCGGTGGCACGGCGCCGTCGCCGGGCTGTCACGGGTGTCGTCGTTGCGGGGGTCACGATCCTCGTCGGTGTCGTCGTTCTGGCGGTCGTGGTCTCCGACGATGCGCCGTCCGGCGACGTGACGGCATCGTCCTTCGACCTCCCCGCCCTCGGCGCCGACGAGGGGGAACGGGTGAAGCTCGCCGACTACGAGGGGACCCCCGTCATCGTGAACTTCTTTGCGTCCTGGTGCACGAACTGCGACGCCGAGCTTCCCGACTTCGACCAGGCCGCCGACGAGTACGCCGGTGAGGTGGAGTTCGTGTTCGTGAACGCCAACGAGAGTGCCGACTGGCGACCCATGGCCGAGCGAAACGACATCCTCGACAACACGCTGGCCAAGGACGTCGGTGCCGACAACAACGACCTCTACCGTGAGGTCGGTGGCACCATCGGCATGCCGATCACGGCCTTCTACGACGCCGACGGGAACCTCGTGCACACCGAACTCCAGGCCATGACGCTCGAGCGGCTCCAGGAGCAGATCCGCGGGTCGTTCGGCATCGAGCCCGCGCAGGAAGCAGCGTAGGAGCTAGGAGCGGCGACGTCCCGCTCGCCACACGGCGAAGACCCCGGCGAGGACCGTCACACCGATCTTCGTGAAGTCGAGCACCGGCTGGACACGCACACCGTTCGGGCCGACGTCGATCACCGCGACCGGTCGCGCCTCGCCGTGGCCCCCGCCACCACCTCCCCCGCCGTCGCCACCCGACTCCCCACGGTCGTCGTCCCCGCTGTCGTCGCCACCGCCGGCGCCGAAGCCGTAGCCGCCCGACCGCTGGATGGCGGCGGCCGTGATCACGACGTGGTCACCGACGTGCTCGGGCTCGCCGAACACCTGGCGGGCGGTGAGACCGTCGACGAAGCTCTCGAGGAGCGCCTGCGAGCGCTCGGCCGTCGTCCGGAGCAGGGCGACGGTGTCGCGGGTGCCTTCAGCCGGGTCGTCGCTTCGAGGTGTCACGTTCGTCGCCTCCATGCCTGCAAGCCGACGAGAAGGGCGAACGCCGCCACGATCAGCCGCTGAACCGTCCGATGGGTGTCGTGGACCCGGATCGTCTGCGCCCCGCCGCCGGGGCCGACCACCTGCACCCGGAGCGGTCGGAGATGCTGGCGCACGAACCCGAACCGACGGGTGGCGTGGGCGCGGGTGGAGACACGCGCCACGGGCGTGACCGACCACCCGGCCTCGACCACGGTCGCGTCGGAGAGATCCAGGGTCCGTCGGCGCACGACCGCACACGGTAGCGAGCGGGGTGTCGTCCGTCGAGCGTCGCGATTCGCCGCCGCCTCCGTGCTGCCTTCCGGGTCCCGCGCACCTCCGGGTACGATGGCCCCTGACCGGAGGCCACTTCCCGACATGACACCCGCCCGCCCGCCCTCGGACGCGGACATCCTCAGCATCTCCGAGGCAGCCAAGGAGTGCTCGCTGTCTCGCTCGACGATCCGGCGTTTCGCCGCCCGCGACCGCTTCCCGAACGCCTACCGGGCGAACGGCAACGGCAGTGGGCCGTGGCGGATCCCCCGGGCCGACCTGGTGGCGGCGGGCCTCATCGAGGGCGAGGGTGCCGGGATCCCGGGCGGAAGCGGCCCCACGTCACCCGGGCCGGAGAAGCGGGCTCCGCTCCCGCTCGGGCCGGCCTCCGATGTCGAGGTCGTCGAGGTTCTGCACCAGCTCCACGCGCGCCTGCACGACATCGAGGTCAGGGTCGCCCGACTCGATCAGCGCGCCGACGTGAACGACACGCTCACCGCCGGACAGGCGCGCGCCATCGAGGAGCTCACCGTCGACATGGAGTCGCTCGGCCGCACGCGCTCCCGGTCGCCGCGTCGCCCCCGGGGATCGGCCCGGTCGCGCTGGTCACTCAACATCACGTTCCTGGTGATCATCGCCATCGTCATCGGCGGCCTCTACGTCTTCACGCGGCTCGGCGACGACACGCCGCCGCAGGCCACGGTGCCCGACCTCGTCGACGGGAATCCCCCCGTCGGGGACGTGCTCGACCTGCCCGACGAGGTCGGCCTCGACGCCGTCGTGCAGTTCACCGAGAGCCCCGACACGACCGTCGGAAGCGTGCTGGCCCAGGACCCCGAGGCCGGGGCGCGCGTCGACGAGGGCTCCGACGTCACGATCGTGGTGAGTGCCGGCCAGGGCGAGGTCGACGTGCCCGACGTGATCGGGGAGTCGTTCGACGACGCCCGGGAACAGCTGTGGTTCAACGGGTTGAACGTCGAGAGGAACGAGGACCGGATACCCAGCGACGAGGACGTCAACACCGTGGCGCGCCTCGATCCCGAGCCGGGCACCACGCTGGACCGCGCCGGCACCGTGACGGTCTTCCTGTCCAACGGCGAGGCGCCGGAGCTCTAACCGGGCGGCCCCGACACACGTCATATGACCACTACACTGAGCATATGACTCGTCAGATGACCGCAACTCAGGTGAAGGCCGGGATTCTTGCCCTGCTCGACGAGGTCGCCGCGGGCGACGAGATCGAGATCACGAAGCACGGACGCACCGTCGCCCGTCTCGTCCCGGCCACCGGCGCCGGTGCGCTGCGCGGCGCCGCCGAGGGCATGGCCATGACCTGCGCCGACGACGAGGAGCTCTTCGCCACCGGCGCAGACTGGGAGCTCGGTTGACGACCGTACTGCTCGATTCTCACGTCGTGCACTGGTGGTCGGCTGAGCCCGACCGCCTCAGTGCGGCTGCGCTCGACGCGGTGGAGAGTGTGGACGAGCTCGCCGTCGCTTCGATCTCCTGGTTCGAGCTCGCGTGGCTCGCCCGGCACGAGCGCATCACCCTGGCGGTCCCGCTTCGGGCGTGGCTGCGCGTCCTCGCCGACCGGCTCCGCACCATCCCCGTCACTCCCGAGATCGCCGCCACCGCCGTGTCGTTACCCAGCTCCTTCCCCGGCGATCCGGCCGACCGTCTCATCTACGCGACGGCCGTCGAGCACGGCTGTCAGCTGGTCACCAAGGACCGACGACTCCGCGAGCACCCGCACCCCGGCGACACCACCATCTGGTGATGTCGCCGGCGACGAGATCGGGCTCGGCACGGACGTCGCCGGTCCGACCCTCGCCGTCCGGCCACTCACACGAATCCAAGTACCACCTCCACCGGTCCGGACGGGATCGAGATGTCTAGGCGCCGGCGTGCGGTGCGGAAGCGGGGAGACGAACGACGAATGTCGCTCCCCGTGAGCCGTCGGCTCCCTGCCGGCCGTCGACGCTCACGGTCCCGCCGTGCTCGGCCACGATGTCGGCGGTGATCGCCAGGCCGAGACCCGTACCGCCGTGCTCACGGTCGCGCGCCGAGTCGAGACGGGTGAAGCGTTCGAAGATCCGTTCGGTGTCCTCGTCGGCGATACCGGGGCCGTCGTCGGACACGGTCAGCACGACACTGTCGCCGTCCTCCACGAGCCCGACCGTCACGCGCTCGGTGGCGTGCCGGCGTGCGTTGTCGAGGAGATTCCGCACCACCCGCGTGAGCTGGTCGGCGTCGCCGACGAGTTGCGCTCCCGACACGCCGGCGGCGTCCACGACCGGCCTCTCCTCCTGGGCGACGCGCGCGATCTCGCGCATGACCACGTCGTCGAGATCGACCGTGGTGACCCGGCGGTCACCGGCCGCGGCGTCGCGTCGCGCGAGGTAGAGGAGATCGTCGACGAGACGCTGGAGCCGGTCGGTCTCCTCGAGAACGCTGCGATGGGTTGCGCGCGGATCGGACGACTCCGGATGGGCGAGGTCGACCTCCAACTCGGATCGGATGCTCGTGAGCGGGCTGCGGAGTTCGTGTGAGGCGTCGGCCACGAACGCTCGTTGACGGTCTCCGGCAGCCTCGATCCGGCTCAGCATCTCGTTCATCGTCCGCGCGAGACGCCCGATCTCGTCGTGCGTCGCGGGCTCTGGTACCCGCCGTCCCAGGTCGTCGCCACCGATGCGAACCACCTCCTGCCGAATCGATTCCACGGGCCGCAGGGCGCGGGCGACGACGAGCCAGATCAGCGCCGCGAGGAGGACGAGAAGGGCCGGAAGCGCCACAGCCAGCGTGGTCGTGAGTACGCCGACGCTCTCGTTGACCTCGTCGAGAGCGCCGGCCACCACGAGCACGTGTTGCTGTCCGTCGACGTCGACCAGGCGCGTCAGGACCCGGAACTCGTCCTCGGCGTCCTCGCCGACGAGAAGACCGTCGACCGTGGAGATGTGCCCGTCCGCCGGTCCGCCACAGCCGCCACCGCCATCGCAGTCGATGGGCACAGGAGGAATGCCATCGACCGTGGCGCTGGCTGCGACGACCTCGTTGTCGAGGAGGAGCTGGGCGAAGGTCTCGTCGCCACCGCCGACGAGCAATTCGGCGGGTGCGGATCCGGTTTCCAGCCCCCGGGCGATGTCGTCCGCCGTCTGGGCGACCCGGTCGTCGAGGCTCTCGGTCAGCGCCCGCCGCTGCGCGCCGATCATGGCGACGGCGGTCACGCCGAGAACGACCGCCACGACCGCGGTCGCTACGGCGGTGACCCGGAAGCGGACACTGCCGACGACGCGACGGGGCCCACGATCGGGTGTCGGTGCGTCAGCCACCGTCGGTGTCCAGGCGGTAGCCGGCACCCCGGATGGTCTCGATCGAGGCCCGGCCGAACGGCTCGTCGATCTTTCGCCGGAGGTGGCGGATGTAGACCTCAACGATGTTGGGGTCACCCTCGAAGTCGTAGTCCCACACACCCTCGAGGATCTCCGACTTCGGCACGACCTCACCGGCCCGCCTCACGAGGAACTCGAGAACCGAGAACTCACGCGCGGTCAACGTGATGTCTGTGTCGCCGCGACAGCAGCGGTGGCGCACGGGGTCGACGACGAGGTCGCCGGCTTGCACCGGCGAGGGGACGCTGCGCGTCGACCGGCGGAGCAGGGCACGCACGCGGGCGACCAGGACGACGAACGAGAAGGGCTTCGTGAGGTAGTCGTCGGCTCCCGTGTCGAGCGCCTCGGCCTCGTCGAGCTCTCCGTCCTTGGCGGTGAGCATGAGCACCGGGGTCCAGTTGCCGGCCTCGCGCAGCGCGGCACAGACCTCGTAGCCGTTCTTACCGGGGAGCATGATGTCGAGCACGATGGCGTCGTAGTCGTGCTCGGTGGCCATCCAGAGCCCGTCGACGCCGTCGAGCACCACGTCGACGGCGAAGCCCTCCGCCTCGAGCCCGCGTCGGACGGCTGCGGCCACCTTCTTCTCGTCCTCCACGACGAGCAGCCTCATCGCACGTCCTCCACCGGCGCTCCACGGGGCGTGCCCATGCTGGCCCAGCCGGCTGAACGCCCGCTGAAAGCTCGCCCCTGTCCGTTGTTTCAGGTCGATTCAGGGTGGGTTCAGGGGCTCTCCGCCATCCTCGGACCGTTCGACGTACCACCCCAACCCACCGGAGGAAGACCATGAAGCGTCGCTCGAAGTTCACGATCGTCGGGGCCGCCGTGGCGGTCGCCGTCGTGGGCGTCGGCACCGGGATCGGGATCGCCGCCTCGGGCGACGACGACCAGCCGCTCACCGGCGTCGACCTCGACCGGGCCACTGCCGCCGCCCTCGACCACACCGGCGGCGGCACCGTGACCGAGACCGAGATCGGCGACGACGGCGCCGCCTACGGCGTGGAGATCCAGCTCGACGACGGGTCCCAGGTCGAGGTCAACCTCGACAGCGAGTTCAACGTCATCGGCGCCGCACCCGACGACGACGGCCCCGGAAACCGGGACGACAGCGACGGCGGATCGGACGACTGAGGGTCGACCGCGCCCGCGCCCGCACCCCGCCCCGGGTGATCCGTCACCCGGGGTCGTGGCGCGCTCGCACCCGGCCACGGGCGGTTCCCCCACAGGGTGCCCGGCTACTGTACGGGTTCCCCTGTGCCGCTGTGTTGCCCGCCGGCACCGCATCCCGAGGACCTGCCGATGGACGACGCCACCCGAGCCCGGATCGAGGGGCTCGAGAGTGAGCTCGGGCGCCTGCGCTCGGAGGTTGCCGAGAGGCGCGACCTCGACGAGATCCTCCTCACGATGGAGTGGCTCGCCACGACCCGTCTCACCGACGAGCCCCTGATCTCGGTCGTGGTCCCCACCCGCAACCGGCGCGACCATCTCGAGCGGGCCGTCGGGTCGGTGCTCGACCAGGACTACGACCACTGGGAGCTGCTCATCGTCGACGACGGGAGCACCGACGGCACCTCTGAGTACCTCGACACTCTCGACGACCCTCGGATCCGGTGCCTGCGGGACACGGGCCGCGGTTGTGCGGCGGCACGCAACGTCGCCCTGGCCGATGCCGGCGGGTCGCTCGTCACCTACCTCGACGACGACAACACGATGCACCGCCTGTGGCTGAAAGGCCTCGCCTGGGCGTCGGCCAACTGGCCCGACACCGACGTGTTCTACGGCGCCAGGATCTTCGACAACTTCGAGCGCGCCCACGGTCTCGGCGAGAGCGGCCTCCCCTGGCTCCAGTACAAGCCGTGGGACCGCGACGAGCTCGAGGAGTTCAACATCGCCGACGTCAACGTGCTCGCGCACCGCGCCGGTCTGCCCGAGGCCCACTACGACGAGCCGCTCGCGCTCTACGCCGACTGGGACATCTTGCTGCGGCTCACCGCCCTCGAGCCACCCGTTCGGATCCCGGTGATCGCGTGTGCCTACTCCACCGAGGGCGACGACCGGCTGAGCGTGATCGACGACGGTGTCGTCGACTTCGAGCGGGTCTACAGCGCCGTCCACGGCATGGACGGGTACACGGCCCCGCCCGGTGAGCAGCGCACGAAGGTCCTCCTCGTGGCGATCGACGCGTTCGACCTCGGCGTCGCCCGGGGTTTCACCGACGAGGGCGATCTCCCGCACCTGTCGGCGGTGTTCGAGCGATCGAGCCGGGCCACGGTGCGGAGCCCGTTCGGGATCCACTCCAGTGCGGGGTGGCCGAGCGTCTCCACCGGTCGTTCCTTCTCGGAGCACCAGCGCCAGTGCTGGATCGAGACGGGCCTCGACTACGAGGACCGCTGGACCGACACTCGCGACATCGACGGCACGCCCTTCTGGGAGTACCTGAGCCGGGCCGGGAAGCGCTCGGCGATCCTCGACGTGCCGCACCTCGTCCCCGACGACGAGCACAACGGCGTCCAGCTCATCGAGTACGGCTGTCACGACCGCCACCTCGGAACGCAGTCGGTCCCTGACAAGCTCATCGACGAGATCGTCGACGAGTTCGGGGAGCACCCGGTCGGGATGATCGACCCCTCCTCCGACCGGACCTTCTCGCCGTGCGACTACCACCGGCGGGCGGGAGTGCAGCGGACGCCCGAGGAATCGAAGGCGGTGCTCGACGATCTGCTGCTCGGCCAGGCGCGCAAGGAGGCCGCGTCGCTCTCGCTGCTGACCCAGGGTGGCTGGGACCTCTTCATGACCGTGTTCGGCGAGAGCCACTGCACCGGCCACCAGCTGTGGTCGTCGCACGATCCGGACCACCCCTGGTACGACCCTGCCGTCGTGGCCGAGGTCGGTGACCCTCTGCGGACCATGTACCGCAGGCTCGACCGTGCCCTGGGCCGTCACATCGCCGCGGCGGGCGACGAGGCCACGGTTCTGGTGATGGCCCCCCACGGCATGGGCTCTCACTTCGGCGGCACACCGCTGCTCGACGAGATCCTCCACCGGATCGAGCTGGCCGACGCCGGGGGGCCACAGGGAAACGCCGCGACCCGCGCGGCGAAGGCGGCCTGGGCCCGGATCCCCGGCCGGTTCGACGCGCAGGCCCGGCGCCTGCTGGCGGCACGCCTGCAACCTCGCGTGGCCGACGGCGACACGCCGCCGCTCGACCTGCCGCCACGTCGGGAACGGCGGTGGTTCTCGCCTCCGTGCGACGAGCCCTTCGGCCCGATCCGCCTCAACGTCGTGGGTCGTGAGACCCACGGCATCATCCGGCGTGGCGCCGAGTTCGACGCAGCCTGTGAGCACCTGCGCGACGTGCTGCTCGACCTCGTGAACGTCGAAACCGGCGAGCGCGCCGTTCTCGACGTCGTCCGTAGCGACGTCCACTACACCCGGCGCCCCGACGACCTGCTGCCCGACCTGTTCGTCGTGTGGAACAACGCCCGGCCCGTGGAGGCCCTCTACTCCCCACGCACCGGGCTCGTGGTGCGACGCCAGACGCACTGGCGCTCGGGCGACCACCCCGCCGACGGCTTCCTCCTGGCGGCAGGGCCGGGCATCGAGCCCGACCGGGACATCGGCACGATCGACGCCCGCGATGTGGGCCCGACCGTGGCGGCGCTCTTCGGCGTCTCCATGCCCGACGCCACCGGCACCCCGGTTCCGCTGACCCGGGCGGTCAGGTCCACCGGCTGAGAAGGCGCGCCTCGCCGACCGCGTACTCCTCGAGGCCCGACACGATCGCCTGCTCGATCTTCCCGCCCACGAAACGGGCGTTCACGGTCATGGTGCCGGACGTGACACGGCGGGTGCCGGCCGTGCTCGGCGCCAGACGCGTTCGGTACTCGGCGTGAACACGGTCGGCGTAGTTGTCCGGCACGATCGTGTGACGCCCCCGGTGACGGGCCGTGTCGTAGTCGATCTGCTCGACCCAGGTGAGCTTTGCCGGGTCGATGACCCGGCGCACGGCGGCGTTGAGCGGTGCGTCGAAGCGGCGGTACACCTCGGCGCGGATCCGGTCGCCGGAACGCTGGACGTTGCGGAGTTCGCAGTCGGCCACGCGCGGGAGCGCCGAGCTCGCTGCGACGAACTCCTCGTCGAACAGTGCCTCCTCGACGTCGGCGAGCGGGCCGCTGATCGACTGGTCGATGGTGAACTCCACGCGGTTCCCTTCGGGGCGAGGCGGGCGCCGACAGGCTAGGTCAAGGCGGTATCGACACCCGGGGGCCGGCGTTCCGGCCGCCGTCCTCGGGGTCACCCCTTGACACGACGGCCGCCCACACGCATACTACGAACAATGTTCGGTTTTACGATCGCTGTCAGGTTTTCGGACCTGTGTCAGGGAGATCGACCGTGACGACCGCCTCCGAGGCGGCCGCGGAACCCCTGCCTGACCGCCGTCGTGCCCGGAGACAGGACACGAAGGACGAGATCGTTGCCGCCGCGTGGGCGCTCGTTCGCGAGAAGGGCCTCGCCGGACTGGCAATGCGCGACCTGGGCGCGCGTGTCGGCATGAAGGCGCAGTCCATCTACTCGTACTTCGAGTCAAAGAACGACATCTACGACGCAATGTTCCGGGAGGCGTACCTCGACTTCGCCGGCACCGTCGTCGATGGCACCCACACCGAGCCCGGTGACGTCGCCGCGGCGCACCGGGCGGCGCACGCCTTCTTCGACTTCTGCACGTCGGACCCGGTCCGGTACCAGCTCCTCTTCCAGCGCACCATCCCCGACTTCGTGCCCTCCGAGGAGAGCTACGCCGTGGCGTTGAGTGTTCTCGACTCATTGCGGGAGCATTTCGGCGCGCTCGGCATCACCGACCCCGAGGCGGCCGACCTGTGGACGGCCGTGCTCACCGGGCTCACCGACCAGCAGATCTCCAACGACCCGGGCGGCGACCGCTGGAAGCGGATCGTCGACCGGGCCGTCGACATGGTCATACGCGAGATCGCACCGCACCTCGTGGACGAAACCTCGTGAGGAGATGACGAGTATGCCCACATCCACCGTCGACGTCGCCGACAGCGCGCCCCTGAGCCATCCCGACGCCATGGCACTCCTCGAGGCCGAGCTCGGGAGGACGCTCGAGCTCCTCCGCTCACTGGACAACGACGACTGGACGGCCCGAACAGTGTGCCCCGACTGGGACGTGCACCACATGTACCTGCACGTGCTCGGAGCGTGTGAGGCGAGCGCGTCGATCCGGGAGAACCTCCACCAGATGCGACGGGCCCGACGCCACCGGTCCCGGCACGGCGGACCGTTGGAGGCCGCCCTGTCGAACGTCCAGGTGCGGGAACGTTCGGAGGCCTCACCCGCCGAGCTCGTCGAGCGGCTCGCAGCGGTGGCACCGAAGACGCTCCGGAAGCGCACGACCATGCCCGCCGCCCTGCGGCGCCTGAAGATCTCGGTCGACGGCCCGGTCGCCGAGAAGTGGACGCTCGGCTACCTCGTCGACACGATCTACCTGCGCGACCTCTGGATGCACCGCGTCGACGCCGCGGCCGCCACACAGCGGGAGCTCTCCCTGACATCCGACCACGACGGGATCATCGTGCGCGATGTCGTCGCCGAGTGGGCACGGCGGCACGGGCGACCCTTCACGCTCACTCTCGCCGGTCCCGCCGGCGGCACCTACGCCTCGCCGGGCTCCACCGGAGATGCCGGGGCGCCGGAGGCTCTCGAGCTGGATGCGGTCGCGTTCTGTCGTGCCCTCGCCGGTCGCTCCGACGCTCCGGGCCTGCTGGCGACAGTCGTGCCGTTCTGATCGAGAGTGCCCGGCAGTCGCAGGCCGCTACGGCACGTAGGCTCTCCCATGATGAACGGGTCGGTCACGGTTCACATGGCGGCGAGTCCATCCGACGTGTGGGAACTCGTAAGCGACGTCACGCGGATCGGCGAGTTCAGCCCCGAGACCTTCGAGGCCGAGTGGATCGACGGTGCGACCGGGCCGGAGCTCGGCGCGAAGTTCCGCGGTCATGTGCGCCGTAACGGATGGTGGCCGCCCTACTGGACGACCTGCATTGTCGTGGCCTGCGAGCCGAACCGCGAGTTCGCGTTCGGCGTGGGAGGCTCCGACCGGATCCTGAACCGCTGGGGCTACGTGCTCGAGGCGTCCGACGGTGGAACCGACGTGACCGAGTCGTTCGCGCTGACGCCGACGCTCCCCCTCCGTCTGTACTGGGCGATCGCGGGCTGGATGCGCTCCCGCACGAACCATGACGGCATGACCGAGACCCTGAAGCGCATCAAGGCGGTCGTGGAGTAGCAGCGGTCGCGACGCCGGTCGACACGCCCGGGTCAGACGTGGTTGCGCAACATCAGCTCGCGCGGCGACGGTTCGAGGTACGCCTGGTTCCGGGCCCAGGCGTGACCGGTGCCCCGTCCGAAGTGGTGGCGCAGCAGTGTGACCGGGACGATCAGGGGTACGAGGCCCGAGCCGTAGTCGTCGATCTGCGCCACGAGTTCCGCGCGGTCGTGGTCGTCGATCTCGTCGCTGACGAACCCGAGCAGGTGCTGGAGGACGTTGACGTGTCGCCCACGCGTGGCGGGCTCCGCTAGCGCGGTGGCGAGCCCGCGGCCGTAGACGTCGAGCAGTTCCGGCAGAGGCTCACGACCGGCGTCGGCGACCAGCCGTCCGAGCCCGGAGTAGGCCTCCGGGGAATGAGCGAGGAGCACGTACTTGTGGCGGGCGTGGAACTCGACGAGAGCGCGCGGTGACGGGTCGTCGAGGACCTCGCGGCGGAAGCGGTGCAGGGCGAAGACTCTTTCGAAGAACGTCTCCCGTAGCGTCGGATCGTTGAGCCGGCCCTCCTCCTCGACCGGAAGGAGCGGAAGCGCCTCGACGAGAACCGCGGCGAACCTCCCGACATCGGGGTCGGCGGGATTCCCCTCCTCGGTGTACGTCTTGACGCGTAAGAGGCCGCAGCTCGGTGACGACTTCTTCAGGATGTACCCGTCGAGATCCTCTCGGGCGAGCTCGGTCACCCTCTCCCGGGCGAACTCCTCCATCCCCTCGGTGTGATCGGTGTCCGAGCGGACGCCGACGAGCCGGACACCCTCGTCCCACCGAACCAGTCGGATCGGCTCCCGGGGAGTCCCGAGACCCATCTCGACTTCGGGGCAGATGGGTACCCACTCGACCAGCGGCCCGACCGTCTCCACGAGGAACCCGTCACGCTTGTGCCCGCCGTCGAAGCGGACCTCGCCGCCGAGGAGGCACGACGAGATCCCGAGACGGATTGTCGGAGAGTCCGCCGCCACACTCCGGACCGTATCGCCACTCTGCGATCCAGTGCCGACCCGTCGTCTGCGGGTGAACGGTGCTCCTAGGATGAAGAAGCGCATTGCAATGAACGTCCCGGCGTGGAGGAGCACATGAGCAAGCAGGCTGATCCGGCAACGGTCGACGGGAGTCTCCGCCTCGGTGGAGGGGTCCACGAGGAGGAGCGTGCCCGGATCGTGAAACACTGGGGACGCCTCGATCAGCGCCTTCGCTCCTTCCGCTCCGACGAGGTCGACATGGAGATCTCCGTCAAGGACCGCGACACCCCGAGTCAGCACACCACCCTCGAGACGTGGATCGCCCGGCGCCCCCGTCTCGTGGCGACCTCGACGAAGACCGACTTCGGATCCGCGCTCACCGAGGTGCGCGACGACATGATCCGCCAACTCACGGACGCCAAGAACCGCACCGAACCGCGCAACAACCGCCACCGCCGCCGACGCTGACCGGTCGCTCGATCCCACCGGGATCGCAGCCGGTCACAGCTGGCCTCCCCCCACGAGTTCGCCGACGCCGACTAGACCTGTGGAGCGCTGAACCGCTCCGCTCCTCGACGCGTGAGAAACGACCGGATCTCGGACCGGACGCGCTCGGCCTGGCCGAGCTGGAGGTGCCCACCCGAATCGAGACCGACCAGCACGGCGTCAGGGATGCGTTGCGACGCCTCGACCGCGGCGTCGTACGCTGCCAGCGGGTCGTCCCGGGCATGGACAAGCAACACCGGTACTCGGAGCTCCTCCAGGGGACATCCGGTCATCTCGGGATTCGAGACGTAGGCGTCGAAGATCGCACCCTCGGCCCTGAAACCGACCGGGAAGATGCTCGCGAGCAGCTCGTCGACCACACGCGCTTCGGATGCGTTGCGGGGCAGACCCTCGGGCACCCCCATGAGCTTCGCGAAGACCGGTCGCGCAAAGGTCATCAGTGCCCACATCGCGGGGTCGGAGTAGAAGAGTTTCGCCCATTCCGGCGGTACCTCAGCCGTTCTACTGCCCGGAAGGTTGCCCGAGCTGACGACGAGGCGGTCGACCCGCTCGGGATGACGGAGTACGAGCTGGGTCGCTGCTGTCGTTCCGGCAGAGATCGCGACGACGTCGACTGTGTCGAGGCCGAGGTGGTCGAGGAGTGCGACGAAGGCGTCGGCCTGCATCGCACCCGTGGCGTCGGGCGGAAGTGTGGACCCGAGGTACCCGAATCGCGACGGGACGACGGTGCGACGCTCGTCGACGATGTCACGCACCGACAGCAATCCACCGTCGCAGCCGTGGAAGATCCCATGGCTCACGAGCAAGGGGTGGCCGGCCCCCCGCTCGGCGTACTCCAGCCTCCCGAACTCGGTCTGGATCACCTCGCTGGCGAGGTTGTGCAACCGATCGCGCGCGGCGGCGAGGTCTCGTCGGTACCGACGGCGGAGACCGAACACAGCTGTGGTGACACCGACCAGCGCCCCACCTGCAACCACTGCTCTCCGCACCGCAGCGAGACTACCGATCACGCAGGAGAAAGCTGCAGGTGTCGTCGACATGCGATAGTTCAGTACATCGTGTACTATTTGCTGCATGCTGCGAACGGAGTCGACCTGGAAGCGCTGGGCCGGATCGGCACCGCTCTCGCCGATGCGACCCGGCGACGGCTGCTCATCGAGCTCCTGGAGGGCCCGCGGTATCCGAGCGACCTCGTCGCCGCCCTCGGGCTCACGAAGGCCAACGTCTCCAATCACCTGAACTGCCTCAGGGGCTGCGGGCTGGTCGTTGCCGAGCGGGAGGGTCGACGGGTCCGCTACGAGTTGGCGGACCGGCGCCTCGCCCGTGCGCTGGGCCAGCTCACCGAACTCGCCCTGCCGCCGCCCGCCGGCTGCGAGCACGATCCGACGACGAAGCGGTGAGGCACTCCTTGGCCATGATCGAGTCCCGTCGCAGCTCGTCGTCAGACGACGAGCGGATCCGGCATCGCCGGTACGCGCTCGTCCTGGCCTGGGCGACGATCGGGTGGAACAGCATCGAGGCGATCGTGGCGATCGCCGGCGGTCGTGCCGCCGGATCGATCGCGCTCGTCGGCTTCGGGTTGAACTCGGTCGTCGAGGTGGGCTCCGCTGTTGTGGTGATCTGGCAGTTCACCGGCGGGGACCGCGAGCGCGAGGAGCGGGCGCTCCGGCTGATCGCGCTCAGCTTCTTCGTGTTCGCGACCTACGTCATCGGGCGCGCGCTGTGGGATCTCACCTCGAACACCGAGCCTGCCGAGTCAGCGGTCGGAATCGTTCTTGCCGCCGCCTCCCTCGTCGTCATGCCGCTCCTCGCGATGACCAAACGGCGACTTGGCCGACGGATGGGCTCGCGTACCGTCGTGGCCGACAGCTCGCAGACCCTTCTCTGCGCGTACCTCTCCGCCGTGCTGCTCGTCGGACTGCTCGCCAACGCAACGCTCGGCTGGTGGTGGGCCGACCCTCTCGCGGCCCTCGTCATCGCCGGCCTCGCCATCCGCGAAGGCCGCGAGGCCTGGCGTGGTGAGACCTGCTGCGAGGTCTGAGCCGGGCGAATTCCGGTCGACACGCTTCGCGAGAACCTCAACCCCGTTGTGGTGAGAAGCAGTTCTCCAGGAACGCCATGAGCGGGGGCGTCAACACGTCGTCGTCGGCCGCGCCGATGCTCGTTCTGATCTCTTCGTGTGTGAGGCCGGCCGCGTCGATGATCGTGACGACGACGGACGCCTCCGAGAGAGCCGTGGCGAAGTCGTCCACCATCGACCGACGGTCGGGAGAACCCCGCCGCGCGAGGAGAAACGGCGGGATGTCGCTGTCGCCTGCGACGTGGGCGATCGGCGATGCCTCGACCCATACGTCGGGGTCTGAGCCGAACACGTTCGTGTAGGTCCTCACGACTCTCGGGCCACCCCGCATCACCCTCGGGACGTCGAAGGCCTCGGTGTCGAGGGGGGCAACGCAGTCCAATGCGTCGAGGCCGAGCTCATGGGCGTTCAGATACCGGGCGTCCGTGGCGAGTGCGGCGATGATGCCCGCTCCCGCCGAATGGCCCAGCACGGCCATCCGGCCAGGATCACCCCCGTACTCGCCGATGTTCTCCACGACCCAGGCCAACGCCTCCGCCACGTCCTCGTTGTGTGTGGGGTACCGGAGCGGCTCGTCGGCCTCGACGTCGGTCAGTCGGTAGTTGATGCTCACGAAGACGTAGTCGGTGTCGTTGAAGAGAGCAGCCTTGTCGGCAATGCCGTTGGCCTTGTCTCCCGTGACCCAGCTGCCGCCGTGGACCCACACGACCACGGGAAGGGGCTCGCAGGAGTCGCGCTCCGGCGAGTAGACGTCGAGGCTCGTCAGGACAGGCTCGCTGTCGTCGTGCACAGCGTACGGAACGTCCAGCGTCGTCGATGCGTCGGTGTTGCACGGCGCGGTCGTGCCCGGTGCCTCCGACGAGGACGGGCTGAGCCTGGTCGTCGAAGCCGACGACTGCTCGCTCTCTGCGCTCCTCTCACCGCCACCGCTACACGCTGCGACGAGCACCGACATCGCCACGACGACGGACCCTCGGGTCATTCGGCTCGGTGGCACGCCTACCGGTACTTGCCCACCTCGAGGCGGGCGACCATCGCCCGGTGGACCTCGTCGGGACCGTCGGCAAGTCGTAGAGCGCGGGCCATCCCCATCAGGTGGCTGAGCTCGGGATCGGCCACGCCTTCTCCCCCGTGGATCTGGATCGCCGCGTCGACGACGCTCTGCAACACGTTGGGAGCGACGACCTTGATGGCCGAGATGCTCACGAGGGCGCCCATGGTTCCGGCCTTGTCGAGCTCCCAGGCCGCTCGCCACGTGAGCAGGCGTGCCTGGTCGATGTCCATGCGGCAGTCGGCGATGATGTCGCGATTCCCACCGAGGTTGACCAGCGGCTTTCCGAACGCGACCCGGTCGACCGCCCGCTCGCACAGCCGTTCGAGGGCCCGCTCCGCCGCCCCGATGGCGCGCATGCAGTGGTGGATCCGACCGGGGCCGAGCCGGCCCTGCGCGATCTCGAAACCCCGCCCCGGACCCGCGATGATGTTGTCGGCGGGTAGCCGAACGTTGTCGAACAGGATCTCGGCGTGGCCGTGCGGCTCTCCGAGGTGACCGAACACGGGCACCATCCGCAGGATCGTCACGCCCGGACTGTCGATGGGGACGACGACCATGGAGTGGCGTCGGTGCCGATCGGCGTCGGGGTCGGTGACACCCATGAAGATCAGGAACCGGCACCTCGGGTCGCCGGCACCGCTCGTCCACCATTTCTGCCCGTTGAGCACGACCTCGTGGCCGTCGAGCTCCGCGGTGGCCTTCATGTTGGTGGCGTCGCTGGAGGCGACGGCGGGCTCGGTCATGGAGAAACCCGACCGGATCTCACCCTCCAGGAGGGGTACGAGCCACTGCTCCTTCTGGAGGTCCGATCCGTACTGGACCAGTACCTCCGCGTTGCCGGTGTCGGGAGCGGAGCAGTTGAACACCTCGGGGGCGAGGAAGCTGCGGCCCGTGAGCTCGGCGACCGGTGCGTAGTCGCGGTTGTCCAGTCCGGCGCCGTACTCCTCGTCGGGCAGGAAGAGGTTCCAGAGCCCGAGGCCCTTGGCCTCGGCCTTCAGTTCCTCGACGATCGGCGGGATCCGCCACTCCCGCCAGTCGTCGGCGTGGGCCAGCTGTTCCTCATACGTCTGTTCGTTGGGAAGCACACGCTCGCGGATGAACCGCTCGACCTGCTCCTGGATGATGCGGGACCGTTCGGAGTGCTCGAAGTCCATCGGCGAACCCTACGCCCCGGCCTCGGCGACACACCACGGAAGAGGTCGGGCTTCGCGGCCGTCGTCAAGGGAGAAGCACGGCCTCTACGATGACCGCCATGCCGAACTCCGAGGTCGATCGCTACATCGAGCAATCCGAGATGTGGCCACGCGAGATCACCGATCTGCGGCCGATCCTGCTCGGATGCGGATTGGCCGAGGAGATCAAGTGGGGCAAGCCCTGTTACAGCCACGGCGGCAGGAACATCGCCATCGTCCAGGAGATGAAGGACTTCCTGGCCCTCATGTTCTTCAAGGGTGCCCTGATGAAGGACCCCGACGGCGTCCTCGAGGATCAGGGACCCAACTCGCGGTCGGCTCGGCGCATCTGCATCACCACATCCGACGACGTCACCCGCCTCGCCGACACGATCGCGGCGTACGTCCACGAGTCCATTGCCATCGAGGAGGCCGGCCTCGACGTCGGGCCGCCACCCGAGCTCACCCCTCCTGACGAGCTCCAGCACCGACTCGACGAGGACCCGGCGTTCAGAGATGCGTTCGAGAGCCTGACTCCCGGGCGGCGACGGGAGTACACCATGTACATCTCGTCGGCCAAACAGTCGAAGACGCGAAAGGCGCGCGTCGACAAGTACGCCCCCAGGATCCTGCGCGGCGAAGGCATGCGGGACCGACCCGGTTAGCCGCCGAACCGGGCGGTGTGAATCCGGTCTGGTTGTTCAGCTCCGGCTGCGGTAGCCGAGGTGCACGACGCCGCCGGCGAACCGGTGCTCCTCCAACAGCTCCAACTCGATGTGAGCACCCCCGGAGAATGCGGGCTTTGCTCCACCGAGAAGCAGCGGAGAAACGAAGAGGTGGCATTCGTCGATCAGCCCCGCGTTGAACGCGTGCGCCGCGATCGCCGGCCCGCCGATTGTCATGTCGCTACCGGACGACGCCTTCATCGCCCGGATCGCATCGGGATCGAAACGACGCTCGAGCCGCGTCTTGGCGGTCGAGGCGACATCCAGCGTCGTGGAGTAGACGACCTTGTCGGCCGCCTGCCAGACGCTCGCGAAGTCGGCCATGAGCTCCGACTGGCCGGCCAGGGCCGGGTCGGTCTCCCAGACCGCCATGGTCTCGTACATCCGCCGTCCGTAGAGGTAGGTGCCGGCAGGGCGCACGAGCTCCGTGATGAAGGCGAACACCTCGTCACTGGGCTCGGTCCAGTCGAACCCGCCGTGCGCGTCCTCGGTGTAGCCGTCCACGGACACGTTCGCGATGTAGATCAGCTTCGCCATGCCGCTCTCCGAGTGCCGGCCTGAGGCGCGCAGGACGTTCCGGTTGGAGACCGAGGCGGTTCCTGCGGCGGTGGAGACGATGGGACTCGAACCCACGACTTCCTGCTTGCAAAGCAGGTGCTCTACCAGACTGAGCTACGTCCCCGAGGCCTCCATGCTACTGATCCACGGTGGCGGGGAGGACCCGGCAACGCCCGGTAACGCGGGTCGAGCGGGACGCGTGTCGTCGCGTCGGGGTCAGTCGACCTGGGTTCTCCTCGACCACGGCCGGATCGAGGTCCTCAATGTCGAAGAGCACCGCGTGCTGGAACTGATCGGGACCGTCGTTGGTGAACGTGTACTGCGACCCCGCCGAAGCATCCACGCTGAAGGTGTAGTCAGCGGCGACGAGCTCGCCGTTGGTTTCGGGAAGTTCGGCACCGTCGCCGTCGGTGACGGTCGCGGGCGCCACGAGAACGGTCGGTGGAGCGTCGGGCGCGCTCTCGTCGAAGATGCTCGTCCACACGAAGTAGTCACCGGGCTCGAGAACGATCGAGTCGGACGGGTCCCCGGGGGAGGCTCCGGAGTTCGCCTCGACAAAGTCCGGAATGGGGCCACCGTCGTTCGTGACGGTGATGGCCTCGGTGAACTGCTCCTGCGTGGTTCCCTCGGCGACCTTGGAGAAGTCGACCTCCGTCTCACCGGGAGTCGCGGCGGAGCCTCCGATGTTGACCGTGACGGCACCGCTCGGGATCCGAGCCGACGGCACAGGGCCCGGGCAGGCACGGGAGTGCCGACCCGGGCCCGGGTGCTGTCGGATGAGGCCGTCGGATCAGGCTTCGGAGGCGACCGGACGAGCCCGCTTTCGGGCGGACATCACCGCCGTGACGACGATGCCGACGGAGATCAGCCACACGGGCGGCAGCCAGAACCAGGCCACCGACGGGGCAAGCGCGCCGACGATGAGCAGCGTTGTCGAAACGCGGGGTCGGCTGTCGCGGACGACGAGACCCACGACCAAGGCCGCTCCGAGGGCGCACGCACCGAAGAACCACAGCAGGTCGAGCGCGCCGGCGTCTCCGATCTGCCCCGCGCTTCCCAGAAGCGGCAGAAGCGTCGCAGCAATGGAGGCGCCGACAGCGGCGAGAACGATCACGGCGCGGTCGGCAAAGGTGGGAACCCGGGGGGACATGGCGGTACCTCCTGTCGCAGCTGCTCGCTGCGACCTCAGGGCCTCCCGCCGCCAGGACAGGTCGGCGGGGATGCCCGACAGCACCCGCCCGACTATCGACACGTTCGTGTGAAGAGATCCCTCGTTGTTCTCGGATGCGTCGCGCACCTGCTCCCACACGTCGGAAGCGATCTCCGCTCGCCGATCCTCTCTGACCTCGGGAGAAAGGCGGCGCGTGTAGCAGCGCGTCCACACCGAGCACAGCCGCGGGCCGACTCCCGACGACGCGGGAACGGACGGTGTCGACGCCATCTCGGCACTCATGCCGGTGCCACTCCGGGCGTGACGCGCCCCGTTCCGACGTTCTCTTCCGCCGTGGCGCGGGCGAGCGCGGCCTCGCCCTCGGCCGTGACCCGGTAGAGGCGCCGACGCGGTCGGCCCTCGGCGAGAGCGGCCTCGGGGTCCTCCCACCGGTCCTCGAGAAGACCGCCCGAGTCGAGCCGGCCCAGCGCCTTGTAGAGGGTCCCGTGGGCCGTCAGCCGTTTGGAGGCGCCGGCCTCCTGCATCTGCTTGGCCAGGGCGAAGCCGTGGATCCAACCGTCACCCGAGCGCCGCTCCTCGACGGCCAAGCGCAGGATGTCGATCTCGAGGGGGAGCAGTGTTCCCGGTCGCCGTCGTGCCATGAACCCCTTTATAGGAAGATATGATCCGTTAGTCAAGCGGTCGTCGAAACTCAGCCTCTGAGCTGCGCATTCGCGTCGCTGCACCCCGTCGGCACCCGGGAGAGCTCCGCTGGCCTAGGGTGCCGCTCAGTCCGAGAGGGGGCGTGCGATGTCGTGGGAGATGGTCGACGAGGGTTGGGGGCGACGGGCCGTCGAGTTCGCCACGCTGACCGAACCGTCCAACTGCCGGGAGTACGTCCGGGTCCACCAGAGGCTCTGCGTCGGTGACGGTGACCGCCTTCTCGACATGGCCTGCGGGTCCGGGCTCGCTCTCGAACTGGCGCACGCACGGGGCGCTCGGTGCTCGGGAATCGACGCCTCCGCTCGGCTCGTGTCCGTCGCCCGCGACCGCAACCCCGACAGCGACCTCCGTGTGGGCGACATGGAAGCCCTCCCGTGGGACGACGAGAGCTTCGACCTCGTCACGAGCTTCCGTGGGATCTGGAGCACCACCCCGGGGGCGCTCGACGAGGCCCATCGTGTGCTGGATTCGGGGGGACGTATCGCCATCACCGTGTGGGGCGACGTCGTGTCATCAACAGGGGGATGGATGATGGCTCCGTTCCTGTGGGCGACCGACGACAAGGTCCAACATCAAATCGACATGATCTCGCTCGGGGAGCCGGGGGTCGGCGAATCGGTCCTGGGTGATCACGGTTTCGTCGACGTCGAGCGCTTCGAGGTCCCGTTCGTCTTCGAGTACGCGGACCCGGAGACCTACGAGCGGGGCCTCGCGGCAACGGGTCCCGCCTATGAGGCGATCCAGAGCATCGGTGAGGCGGAGTTCATCGCCCGCGCCACGGCTCTGGCCACCGAGCACGCGCGCGTTGGCGTTCCGTTGCGCGGCGAGATCCAGCTGTTCGGCCTCATCGGTACCAAACGGGCGGCAGCACCGTGAACCCTCCCCAGTTGACGTTGATGCTCCGGACGTTCTCGCCGGAAGCGCCAGAGAGCTGGGATCCTGTGCTGGAACTCGCTCGCGCCGCGGACAGCGCGGGCATCGACCGTGTCGTGATCTCGGACCACGTCGTGTTCGGCGAGAACCTCGACGCCTACTCGCGACCGGAGACGGGCGGCGTGGCAGGCGGGAAGCAACCCACGGGCCCCGACGGTCACTGGCTCGAGCCCCTCACGACGCTGTCGGTGCTGTGCGGCATGACCTCCCGTGTCCGCCTCGGCACGAACATCCTCCAGGCCGCCCTCCGGCGACCCGTGGTGCTCGCCAAGGCCGCCGCGACGCTCGACGTGCTCTCGAACGGCCGCCTCGACCTGGGTGTCGGTGTCGGCTGGCAGCGCGAGGAGTACGAGGCGGCGGGTCTCGACTTCGGGTCCCGCGGGCGTCAGCTCGACCTCACGTTGGAGGTGTGTCAGATGCTCTGGCGAGAGGACCGCACGTCCGTCGATCTCCCCGGGCTGAGCTTCGACGGCATCCACATGATGCCGAAACCCGTGCAGGACGGCGGTGTGCCGATCTGGGTGAGCGGTCGTCTCAACGACCGGGTCGTGAAGCGCCTGGCACGATTCGGCTCGTCGTGGATCCCGTGGGGCGAGGACGCCCAGCACCTCGCATCGAGCATCCCGCGCATGCGTGATGCCGTCACGGAGCTCGGTGGTCACGGAGACGCCATCGGTGTCGCCGGGGCACTCCCGACCGTTCTCCGCCACGACCGCAGCATCGACCTCGACGCCACCATGGCCGGCGTGGGCGCGCTCGTCGACGCGGGCGTCACCGACTTCCGGGCCGGGCTCCCCGTGCCGGACGACCGCGACGACGCGGCCGAGTTCCTCCGTGCGGTGGCCGGCCGGTTCCGCGACGCCACGCGCTGAGTACGGTCCCTACAGTGCCCTCCCGTCACCCACGACCGAGCAGCATGTCGGTCATGGGTGTGGCAGCGGGAAAGGCACCTGTCACACCGGCGCTCACGTAGCCCGCGTCGGAGATCAGCGTGACCCCGGCGATCGCCGCTGCAGCGTCGCTGCACAGGAACACCAACGGGTAGGCCTGCTCCAGGGCCGATGAGGCCTCGATCCCCACCTCGGCCCGGTAGTCGGCGCCGAAGCCGAGCCACATCTCCTTGTTGGCCTGGGCGAGCGGTGTGTCGGTCGGGCCCGGGCAGATGGCGTTCAGCCGGATGCCCCGCTTCATGAAGCCGAATGCCTCGCGGGCGACGTAGGCGCACACGGCCTGTTTCGTCGACATGTAGTCGGCCTTGCCGTTGTCGTGGAACCAGCGCGTGGCCTCGTCGAAGCCGGTGGTGTCGAGCAGCTCGTCGAGCTCGCTCAGGTTCGCCTCCCACCCCAGGCCCGCCGCCGACGAGATGAACCCGATGGCGGAGCCGGCGGGGAGCATGTCGTCGGCGAGCAGTCGGTCGATCAGGTGGCGGTGGCCGACGAAGTTGATCCGCTCGATCCCCGCCGTGCCGTCGGCCACGCCGGCGCACGCGAAGAGGGCGTCCACCCTACCGCCGCACTCCCCGACTGCCGCGTCGATCGACGCGGCATCGGACAGATCGACGTGGAGAGCCGTGACCCCCGGGAGCGTGACCTCGGCGTGGTCCAGCGCAATGACCTCGGCACCGGCGTCGCGGGCGAGTTCCGCCGTGGCGGCACCCATGCCGCTCGCACCGCCCACGACGAGTGCCCGCTTGCCGTCGTAGCGGAACGCATCGAAGAGGCTCACGTCCGAGAACCTAATACAGTGGCGCCCGTGGACGTCCCGAAGATCATCAGCGTCGACGACCACGTCGTGGAGCCGGCGCACGTCTGGCAGACCTACCTCCCCGAGAAGTACCGGGAGCGTGGCCCGCGGGTGGAGCGGAAGCGCTGGGCGCCCTTTGTGCACCACCCAGGTGCGAAGTACACCAACACCGAGGACCCCGACGGTGAGTGGGGCGACGCATGGTTCTACGAGGACCGCCTCATCTACGTCCACAAGAAGTTCGTCGCCATCCCGCTCGAGGCGACACCCGACGGCGACGTCTCGACCTTCGACCGTACGAAGATGACCATGACCGCGGTCACCTACGACGGGATGCGTCCCGGCTGCTACGAGCGCGACGCTCGGATCGCCGACTTCGAGCTCAACGGGGTCGACGGATCTTTGCCGTTCCCCACGTTTCCCCGCTTCTGCGGCCAGACGTTCTACGAGGGCGACGACAAGGACCTCGGCCTGGCCTGCGTGCGTGCCTACAACGACTGGATGGTCGAGGAGTGGTGCGAGCCCTCCCACGGCATGAATCTGCCGCTGATCCTGATGCCGCTCTGGGACGTCGAGTTGGCCGCCGCCGAGGTCCGACGCAATGCCGAGCGCGGTGTGCGCGCCGTGTGCTTCTCGGAGCTGCCGACCCACCTCGACCTGCCGAGCATCCACACCGGCCACTGGGACCCGGTGTTCGAGGTCTGCAACGACTCGGGTGTCACGCTGTGCATGCACATCGGCTCGTCGTCGACCGACCCCAAGGCCTCACCCGACGCACCCGAGGGTGTCGGCGGCACACTCGCCTTCAACAACTCGATGGCCTCGCTCGCCGACTGGCTCTTCTCAGGCAAGCTCATCGAGTTCCCCGAGCTCAAGCTGGCGTACTCCGAGGGCCAGATCGGCTGGATCCCCTACGCCCTGGAGCGTGCCGACACCGTGTGGGACCAGCACGACTCGTGGCAGCACTCCAAGGAACGCATCCCCGAGCCCCCGTCCTCCTACTACTACGGGCGCGTCTTCGGGTGCTTCACCGCGGATCGCGTCGGCCTCTTCAACCTCGAGACGGCCGGAGTCGACAACATCTGCTTCGAGGTCGACTACCCCCACACCGACACGACCTGGCCGAACTCGAAGGAGTACGTCGAGAAGATGATCACCGACAGCGGCCTCGACGACGAGGCGGCCTACAAGGTGCTGCGCGGCAACGCCATCCGGATGCTCGACCTCGACCGCGTGTGAGCACCGCGGCCTGATCCTGCGGCCCTGTCCGGGCGCGCAACGCGGGCGCCGCGGAAGAGATCCCGTCGACGCCCGCGTGCGCGGGGGCTCGCTGTGTGTCAGGCGGCCAGAAAGGCGTCTCCGATGCTGGTCCCCTCGGCCGGGGCGTCATCGTCGGTCCCACCCGGTGCCTCGTCTCCGGGGAGGGGGTGCCGGCACCCGGGCCCTCGGGGACCGCGCTCGGGGAGCTCGATCCCGCAGGCCTCGGCCGCCGCACGGAACGCCTCGTGGCGCTCGCGCATCTCGGTCCGCTTCTGCTCGAACTCCTCACTGCCCGGCTCGGGGCGTTCCGAGGGGTCCGGGCGCTCGGGCCGGATCGGGTTCCCGTCCTCGTCGAGTTCGGGGAGCTGCGCCCCGTTCTCCTCGAGGCAGGCGCGCTCCTCGTCGCTCAGCGGCTGCCGGGAGGGACCGTCGTCGGGCTGCGTCGCGTCGGGGCTGTCGTCGCCGGAGCCCTCGTCGCTCTCCTGGGCGCTTCCCGCCGGAGCGAAGGTCAGCGCCAGGGCGAGTGCCGCCACCAGAACGAGGCCGATCCCGATCCCTACGCCCGCTCCTTTTCGGAATGCTGTGCTCATGTTCATCCTTTTCGTTGTGAACGTCTACGGCAACCGTGGACGGGTACCTCCCGTCCGACGTCACCCCAGCATCGACGACGAACCTGAGAGCGCCGTGAGATCCCTCTAAGAACTCGCGGGGAATCGGAGGAGGAAGCGGGCCCCACCACCGGGTGCGTCCTCCACCGCCACCGATCCGCCGTGCGACGCTGCCGCCTGGGCCACGATCGCCAGGCCCAGGCCCGACCCGGGCTTGTCGCGGGCCTCCGGCGAGCGCCAGAACCTCTCGAACACGTGCTCACGGTCGGGAGCCGGCACACCGGGGCCGTGGTCGCTCACCGCTACCTCCGCTGTGCCGTCGGCATGACGGACCACGACGTCCACGGCACCCCCGTCGGGGCTCCACTTGCCGGCGTTGTCGAGGAGGTTCGTGACCGCCCGTGTCACGGTGCCGGTGTCACCGACGACCGTGGCGGGCTCACCGACGAAGTGGTAGTCCACATCCGGCCAGTGGAAAGCTGCCTGGTCGACCGCCTCCTCCACGAGCTCGTCGAGCCTGATCGGCTCGGAGCGCTGCGTCGGCTCGGCCCCGCGCGCCAACTCGATGACGTTGCCCACCAGATCGGAGAGCTCTGCTATCTGGGTGTCGATGTCACTGCGCAGGCGCTGTGCGTCGTGCTCGTCGAGCTCACTCTCGTGGCTGAGGACGGCGACGTTCGTACGCAGGCTCGTGAGAGGTGTCCGCAACTCGTGCGACGCGTCCGCCACGAGGCGCCGCTGAGCGCCGACCGAGTCGCCGAGTGCGCTCAACATGGCGTTGAAGCTGGATGCCAGCCTCCCCAGCTCGTCGTTGGTGTCGACCTCGATGCGGCGACTGAGGTCGCGCGTCTCGGTGATCTCCGCCGCCACGGCGGTGAGGCGGTCGACGGGGCGCAGCCCCGTCTTCGCCACCGCGAAGCCGATCCCTGCCGCCACGACGACACCTCCGACGGAAACCAGGACGAGGACCCACCCCAGGTCCCCGAGGACGCTGTCGACCTCGTCGAGCGGGCGGGCGACCTGAAGGGCAGCACCCTCGGTCAGGGGCGTCGTGTACACGCGGAGCTTGTCGCCGTCGACCGACGTCGTCGAGAAGTATGCGCCCGTCCCACTGGCCGCGACGTCGACAGCACGCTCGTCGACGGGCAACTCGCCCACCTGGTCACTCGCCGGGAACACCTCGCCGTCGGATGTGACGACCTGTGTGAAGCCGCCCGCCCCTCCGAACCGCGGCAGCGGGACAACGAACTCGCCCGGCGGGAGGAATCCGGGACGCCGGGGGGCCCGCTGCTCGAGTCGCTCGACGGCGTCGTTGACATCGTCGGTTCGGGCCCGCAGTGAGTCGTCGACCTCGTCCACCAGGACGTTGCGCGTCGTGCCGTAGGCGACCGCCGCCACGACCATCACCGACACGGCCACAGCCACCGCCGCCGCGAGCGTGAGGCGCGTACGGAGGGTCATCGCTCCCGTAGGACGTATCCGACGCCGCGCACCGTCTGGATCACGCGTGGCTCGCCACCGGCCTCGGTCTTGCGCCGGAGGTACCCGACGTAGACCTCGAGGGAGTTGGATCGCGGCCCGAAGTCGTAGCCCCACACGGCCTCGAAGATCGTCGTTCGGGTCAGGACCTGGCGCGGGTGGCGCAGGAACAGCTCGAGCAGCGCGTACTCGGTCTTCGTCAGTTCCAGGAGCCGGTCACCCGAGTGCACCTCCATCGACAGGGGGTCCATGCGCACGTGCTCGAACCGGAGGACGGCGTCATCAGCAGCGTCGTCGTCGGCCCGGCGCAGCAACGCACGCACTCGTGCCAGCAGTTCGTCGAGTGCGTACGGCTTGACGAGGTAATCGTCGGCACCGGCGTCGAGGCCCTCGACTCGCTCGTTCACGGCGTCGCGCGCCGTCACCATCAGCACAGGTGTGGAGTCGCCGGCGGCGCGGAGTCGCCGGCACACCTCGAGTCCGTCGAGATCGGGAAGGTGGAGATCCAGGAGTATCAGGTCGGCCGGCACCGCGCCGTGCTCGTCGAGAGCACGGAACCCGCCGTCGGACGACATCACCTCGTAGTCCTCGAGCGCCAGGGCGCGCTCAAGTGACTCGCGGGCGGCCGGATCGTCCTCCACGACGAGCACCTTCACGGCCGCATTCTGCCAGTGCAGGCTGAACGAACGGTGAGAATGGAGGCTTCGGCTCAGCGCGCCAGGTCCATGAGCTCCGTCAGCTCGCTACGCGTCCGGTCGAGCTGGAGAAGCGCTGCCTCGTGGCGCTGCGCGTTGTGGATGGCCGTGGCGGCCGATGTCGCCACGTCGGCGAGCAGTTCCCGGTCCTGCGGCGCAAAGGGCTCGCCGTCGGTCGGCGCCACAGCCACACAGCCGAGGAAGTTCCCCCGGTGGACGAGCTGGACGAAGACCGCCTCGCCGACCATCGCCGACTCCTCGAAGCCCACACGCCATCCTGTGCCGTCGACATCCTCCGACGGGGTCGACGCTGTCGGTACCGACGCTACGACGACTTCTCCGGAGTCGATGTCACGGGCCACGACGGGCTCCCCGAGCTTCACACGCGTCGGCCAGGCGATCAGGTGCGACCGGACCGAGGCCGAGCGCAGTTCGCGGTCGGGCGACCGGAGCATGAGGACGCCGTCGTGGGCGTCGACGGCGTCGAGCATCCGCTCGAGCGCCAGGTCCACGACCTCACCCAGGTCGAGAACCGACGTGAGCTCCCGTTCCGTCTCGGTGAGCACAGTGCTGTGCAGGAGGCTCTCGGCGAGCGCCACGTTCATGGCGTGCTCCTCGGCACGGAGTTGCTCGACTCGCTTGAGGTGCCGTTCCTTGTCGAGCACGTAGGCGCACATCACCGCCGACAGCAGGATCAACAGGATCCGCAGCACCGTCACGTCACTGAGGACGTCGTTGCCGACATCGGAGACGTCGACCACGAGCAGCGTCGTCAGACCCACCACGAGCGCCGCCGCCACGAGGACGATCTGGGCCCTGCGTCGCCGCAGTGCCGCATCGGTGTAGTCACCGTCGCCGTGAAGGCCGGCGACGCGACCCTCCTCGCGGATACGCGTCCGCAGCTCCTGGATCTCCGTGCCCATGTGCTCCCTCCCGCTCGCGCTATCGACAGGAGCACGCGGAGAACTTGAGCGCCACCGGACGCCGGCACCCCCGAGGGCGAATTGTCCGCTCAGGAGGCGGCAGCGGTCCCCTCGAAGACGGCGATCCGTACTCCCCGGTCGGCGAGGTCGGTCAGGAACGCGGTCGGGGTGACGAGTTCGGCCAGGCCGTGAACGCCGGGGCGGCGGATCGACGCGCCGTCACCGGCGAGGCGCGCCGCCGTCAGCGCGAGAACGACACCTGCTGCGACAGCGGTCCGCTCGATGACGCCGTAGACCGTGGTGCGCAGGGCCTGACCGCGGCGTCCCCACACCTCGACGCGGGCGGAGCCCCACTCGGCCTCCGCGGCGGCGCGGCGGCGTTCGAGACGTGACGTCAGCCGTGCGGGAGGCTCGGCGATCCGGTAGGAGACCCTCGATGCCTCGGGGAACGCCCGGGCGAGGAGCACTGCTCCCCCGTCGACGCCGCGGCACTCCGCCACGCCGACCGGCTCGGGGAACCAGACCGCTTCGTCACGGGCGCCCCGCGAGAGTTCGGCCCAGTCCTGGTCCTTCCATTCCCGGGGTGTTCCGCGCCGCGCCCTGTGCGCCGCCTTCGTGCACGTCGGGCCCGCGACACCCGACCGGGCGATACGGATCTCGTCGACGGCATCGAACTCGTCTGCCGCGTGACGCACCATCACGTCGGCGAGGCCGGGGGCCAGCCCACACCCGATGGCGACCGTGACACCGGCGGCGGCGGCCGTACCGTCGAGCTGGAGGAGCTGCAGGAGCGCGTCGGCGTCGTCGGTGACGGTCGCCGCAGGAGTCCCCGTGGCGATGGCGGCCTCGACGAAGGAGAGCTCGCGGGTGTCACCCGAGGCCAGGGCGACAGCGTCGACGTCGTCGGCCAGCGCCGCCTCCGGGTCGGCGTCGAGGGCGACGCACCCGTCGATCGCCGACGCCAACGAGCGGGAGCGGTCGTGATCCGCGTCGACGACGAGGACCTCCGACACATGGCGGGTCTCGACGAGTTGTCGGGCGGCACGCGTGCCGGCGGCGCCGGCGCCGACGAGGAGAACCCGGCTCACCGGAAGTCGGGAGCCTCGAGCTCCCGCCACCCTCCACTGGTCGGTGGTACACCGCCACGCCCGCGCAGGCGGACGAAACCGGCCGCCAAGACGGCGACGACGACGACGATCAGGCCTCGACGGAAAGCTTTCATGGCACCCGGGAGTCTACGGTGGTCCCGACGGGACGGCCGCCCCGGTCGGTCCGGTGGGGCTAGGAGGAATCGAACCTCCGACCTCACCCTTATCAGGGGTGCGCTCTAACCGTCTGAGCTATAGCCCCGCAGAAGCGGGAAATCGTACCAGTCGCACGTGCCCGGGCCCGCCGTCGGCGCTCGCCGGGGCCCGTGGACCGCCGGGTCGAAGCGATGGTCCCGACGGCTCAACGCCGGTCCCGGCTCTCCTCGCGCACGGTGACCTCGAGCCCGCCGATCAACTCGGCGAAGAGGTTGTAGAGACCGACGGCGACGAGCGTGAGGATCTCGGCGATGGCGACGAGAGCGAGGCCGACGAGAACGCCGCCGCGGATGATCTGTCCCGACAGGAACCGGAAGTCCTCGAAGCCGGCGTCCTGCATGAACTCCTCGATGTTCCCGATGGCACCGGCCGCCGAGGCGATCGACCACAGGACGACGCCCGCGACGAGCATCACGATCAGGGCGCTCAGGTAGAAGCACGTCGTGACCTTCGCCGCCGACCACATGTCGATGTGGGTGATGCGCTGGCGGTAGCGGCGGTCGCCCTGCACGCGGGCGGGCGCCGCCCTCTGCCGCGTGGGCTTCTGCTTGCGCTTCTGCGGCTGGGCCCGCCGTTTCGTGGCGGAGGGCTGCCCGCCTGTGGCCTGGGCGATGCCGCCGGTGGCCGCCGCCCGGGTGCCCGACGTGGAACGTTGAGCCTGCTCGGCCGTGCGCCCCCGGGCCCTCTGAGCAGGTTGGGCGCCCGACGTCTGGGCCCGGCGGGAGGAGCCGGGCGTCTGAGCGGGCTGATCGCCACTCTGGCGCTGTGGTTGCTGCGCGGTGCCTGACGTCCGCTGCTGTGGCTGCTGCGCCCGCCGTGTGCTGGGCGCTGTCGGCCCGGGCTCCTGGCGCTGCTGTGGCGAACGGCGTTGATCCTGCGGCTGCGCCGACGGGGGCGGGGCGGGGGCGGCCTCCCTCTCGGGCTGTGCCGGGCGGCGTGGCCGGTCAGGACTCATCGGATTCCTCCAGTACCGGTGCCACCGCCACCACCACGTCGTCCGGACCGAGCTTGGTGACGCGAACGCCGGTGGCGGACCTGCCCTGGGAGGAGATCTCCTTGGCGCCCATCCTCACGATGTTCCCCGCCGAGGAGAACACGAGGATCTCGTCGTCGAGGTGGACGGTGAAGGCGGCGACCACCCCGCCCCGGTTGTCGGCCTTCATGCCGATCATGCCCTGGCCACCACGCCCCTTGCGGTTGAACTGGTCGAGCCTGGTGCGCTTGCCGTGGCCGCTGGCCGTGACGAACAGCATCGCGACGTCCTCGCTCGCGACGGCGCACGAGACGACCTCGTCGTCGTCCTTGAGCTTCATGCCGCGTACACCGGCCGCCGACCGGCCCATGGAGCGTACTTCGCTCTCGGCGAAACGGATCGTCTTGCCTCCGCGTGCGACGAGAAAGATGTCGCGCTCCCCGTCGGTCTGCACGACCCGCACCAGCTCGTCGTCGTCCTTCAACTTGATGGCGATGAGCCCGGCGCGCAGCGAGGAGTCGTACTCGCTCATCTTGGTCTTCTTCACCTGGCCGTTCTTCGTAGCGAAGAAGAGGTAGGCGCCGTCCTCGTAGGTGCGGGTGTCGATCACCGCCTGGATGTGCTCCTCGGGCTCGAGGGGCAGGAGGTTCACGAGCGCGGTGCCGCGCGCCGTGCGCTCCTTGCGCGGGATCTGGTGGGCCCGCAGCCGGTAGACCTTCCCGCGGTTCGAGAAGAACAGGAGGTAGGAGTGCGCCGTGGTCGTGAGTAGGTGCGAGACGTAGTCCTCGTCCTTGAGCTTGGCGCCGGCCACTCCGCGGCCGCCACGGCCCTGCTTGCGGAACGCGTCGGCCGAGACCGTCTTGATGTAACCCTTGGCCGACAGGACGGCCACGACCTCCTCGTCCTCGATGAGGTCGAGGACGTCGAGATCGCCATCGTCGAACGTGACACGCGTGCGGCGCTCGTCGCCGTACTCCTCACGCACGTCGGCCAGCTCGTCCTTGATGATCTGGCGGAGCAACTTGTCGCTCTTCAGGATCGCCTGGAGCTCCTTGATCGTCGCCGCCAGCTCCTCGAACTCGTCCTTGAGCTTCTGGTGCTCGAGCCCGGTGAGGCGACGCAGCGGCATGTCGAGGATGTGGTTCGCCTGGATCTCGCTGAACTCGAACGGCTTGGCGATGAGCCCGGCGCGGGCCGTGTCGACGTCTTCGCTGCCGCGGATGAGCGCGATGACCTCGTCGAGCATGTCGAGGGCCTTGAGGAGCCCCTCGACGATGTGTGAGCGTTCCTTTGCGCGAGCGAGGCGGAACTCGCTGCGGCGCCTCACGACGTCGCGCTGGTGCTCGACGTAGTGACCGAGCACCTCGGCGAGGTTGAGGACGCGTGGGGCCCCGTCGACGAGCGCCAGCATGATCACACCGAAGCTCGTCTGCATCGGCGTCTGCTTGTAGAGCTGGTTGAGCACGACCTGGGCGTTCGCGTCGCGTTTGAGCTCGATGACCAGGCGGTATTCACCTCGCGACGTCTCGTTGCGTACGTCGCGGATACCTTCGATCTTGCGGTCCTGGACGAGCTCGGCGGTCTTGGCGCCGATCACCTCGACGGAGGTCTGGTAGGGAACCTCGGTGACGACGATGCGCTGCTCACCCTTGCGGCCCTCCTCGATCTCGGCGACGGCCCGCATCTTCACCGAGCCGCGCCCGGTGCGGTAGGCGTCGCGCAGGCCTTCCTGTCCGAGGATGTAGGCACCGGTCGGGAAGTCGGGACCCTTGACGAACTCCATGAGGTCGTCGGGTGTGGCGTCGGGGTTGTCGATGAGGTGGTGGGTGGCGTCGACGACCTCCGCGAGGTTGTGCGGCGGGATGTTGGTGGCCATCCCGACGGCGATGCCGCCCCCGCCGTTGACGAGGAGGTTCGGGAACCGCGACGGGAGGACCGTCGGTTCCTGGGTCTTGCCGTCGTAGGTGTCGGTGAAGTCGACGGTCTCCTCGTCGATCCCCTCCAGCATCGACATCGCTATTCGTTCGAGCCGACACTCTGTGTAGCGCATCGCGCCGGGTCGGTCGTTGGGGTCGGGGGAGCCGAAGTTGCCGTGTCCGTCGACGAGGGGGTGTCGCAGAGAGAAGTCCTGGGCCATCCGTGCCAACGCGTCGTAGATGGCGCTGTCGCCGTGGGGGTGGAAGTTCCCCATCACGTGACCGACGACCTGCGCCGACTTGGAGTGCTGCCGGTCGGGCCGTAGACCGCGGTCGTACATGCCGTAGAGGATCCGGCGGTGCACGGGCTTCATGCCGTCGCGGGCGTCGGGCAGAGCGCGCGACACGATGACCGACATCGCGTAGTCGAGGAAGGAGCGCTCGACCTCCTCGTTGATCTCGATGGGCTCGGGGCTCGAGCCGAGCGTCTGCTGTTCGTCGGGCATCGGCGCTCGGTCCTAGACGTCGAGGAACCGCACGTCGGCGGCGTTCTGCTGGATGAAGTCGCGCCGTGAGTCGACGTCGTCACCCATGAGGCGGGAGAACATGTCGTCAGCGAGTGCGTCGACCTCCTCGATGCTCACGCGCAGCAGCGATCGCGTGGCCGGGTCCATGGTGGTCTCCCACAACTCCTCGTAGTCCATCTCGCCGAGGCCCTTGAAGCGGCTGATCTCGAGCTTGCGGCCCTCGTGCTCGGCGCGGAAGGCCTCGAGGGCGTCGTCGTCCTGGAGATAGGTCTTGTCCTTGCCGAGCACCACCGAGTAGAGCGGCGGTTGCGCCACGTACACGTAGCCACGCTCGAGCATCGGGTGCATCTGGCGGTAGAGGAACGTGAGCAGCAGCGTGCGGATGTGGGCGCCGTCGACGTCCGCGTCCGTGTTCTTCGCGACAAGGCCACCGCCGAAACCGGCGACGAAGTTCTCGTCGTCGGCCACCGAGAGGTCGTAGACATCACCGTCGTACGGACCGACGATGTTCGACCGGACCGGCAACGCCATGAGATCGTCGGAGAGCTCGATCCACAACGGCCTCTTGCGATGGTCCGTGGATGTCGCGTGAGTGTGGAGCGCTGGAGCGTTCGGCGCGCGGCGCCAGACCGGCATCAAGGTGAGCAGTTGATCCTTGCCGGCGATGGTGATCTGGTGTGACGGCCGATCAGAGAGTGGGTTTCCCTCTGCGCCAACGACGGAGTGCGACGCGACGACTCCGAGCTGGCCGAGGAGATAGAGAAGTCCGTTGGCCAGGTCGGCAGACACCGTCGACCAGACGAGCCGGTCACGGAGCTTTCCCTTCGTCCCGTCGCCGAGGTGATAGCCCTCCAGGTACGCGAGCCGGCACTCGTCGTCGACGTTGAGCAACAGATCGGGAACGCGCTTCTCGTGCGCCCTGCCACCGAGACCCAGCGCGACCAGGAGTCGCGCGGCGATCGTCGACCCGACATAGAGCTTGCGCGATTTAGCGAACCGCCGGTCCTGGTGAACACGAGGCGTTTCGCCGAAGGACTGCTCGACTGCGGCGATGATCGACGGCAGGTAAGGCTCGTCGTCCTCACCCAACGACAACGAAACCTGCGAACCACTCGACAGACTGCCCTCGGCGGCGAACCAGCCGAGGAAGTAGCAGAGCGCGGGCGTGACCGGGAGCATGCGGGGGAAACCGCGATCCGAGTGCGCTTGCGGTACGAGCTCGACGTGCCGATCGAGGAGGAACAAGTCGTCGAGGCCCAGGTCGTCCGCCCGCGTGGGTCGTCGAACAGCCTCCCCGTCGATTCGAAGGCCGTTCGTGAGGCCGTTCACCACGAACTGCTCGAGCAGGTCGATCTCGGTTCGGACGTGTGACGGGCGGGGCAGGCGTCGGGGAGCGACGACGAGGTCGCCCGCGACGATGTCGTCGGCAGGTCGGGTGGTTATCCGCCCGCCGTCCCACACGTAGACCGAGTGGCCGGGTGTGACCGTCAGACCTCGCCCGTACGCCGTCGTGATCCGGTGGAGATCCCCCGTGTGCCGGTGGCGGATGACCTTCTTCAGTGGCGAGATCCGCGTGGCCCGGTCGAGGCGATCGACACTGACCGTCGACGAGTCGGGGATGTCCAACCCTTCGTCGAGCCAACGGTCAACGGCGGCGCCGACCGGAACGAGCTCGAGAGCCCCTTCGGCGTCGGTCACCAGGACAGGTTCGTCCCCCGCGACCGACAGCAGAATCACCTTGTGGTAGCGGGCCTTGTCGATGTCGAAGTCGTCGCCGACGCCGGCGCCCACAGCGGTGATCAGCGCCTGGATCTCCTCGTTCTTGAGCATCCGGTCGATCCGCGCGCGTTCGACGTTGAGGATCTTGCCGCGGATCGGCAGGATTGCCTGGGTGTCACGGTCGCGGGCCTGCTTGGCGGGGCCGCCGGCGCTGTCGCCCTCGACGATGAAGATCTCGGCGCGTTCGGGGTCGCGTGTGACGCAGTCGGCGAGCTTGCCGGGCATCGCCGCCGAGTCGAGCAGTGACTTGCGTCGCGTGAGGTCGCGTGCTTCCCGCGCGGCCCGCCGGGCGTTGGCCGCCTGGGAGCCCTTGGCGATGATCTTGCGGCCCTCCGCCGGGTTCTCCTCGAGCCACTCGCTGAACTTCTCGTTCATGGTCTTCTCGACGAGCGAGCGCATCTCGGTGTTGCCGAGCTTCGTCTTGGTCTGCCCCTCGAACTGGGGCTCGCGCAGCTTGACCGACACGATGGCGGTCATCCCCTCACGGATGTCCTCCCCGATGAGCTTGGCGTCCTTCTCCTTGAGGAGGTTGCGGGCCCGCCCGTACTTGTTGACGACGTTGGTGAGCGCCTTCTTGAAGCCCTCCTCGTGCATCCCGCCCTCGGTGGTGGCGATGTTGTTGGCGAAGGAGTGCAGGCCCTCGTGGTAGCCGGTGTTCCACTGGATCGCGACGTCGACCTCGGCGTCGTCGGTGGACTCGGTGACCGACACGACACGCTTGAAGAGGGGGTCCTTCGAGGAGTTGAGGTGCTTCACGAAGTCGATGATCCCGCCCGAGTAGCGGAACTCCTGCTTGGTGGCCGGGTCGGTGCGCTCGTCGGTGAAGCGGATCTCGAGGCCCTTGTTGAGGAAGGCCATCTCGCGGAGTCGCTCGACGAGGGTCTGCGCCCGGAACTCGGTGTCGTCGAACACGTCGGGGTCGGGCCAGAACGTGATGGTCGTGCCCGTCTTCTTGGAGGCGCTTCCCTTCGCGAGCTTGCCCTGGGGTCGACCTCCCTTGGCGAAGCTCATCTCCCAGTTGAATCCGTCGCGCTGCACACGCAGGTCGAGCTTCTCCGACAGGGCGTTGACGACCGACACGCCGACGCCGTGTAGCCCACCCGAGATCTTGTAGCCGTCGCCGCCGAACTTTCCTCCCGCGTGCAGGGTGGTGAGCACGACCTCCGCCGCCGACTTGGTGCGGTGGTCGGGGTGCTTGTCGACAGGGATCCCGCGTCCGTTGTCGACGACACGACAGCCCCCGTCGGCCAGGATCGTGACGTCGATCCGGGTGGCGTGGCCGGCCATGGCCTCGTCGACGGAGTTGTCGACCACCTCGTAGACGAGATGGTGAAGACCCGACGGCCCGGTGGACCCGATGTACATGCCGGGGCGCTCGCGGACGGGTTCGAGACCCTTGAGAACGGTGATGTCCTTGGCGGCGTAGGCCACGCGCGCGGTTCCTTGCTACTGGTCGGACGAGAAGCGGACGTGGTGGGGGAGGGGGCGGCCGTCGGTGCCCCGCTCCGAGGACCCGACGGAGTCCTGCCCCGGCCTCGCGGAACACGCGAAACCGCAGGTCAGGGCCGTCAATTTCACTACCCCCACACTACCAGACGGCACCCCCGAACCGGGGGTTTCAGGACCCGGGTTTCACGACGAAGCGCAGCCTCTCGACGGCATTCGAGGCGGTGGCCTCGCGCACGGCGTCGCGGAGGTCGTCGTGGCGGTAGCGCAGCTCCGTGACCCATCCCGGCTGGTCGACCCCGATGGTGAGGCACCCGTCACGCAGGCCGAGCGGGCGCGCGTGCGCTGCGATGTGCTCCCCCACGATCCGGGGCCAGTCGCCCACCACCGTGGCCAGCACCTGCGGGTCCGACAGCCCCAGCTCGCGACTCACGGCGGCGAGGCCGTCCACGACGGGCCGCGGGTCGTCGTCGGGACGGTTCCGTCGCGGGCCTCGGGCGGTCACGCAACGTCCTCCAGGTGCCCCTCCCCCGCCACGACGTGCCGGTCGACGGCGATGCCCTCGGGCAGGCGACCCGCCGTTGTCACGATGGTCTGTCCGGCCGGGAGGTGCTCGACGAGTGCCGCGGCGCGCCGGTCGTCGAGCTCGCTGAACACGTCGTCGAGCAGCAGCACCGGGTCGTCGTCGGTGTCGGCGGCCACGAGGCGGTGGCCACCGAGGCGCAACGCCAGCGCCAACGTCCGCTGCTCGCCCTGGGAGGCGTGGGTGCGCGAGGCGAGACCGCCGATGCTGCAGTCGAGGTCGTCGCGCTGGGGACCGACGAGCGTGACGCCGCGGTCACGTTCGCGCCCACGCGCCGCTGCCAACGCGTCGGCGAGGGAGCCTGCGGGATCCGCCGGCTCGGAGAGCCACTCACTGGCGTAGGTGGCCCGCACGGGTGTGTCGGCCTCGGCGAGTGCCCGGTAGGCCTCGACCAGGTGGGGCTCGAGGCGTCGTACGAGATCCAGACGCGCAGCCACGACGGCTCCCCCCACCTCGGTGAGTTGCCGGTCGAACACGTCGAGAGTGTGGATCGCCTCCGAGTCGCGCGCCCGCGACTTGAGCAGGGCGTTGCGCTGCCTGAGCACCCGCTCGAGATCCCGACGTGTCGCAGCGAAACGCGGCGTGAGCTCCGTGAGGATCCCGTCGAGGAGATCACGTCGCAACGACGGGCCGCCCTTCACGACCATCAGGTCGTCGGGGGAGAACACGGTCGTGCGCAGGACACCGACGCGGTCGGCAACGCGCGTGATGCGGTTCCCGTCGACGAGGACCCGGCTGCGTCCCGACGAGGGGATCTCCGCCTCGATGCGGCGGCGGCGCTCATCGGCGTTCACCCCGACACGGACGATCGCCGCATCGGCACCGTGTGCGACGAGGACCGCGTCGGGAACGCCCCGGAGCGAGCGCCCGGTGGCGGCCCACGTGATGCCCTCCAGGAGGCTGGTCTTGCCCTGCCCGTTGGCTCCCGTGACGACGGTGCACCCGGAAGGAAACTCGACGTCCACCTCGTGGTAACACCGAAAGTCGCTGAGATAGAGGGAACTCACGCGCACGGCGTACTCCCCCGGCGTGGTGCGACCGCCGGTGCTCTCAGGAGATCCGCACCGGCATGAGCAGGTAGAGGAAGTCGTCGCCTCCGTCACTCGGCCGCAGCGTCGCCGGCTTCAGGGGGTCGAGGCACTCGATCACGACCTCGCTCACGTCACCGGCCGCCTGGATGCCGTCGAGGAGGAACTCGGGGTTGAAGGCGACCGTGAGCTCGGCGTCGGTGCCCTCGAACTTGGCGTCGATGGTCTCGCGCGCCTCGCCGACCTCCTGGGCGACAGCTGACAGCTCCGTTCCCTCGGGGGTCATGCGCATCCGCACCGGTGAGTTGTCGCGGCCCTGTCCGACCAGTCGGACGCGTTTGCACGCCTCCGACAGGATCTCACGGTCGACGGTGAGCCTGTTGGGGTAGTCGCTCGGGATGAGCTGCTCGTAGTTGGGGAACTCGCCTTCGATGAGGCGCGTCGTGACCTGCGCGCCGTCGACGCGAAAGACCGCTTCCCGCTCGGAAAAGACGACCTCGAGCTCGCCGTCGCCGAGCAATCGCTGGACCTCACCGAGGCCCTTCGCCGGCACGAGGACGCTCTGACCCTCCTCGAGCATCGTGACGCCGGGGAGGTCACGCACCGCGAGGCGGTAAGAGTCGGTGGCGACGAGCCGAAGACCGTCGCCGGTGGCGGTGAGCAGGACACCGGTGAGGATCGGCCGGGCGTCGTCGCGTGACGCCGCCGAGATCACCTGCTGGAGCGCTGTCGCGAGGACCGCGGCGTCGGTCGTGACGGCGTTGCCGGTGACGTCGGGGAGTCGCGGGAAGTCCTCGGTGGGAAGCACCCGGAGAGCGAACTTCGAGGGCCCGGCCGAGATCCGGGCCTCGTCGTCGGCGATCTCGACGGCCACCGACCCCGGGTCGAGCGAGCGCACGACCTCCGCGAGGAGTTTGGCGGGGATCACCGCCATGCCACCGTCGGCCACGTCGGCGGGCGCGGTGACCCGCACGGTGAGCTCGAGGTCGGAGCCGACCAGTTCCACCGAACTGTCGGACGCGGTGATCCGCAGCCCGGAGAGCACGGGCAGGACTCCCGTTCGGGACGCCACCGCGCGTTGAGCGGTGGTGATGGCGTCGGCCAGTGCGTCACGTTCACAGCGGAACTTCACGTTCCCCCTCCCTCGGGTTTCAAAGAACAAGAAATATGTAGAGGTAGTAGTAGCACCTGTGGATTGTGGATGACCGTGCATCCGTGCAGGTCAGGGGCGAGATCAGTCCTCACATGGAGTCCACAGGTGTCCACAGTGCGTGAACCCGGAAGCGTGGAACCACAAGACTTTCCCACGGACAGCACCTGATGTCCCCAGGTGTCCACAGGGTTATCCACCGGGAGGTTACTCACCGGTACCGAGCCGGATACGGCGGATCAGCTCGTTGACCTGGTTGAAGATCGTGCGACGCTCCGCCATCTGACCACGGATCTTCTCGACCGCGTGCATGACCGTGGTGTGGTCGCGCCCGCCGAACTCCTCGGCGATCTTGGGGTAGCTGTAGTCGGTGAGCTCGCGGAACACGTACATCCCGATCTGGCGCGCCGTCACGAGCGGTCGCCGCCTGCTCTTGCCGATGAGCTCCTCGATGGGCCAGCCGAACATCTCGGCGGTCTCCTCGAGGATCAGCTGCGGTGTGATGACCCGTGGCTGTGACGTCGGCACGAGGTCGGAGAGAACCTCACGGGCGACCGTCTCGGTGAGGGGTGCCTGGTTGAGGCTGGAGTAGGCCGTGACCCGGATGAGGGCCCCCTCCAGCTCCCGGACGTTGTTGGTGACCTGGTTGGCGATGAACTCCAGAACGGGTGCGGGGATCTCGCCGAAGTGCTCGGACTCGGCCTTGGTGCGGAGAATGGCGAGACGGGTCTCGAACTCGGGGGGTTGGATGTCGGTGGTGAGGCCCCACTCGAACCGGGACCGGAGTCGGTCCTCGAGCGTGGCAATCGACTTGGGCGAGCGGTCCGAGCAGATCACGATCTGGCTGTCGCCACCGTGCAGCGAGTTGAAGGTGTGGAAGAACTCCTCTTGGAGCTGCTGGGATCGCTCGAGGAACTGGATGTCGTCGATCAACAGGACGTCGACGTCGCGGTAGCGACGCTTGAAACCCGGGGTGGTGTTGGTCCGGATGGCGTCGACGAACTCGTTCATGAACGTCTCCGTCGAGACGTAGCGGACACGCTTGTCGGGGAACACCTCGTGGACGTGGTGGCCGATGGCGTGGAGGAGGTGCGTCTTGCCCAGGCCGGCGCCACCGTAGATGAAGAGGGGGTTGTAAGACCGTGCGGGAGCCTCGGCCACCGACAGGGCCGCCGCGTGCGCGAAGCGGTTCGACGTGCCGATCACGAAGTGGTCGAAGCGGTAGCGGGGGTTCAGTGACCCGGCCGGCCAGGTGGGCGTCGTGTCGTCGGTGACGCCGGTCGTTGCCGACGCGACGTCGCTCGGCTCGGGCGAGACGTCCTCGGGGCGAAGCGCCGCGGCGCCGTCGCCGGGCGCGGTACGCACGACGAGCTCGACGTCGAGATCGTGGCCGCACGAGCGGACCGCCTCGCGCAGCTCCTCCATGTAGCCGGAGTTGACCCTGTCACGCACCACCGAGCTCGGGACGCCGAGCACCAGGGTGCCGTCCTCGAAGTCGACGGCCTCGACTCCCTGGAACCACGTGTTCCAGGCTGCGGCGGGAACCGTGCCCTCGAGGGCCGAGGCCGCCTCCCGCCAGAGGGTGTCGGCGGTTGCGTCGCCGTTGTGTTGGTTGTCCACAGGGCCGTCCACAGGTGTGGAGAAGAAAGACGGAGGCGGGGTTCCGCCTCCGTTCAGGGCAGGTGGGTCGGGGTGTCGGTGGGACGTGTCGAGGTCGTCGGGGCGCGACCAGCGGAACCTAACACCGCCACCCCCGGCCGACAAGGGCCGGAGTCAACGGGTGACGCACCCGCGCTGCGTTGCGGGAAACCGCCCGGTGCCCGTAGACTCTGGCGCTCACACCGGGTGTGCGTCACCATCCGCGACGCCACCACCAGAGCTCCCGGCGGGCCTGCCGTCACGACGGTCCGCCGGCCACCACAGATCGAAGGCCCTCGTTGAAGCGCACGTACCAACCCAACAACCGGCGGCGCAAGCGTCGCCACGGATTCCGAACGCGCTCCCGCACCCGTGGTGGGCGTGCCGTCCTCCGGGCACGCCGACGCCGCGGCCGACGCCGTCTCTCGGCCTGATCGAATCCGTCCGCGACCGTGCGACCTTCCAGGCGCTCGCCCGGGCCCGACGGCACAGACGCGGCCCCATCACCGTGAGTGCCGTCGCTGCTACTCAACGCGGTCCGGCCGTGGCGTACGCCGTGAGGCGGGACATCGGCTCGGCGCCGGTGCGCAACCGGGTCCGACGGCGGTTGCGTGCCCTGATGAGGGAGCACGAGGGCGATCTCGACGTCGGCCACGCCTACCTCGTCAGCGCCGGGCAGGGTGCCCAGGATCTGACATTCCGCCAGCTCGATCGCTCGCTGAGCGAGATCCTACGAGGCGTCGCCTCCGAACAGGGGTCGAAGCGATGAACGACGTTCGAGGCCCTGGCGTGTCGTGCCCCGATCCGGGCGACCCTGATCGCGACCGCCGCCGCTCGCCGCTCGCCGCCGCCGTTCTCCGGTTCGTCAAGCTCTACCGGACGGTGAGTTCCGGTACACAGCCCCACTGCCGGTATCTCCCCACCTGCTCGGCCTACGCCGAGGAGGCCGTCCGGACCCACGGCGCCCTCAGGGGCGGATGGATGGCGACGAAGCGGATCTCGCGTTGCCACCCCCTCGGAGGGACGGGCTACGACCCCGTGCCGGGAACGGACCCCGACTACGAGGCCCGCAACCCCCGGCGACGCCCGCGACGGCGCCGGCCCGGCGCGGCCCCCCTGACGACGAAGGCTGTTGACGCATGATCCTCGGTGACATCTGGAACGGAATCCTCAATGGCCTCGGGGCGATCCTCGCGTTCTTCTATGCGATCGTCCCGAGCTACGGCCTGGCGATCATCGGGCTCACCGTCCTGTTGCGCCTCGTGCTGTTCCCGCTCACGGCCAAGCAGGCCCGCTCGATGCTCGCGATGCAGCGCATCCAGCCCGAGATCAAGAAGCTCCAGGCCAAGTACAAGAACGACCGGCAGCGTCTCAACGAAGAGACGATGGCGTTCTACAAGGAGAACAAGATCAACCCGCTGGCCGGGTGCCTGCCGCTACTCGCCCAGCTCCCGATCTTCATCGCCCTGTTCCGGATCCTGCGCAACCCGTTCGAGTACATCCCCGCCGGCTCGTCGCTCTACCAGGCGTTCTGCGGCGGCGTGTCGCCCGACAGCTGCAACCCCGTCGGCCTCGACTTCCTCGGTGTCGACCTGTCGCTGTCGGCCCAGGACCCCCACGGCTCGTTCCTGGCGGCGCTCCCCTACCTGGCCCTCGTGGCGCTCGTCGGCCTGAGCGGGTACCTCCAGTCGAAGCAGTCGATGCGCTACCAGGCGCAGGCGAACCCCCAGACCCAGATGATCGGCAAGCTCATGCCGATCATCTTCATGTTCATCTCCCTGTCGATGCCTGCGGGTGTTGTCCTCTACTTCTTCGTGAGCAACGTCTGGCAGATCGGCCAGCAGGAGATCATCTTCCGCCGTGAGGGCCAGGCGCCCCTCGTCCCGTCTGCACGGGAGCGCAAGGACTCGGGCCGCACCACCCCCTCGAAGAAGCCGGCCCCGGCCCTGTCGGCCTCCGACGCCGGCGGGTCGAAGGGATCCGGCGCCTCGGCGGCAGCGGCGGGCACGGGAACGAAGAGGGCCGGATCGAACAGGACAGGATCGAAGAAGCGGTCGGGATCGACGAAGAGGTCGGGATCGGGGTCGTCACGTTCGACCACCGGGGGCGACGGGAAGCGACGCGGGCCGGTCACCGGCAAGCAGGCCCCCTCCGACGGCTCACCGGACTCCCGGCCCCCCAGGAAGAAACGGACGTAGACCGATGGAATGGATCGAGATCACGGCGTCGACCGAGCACGAGGCGCTCGACCGGGCGCTCGACGAGTTGGGTGTGCATCGCGACGAGGCCGAGTGGGAGGTCGTCGAGGTGCAAAAGGCGCGCCTGGGAGGCCTCCTGGGTCGCAACGAGGCACGCGTGCGTGCCCGGGTCAAACCGGTGTCGCGGGACAAGCCCCAGACCCGGCGCGACCGGGGCGGCCGCTCGGGCGGCCGCGGCCGGCGTGGCGGCGAGAACCGTTCCTCGAAACAGGGCGACGCCGCGAAGGGCGGGCGCCGGGGTGGCGGAGGAAACGGCGGGACCAGCCGCCCGAAAGCCGAGCGCGGCAGCGGCCAGGGCCGCACGCGCGGCCCCGACGCCGGAGCGGAGTCTCCGGGCGACGGGGCCCCGACCGGTGCCGGCAGGCGGCGACGCGGCCGCTCCGGTGGCGGCGGTCGGGGGGCCCGTGCGGACAGCCCGGCCACGGGCGGCTCCCGCAAGGACGACGCCCGCACCGGGAAGGGTCGAGGCGGCAACAACCCCGACGGGAAGGCCGGTCGGGGTCGACGAGGAGGAGAAGCGGTGAGCGACGGCGACGAGCGCGACGAGGAGACGGTTCCGATCGACGAGCAGGCGGAGATCGCCGAGGACTTCGTCGAGGGGCTGGTCGACGCCTTCGAGGTGGATGCCGACATCGACGTCGACACCGACGACGATGACCGGGTCGTCTACGTCAGCGTCGAGGGAGGGGAGCTTGGCCTGCTGGTCGGGCCCGGCGGGGCCACGATCTCGGCGATCGAGGAGCTGACCCGCACGGTGCTCCAGCGCCGCACGGGTGGCCATGCCGCACGCGTGCGCGTGGACGTGGGCGGCTACAAGGCCCGTCGCCGTGAGGCCCTCGAGAAGTTCACCCACGAGCTCATCGACACGGTCAAGGAGTCGGGTCGGTCCCACGAGTTGGAGCCCATGAACGCCGCCGACCGTAAGACCGTCCATGGGGTGGCGGCCGGCGACGACAGCGTGACCACCTCCTCGGAGGGCGAGGAGCCGCGCCGCCGGGTGGTCATCCACCCCGCCTGACGTGACGCTCGACGAGGCGGCCCGCCGCCTCCTCGTCGCCGAGCTCGACGCGGCCCGTTCGCGAGGTGCGCTCGGCCCCGGGCCCGCCGAGGGGCACATCGATCATGCGCTCGCCTTCGCCCGAAGCGTCGAGCGCCCGCCCCCGTCACTCCTGGATCTGGGCAGCGGCGGTGGGCCCCCCGGGGTCGTCCTGGCGACGCTGTGGGCCGACACCTCGACCGTTCTGCTCGAGGCCTCCTCCCGTCGCTGCGCAGGGCTGCGCCTCGCCGTGAGCCGCCTCGGTATCTCGGGGCGGGTGACCGTGGCCGAGGGCAGGGCCGAGGAACTCGCCCACCGGCCCGAGTTCCGGGAGCGCTTCGCGATGGTGACCGCCCGGTCGTTCGGCCCGCCCTCTGTCACCGCGGAGTGCGGCTCGCCGTTCCTGGGAGCCGAGGGCCTCCTCGTGGTGAGTGAGCCACCCGATCCTGATCCCGCCCGGTGGCCGGTGGCCGGTCTCGAGCGAGTGGGTCTCAGGGATCTCGGGACCCTCGACCAGAGGGACGCCCACCTCCGAGTCCTGGGCCGAGTGGGGGTGCTGCCCGACGAGGTTCCCCGTGCCCGGGGCATCCCCGCGCGACGACCCCTCTGGGGTTAGCATGCGTCGACCGGACGTTCCACGTGGAACGTCTGAGTGTCGACCCGGACTTCAGGTTCCACGTGGAACATCCGCCGAGGCCTCGGCGGGGGCCAGCGAGGGAGAGCGAATGGCAAAGGATGGCCAGGAGGTCAAGAAGCGCGGGCGCAAGATCTTCGCGTCGCTGCGCCGGCACAGCGTCGATGCCCCACCCGTCGACGACGGCGACGACCAGGCCACGGAGGGCGGCCCGGCCGATGAGTTCGAGCCCACCGCCTCGGCCACCGAGGACGGCACCGGGGCCGACGGAGCGGACCGTGATCCCGCAGTCAGCGACGACGCGCCCGTGAGCGAGCCCGGAGCCGAGACGCCACCACCGGGACAGACCGCCACGACGGGTGCCGACGCCGGGCGGCCCGACAGCGGCGCGGAGGCGGCTTTCCCCGGATCCGAAGGCCTGGGGGAGGCCGGCGTCGCCGGAGACCTCGGTCCGATGGAGCTCCCCCGGGTCGTGGCCATCGCCAACCAGAAGGGCGGCGTCGGCAAGACCACCACCACCGTCAACCTGGGCGCGGCCCTGGCCGAACTGGGCTACCGGGTGCTCGTGGTGGACCTCGACCCGCAGGGGAACGCCACCACCGGCCTGGGTATCAACGCCCGGGACCTCCAGAGCTCGGTCTACGACGTCATCATGTCGGACGCCCCGGTCGAGGACTGTATCGAGGCCACGAGCCTGAAGGACCTGTATCTGGTCCCGGCCACGATCGACCTCTCGGGAGCCGAGATCGAGCTGGTCCCCGCCTTCTCCCGGGAGCTCAAGCTGCGCCGGGCCCTCGAGACGGTCAAGGACGAGTACGACTTCACCCTCATCGACTGCCCGCCGTCGCTGGGGCTGCTGACGATCAACGGGCTCGCCGCCGCCGACGACGTGATCGTCCCCATCCAGTGCGAGTACTACGCCCTGGAGGGTCTGGGACAGCTCCTGCGCAACGTGACCCTGGTACGGGGGAGCCTCAACCCGACCCTCGACGTCCGGGGCATCGTCTTGACCATGTACGACGGCAGGACCCGCCTGGCCGAGCAGGTCGAGTCGGAGGTCCGCTCCCACTTCGGACCCAAGGTCTACGAGACCGTGATTCCCCGGACCGTGCGCCTCGGCGAGGCGCCGTCGTTCGGGCAGCCGATCATCGTGTTCGATCCGACGTCCCGGGGGGCGACCACCTACCGGGACCTGGCCAAGGAAGTGAGCGATGGCACGACAGGGCGGGCTGGGTAAGGGCCTGGGGGCCCTCATCCCGGCCGAGGGCGGGCCGGCGACGGGCGGGCTCCAGGAGATCCCACTCTCGGCGATCCAGACCAACAAGTTCCAGCCCCGGCGGCACTTCGACGAGGAGCGCCTCTCCGAGCTGGCCGAGTCGATCCGCGAGGTGGGCGTCCTCCAGCCGGTGCTCGTGCGGCCGCGCCCCGACGACGGCTTCGAGCTCATCGCGGGCGAGCGTCGCTGCCGCGCCGCCAAGCGTGTGGGGCTCCAGACGATCCCCGCCGTGGTGCGCGAGTCCGACGACGCCGCCGCTCTCGAGCAGGCGCTCGTCGAGAACGTCCAGCGGACCGACCTCAACCCCATGGAGGAGGCCGCCGCCTACCAGACGCTCATCGAGGACTTCGGCCTCACCCACGAGGAGCTCGCCAAGAGGGTCGGGCGCAAGCGGGCCACGGTCACGAACACCCTGCGACTCCTCCAGTTGCCGCCCTCCATCCAGAAGCTCGTGCAGGAGCGCCGGATCGGTGCCGGCCACGCCCGGGCGCTGCTCGGGACGCCCGACCGTGCTTTCCAGGAACAGCTCGCACGACGCGCCGCTGCGGACGACCTGTCGGTACGCGACCTCGAGGAGTCGGTGCGTGCCCGTAACGGGGACAGCGCCGGCGCGGCGCCGGCGGCGTCACCTGCCACCAAGCGGCTCCGCCCGCCCGGGCTCCTGGAGCTCGAGGAGCTGCTGGGTGACCACCTCGACACCCGCGTCACCGTGACAATGACCGCCAAGCGCGGGAAGGTGGCGATCGAGTTCTCCGATCTGGCGGACCTGGAGCGGATCTACCGCAGGATGACCGACGACGAGTAGTGCGCCGGTCGCCCCGGTCTACTCCTCGATGGGCTCCTCCACGCCCCGCTGGATCCCCCGCGCCACGGCGCGGCTCAGCACGCCGGCGTGGCCGACGAGGCGACCCATGGCGTCCACGTCGCCCGACTCCACGAGCTCGAGTACCACGGCGGGCATGCGAGTCTCGCGCAGCAATGCGTAGGTCCGGCCGGTGGCGTCACCTTTCCCCCAACCACAACTGGCAAGTTCTTCCAGAATCCGTACCGCCAGGTGCACGCCGGGCTCGGAGCGGTACCGGCCCGACTCGAAGTAGGAGCACCGGAACCCGGCACGATCGCCCGAGCGCAGCGACACGCACACGCCCGCCTCGAAACGGTTCGCCGCCGCGGCCGCCTCCGACTCGTCGACCGCCGAGCCTTCCACCACCGTGTCGGCACCCAGCCGGGCGAGGTCGCGCGCCACCGACTCACCGAATGCGACGAGCCCCGGCTCGTACACCACGTAGACACGCGTCCCGGGCAGGTTGCGGGATCGGCGCAGCGCCTCACGCTCCTTGAGGGCCGCCACGGAGCCGGCGGCCAGCGATCCCACCCGCCGGAGCTCGTCGAGGGTGGTGGGCCCGCAGATTGCGTCGGGCGTCAGCGCGGCGTTGTGCTGGAAGTCGACGAGTGCCCGCGCGGTGTCGTCGCCGAAGATGGCGTCCTCGCGTCCGGCGTCGAAGCCCAGGGCGTTGAGCTGGCGCTGGAGCTCGCCGACGTCGTCACCGCGCAGCATCGGGAGCCGCTGGTAGAGAAGTCGGTCGCCGAGTGAGTAGCCGCTCTCCACGAGCGCCGACCACGACTGCCGGCCACAGACCCCGTCGACGCGAAGTCCCCGCTGCGCCTGGAAGGCGCGCAGCGCCTCTTCGGTGGATGCTCCGAACACCCCGCGTTCCTCACCGACGTCGAACCCGGCACCCGTGAGGCGCACCTGGAGGTCGCGAACAGCCTCGCCCGTGTCGCCCGGCGAGATGGGATCGGTCAAGTGATGTGACCCGCGAGGTCTTCGAGCAGGGCCCCCTTGGGCTTGGCGCCCACGATCTGCTTCGCCGGTGTGTCGGACCGCCCGGCCTCGAACAGGAGAAGTGTCGGGATGCTCATCACGTTGAACCGGCGGGCGGTCTCGGGGTTGTCGTCGATGTTGAGCTTCGCGACGCGGAGCTTGCCGGCCTGGTCGGCTGCGATCTCGTCGAGGACGGGCGCCACCTGCTTGCACGGCCCGCACCACTCGGCCCAGAAGTCGACGAGGACCGGCGTGTCACTGGAGCCGACGATCTCGTCGAAGCTGCCGTCGGTCAGGGTCACGATGCCGTCAGACACAGGGTTTCCTCTCGCAAGGGGTGGTGGGTGGGTCTGGGGGGAAGGTTCGCGCACCGGCCGCGGGATTTCCCGACCGGCGCCGGACTCCGGCTCAGCCGAGGTCGCCCTGTGCCTCGAGCCACCGTTCGGCCTCGATCGCGGCCATGCAACCACTGCCGGCGGCGGTGACCGCCTGGCGGAACACGTGGTCCTGGACGTCACCGGCGGCGAAGACGCCGTCGACGGACGTGGCCGTGCTGTCGGGCGCGGTGACGATGTAGCCGAAGACGTCGAGGTCGAGTTGGCCGACGAAGAGGCCGGTGGTCGGATCGTGGCCGATCGCGACGAACAGACCGTCGACCTCGAGCGTCGACGTCTCCCCGGTCACCGTGCCGGTGAGCTCGAGGCTCTCGACGCGACCGTCACCGTTGACGGCGGTGACCGTGGCGTCCCAGATGAAGTCGATCTTGTCATTGGCGAAGGCACGCTCGGCGAGAATCTTCGACGCCCGCAACTCGTCGCGCCGGTGGATGACCGTCACGCGGGACGCGAACTTCGTGAGGAAGAGCGCCTCCTCGATGGCACTGTCGCCGCCGCCCACCACAGCGATCGGCTTGTCGCGGAAGAAGAAGCCGTCGCACGTCGCGCACGTCGACACGCCGTGGCCGAGCAGCTCCTTTTCGGAGTCGAGGCCCAGCATGCGGGCAGTGGCTCCCGTACTGATGATCACGGCGTCCGACGTGTGGTCCTCGCCGTCGACGGTGACCCGGAACGGGCGTTGGCAGAAGTCGACCGACTCGACGTCGGCTCCCACGATGCGGGTCCCGAAACGAAGCGCCTGCTCGCGGAAGTTCTTCATGAGGTCGGGGCCCATGATGCCGTCGGGGAACCCCGGGTAGTTCTCGACGTCGGTGGTGAGCATGAGCTGCCCACCCGCCTCGATGCCCTCGAACATCAGCGGCTCGAGGTTGGCCCGCGACGCGTAGACCGCCGCGGTGAGACCGGCGGGCCCGGACCCGATGATGATGACCTTGCTGTGTGTGGGCATGTGGGCTCAGGACTCCTCGGAGGACCGCGCGGGGGGTGTTCCACGCTTCGTCCAGGCCAACACACCTCCGATCACGAGGATTCCGCCGATGATGAGGTACGAGGCCCACACACCGGCGGGGATCCAGATGTCGAGGAAGCGAAAGGCACCGACGGCGAGCAGGATCAGGGCGACCGACACGAAGAAGCCCACGAGGAGGCCGTAGACCACGGCCTTGGCGGCTGCGCGCGCCGGCACCACGGTGCGGTCGCGCACCGTCGCCACGACCTGCTCGACGGTGTCGGCTGCGTCGGCCGTCCAGTCGCTCATCGACGTGGAGGCTAGTCGGCGACTGTGAAGGCCTGCAGCGTGGGGAGGTCGCAGCGGTCGAGAGGGGCGGTCGCCACCGTCACGATCGGGCCGGAGCGGGTGGCCACCACCACCTGGGGGGCGCCCTCGAGCGTGCCGGTGGCGCGCAGGACGGCCTCCCCGTCCGGGGGGAGAGTGCGCTCGACCCGGTCGGCGCACTCCTCGGGGGTCGCGGTGGCCGAGCGGGCCTCGGAGTCGGCGTCGGAGGACGTGATGTCGCTTTCGGGCTCGGGTGCCTGCTGTGCGAAGGCCGATGTCCCGTCGGAGACGGCGCCTTCCTCGGCATCGAGGGGCACGAGCGCCGCGCCGACGTTGTCGCTCACGACCGCGGCCACGTCACCGAGATCACCGAGATCGGTGAGTGCATCCGAGGTCTCGGTCGGCGCGCTTTCGGCTGCCATGTCGTCGGCATTCCCGGCGACAGTGTCGTCGCCGGAGTCGCCTGACTGCTGGGACAGCACCAGAGCACCGGCGATTCCGAGAAGGAAGATGGCCACCGCCGCAGCGCTCAGCGTGGCCACGCGGGCTGCGGGGCGCCTGTGGCCCGCCGTCGCGGCAGCGGGGGTGGAGTCCGTCTCGCGCAGCGCACCCGACACGAGCCGGCGACGCGTGACGTCGTCGAGCGGAACAGGAGCAGCCCCGGCCAGCGCCGAGCGCGCCGACACGAGCGACTCGCGGCGCTCGTCGTGGTCGGGAGCGCCCCTCACGGCGGCACGGAGGGCGAAGGGCCCGGCGCCCCACTCGTCGGCGACGTCGTCGAGGGCGCCGTCGAGCTCGGCGGAGATCGCCTCGTCGAGGAGCGCGTCGACGCCGGGTGCGGTGTAGTCGCCGTCGAGGAGGGCCTGGATGGCCGCGGTGTCAGTCATGGTGCGTCCCCTGTTGGACGTCGCCATCCCTGGAATAGTTCCCGAGAAGCGTCGCCAGGGCACGTCGCCCCCGTGCGATCCGGGAGCGGACAGTCCCGATCGGGACATCCAGGACAGCGGCGATCTCGGAGTAGTCGAGCTCCTCCATGTCGCGAAGCACCAGAGCCGCCCGGAAGTCGTCGGGCACCCGCTCGAGGGCGTGTTCGACGTCGATCCTGCTGGTGGCCGCCGACTCCGGGCCGGGGGACGGGGCCGGGACGTCGAGGGGCTCCTCGGTCGGCACGGGCCGACGCCCGCGACGACGCGTCTCCTCGATGGCGGCGTTCGTGGCCACGCGGTAGAGCCAGGTCGTGAACGCACTGCGGCCGTCGAAGCGGTCGATGCCGCGGGCAACGGCGATCATCGTCTCCTGAGCGGCGTCGAGGGTGTCGCTGGGATCGCGCACGATGCGGGCGCACAGCCGGTGGATACGGTCGGCGTGTCGCTCCAGCAGCAGCTCCAGCGCGCGGCGATCGCCACCGGATGCGGCTGTCGCCAGCACCGCGTCGGTGTCGGCGCTCGAGACCTCATCCGGTCGGCCCATCTGACTCAGGGAGCTTCGAGCCCGACCGTGGTCGTCGTCGGGGAGTCGCTCGTCGACGATTCCTGGACCGCCCATGCGATCGCCACGGCCGCACCGGCGACGGCGATGACGACGAGCAACCACGCCAGTGGGTTGGTGCGTCGCTTGCGCGGCGGCCGGTGGGGAGTGGGCCGGGGGGCGGGGCGCGGCGCCGGTGTGGGGGCGCGCCGTCGGGGTGCCGACTCGGGGGAGCGCCCTGCCGCGGCGTCGCGCAGCGCCGCCGCGAACTGGCCGGCGCTCTGGTAGCGCGCCGACGGCTCCCGGGCCAGCGCACGGAGGACCACCGCAGCGAGGGGAGCCGGCACCTCGGGGCGGAGCTCCTGCACCGGGCGTGGGTAGTTCGTGAGGCGCGCGGCAGCTGTGGCCATGTCGGTGTCGCGGGTGAACGGGACCTGGCCCGTGAGCATCTCGTAGAGGACGAGCCCGAGGGCATACACGTCGGTGCGCGCGTCGGTGCCGTGGCCCTGTGCCTGCTCGGGAGCGAGGTAGCGGGCCGTACCGATCACCATGCCGGTTCGGGTGAGGTCGGCGGACCCGGTGGCCTTGGCGATCCCGAAGTCGACCACCTGCACCCTGCCGTCGGCGCGCACGAGGATGTTGCCGGGCTTCACGTCCCGGTGGATCACGCCGTGTCGGTGGGCGTCCTCGAGGGCGTCGGCGACCTGGGCGGCGACGTCGGCGGCCACCCCCGGCGGCATCATTCCGCGGGCGTCGATCGCCCCGCGCAGGGTCTGGCCGTCGGCCAGCTCCATCACGATATAGGCCACACCGTCGTCGTCTCCCGTGTCGTAGGTGGCGACGATCCCGGGGTGCGAGAGGCGCGCGGCGGCCAGCGCCTCGTGGTGGAACCGCTCCCGGATCCCGGGGTCACGTGCGAGGTCGGCATGCAGGACCTTCACCGCCACGGGTCGCGACAGCAGTGTGTCCTCGGCGGTGAAGACGGTACCCATGCCACCCCCGGCCAGTTCCCGCGTGAGCCGGTAGCGGTTGTTCAGGACCGTGCCGACGGAGACCTTCTCAGCCACGGGTCCTGACGGTAGTGGTCCCCGCGGGGCAACGCCGGGACGGCGGGCTCACTCCTCGCCGGTCGTGAAGGTGATGCCGATCGCACCACGCCCGGAGTGGGTTCCGATCACCGGACCGATGGTGCTGACGAGGATGTCCTGGCCCGGGAGGACGGGACGCAACATCTCCAGGAAGTCGTCGAGATCATCGGCGTCGGCGTGCAGGACGCCGACGTGGTCGATCCGCTCCTCGGCGGCCTTGTCGACCAGCCACGCCAGGGACTTGCCGCGGGTGCGGACCTTGGCGAGCGGCGTGACCTCACCGTCCTCGAACGTGACGATCGGCTTGATCGACAGCATCGAACCGAGTAGTGCCTGTGCTCCACCGACGCGTCCCCCCTTGCGCAGGTTCTCGAGTGTGTCGAGCGTGGCGTACAGGCGCCCACGTTCCCGCTGGCTCTCGACGGCGGCAATGACAGCCTCGAGGTCGTCGCCGGCTGCGGCCCGCTCCGAAGCGACGATCGCCATGTTCCCGAGGACGAGCGACACGTTGAGCGAGTCGATGACCTCGACGTGCCCGCGTTCCGACACCGACGCAGCAGCGACTTCGGCGGCCTGCATCGTGGCGGAGAGACGAGATGCAAGGTTGATGCACACGATGGCGTCGGCGCCGTCGTCGAAGAGCTCGGTGAACACCTTCTCGAATGCGCCCGCAGAGGGCGCGGATGTTTCGGGCAGGGTGTCGCTGTTGGCGCAGCGCTCCCAGAAGGCCTCGTGGCTGAGCTCGAAACGGTCGACGAACTCGAGATCGCCGAAGCGGATCGTGAGTGGAACGATCCGGATGTTGTGCTTCTCGACCAGGTCGTCGGGAAGGTCGCACGCGCTGTCGGTCACGACTCGTATGTCCACGCTCAGTCCTCCTCGGGCGGGGTCGGCGTCGGGATCTCGGCACCCGCCACGGTATTGGCACGCGACGCCCCCGTACAGCGCTTCGACCATCGAGGGGCCGGCGGAGTTACCCGTCGGTAGGGATTTCCCGCGGCCGTGCGGAGCGACGGGCCACCAGGGAGCGGAGCCCGCCCGTCTCCTCGGCCCGCAGCGCCGCCATGACGGCGAAGTAGGCGGCCGCTCCCGCCACGATCCCGAGCCCGACGACCGCCACGGCGCGGGCCTGCCCGTCGGTGCCCAGACCGGCGAGCACCGCCCAGACGACCACCGCCAGGACCGCGCAGCCGATCAGCATCCGACCGAGGCTGCGCAGGACGCGCCCGCCGTCGAGGCGCCCGAGACGCCGGCGGAGGACGACGAGCGTCGCAGCCGTGGCGATCCAGTAGGACACCGACCACGCCAGGGCCAGGCCGCGGACGCCCATCGAGGGGAACAGGGCCAGCGCCAGAGCGATGTTGAGCAGGTTCTCCCCGCCGTTCAGGAAGAACGGCGTGCGGGTGTCCTGCATCGCGTAGAAGACGCGAAGGGAGTAGAGGTAGGCCGAGAAGGCGAACATGCCGATCGCGAAGTACGACAGCGTCTGGGCGGTGAGCGCGGCCGACGATCCGGAGAGCTCACCGAACGCCAACGCACCTGCGTCGACGGTGCGGGTGATGACGAGGAAGCCCACGGAGGTCGGGAGGACGAGGAACCCCATCAAGCGCATGCCGTACGAGAAGCGGTCGCGGAGATCCGACCAGTCGCGTCGTGTCGCGGAGCGGGCGAACTCGGGAGTGATCGCCGTCATGATCGACACCGAGAACAGGCCGTGGGGGAGCTGGAAGAAGATGAAGGCGTACTGGTAGGCCGAGACCTCGCCCTCGCGGGAGAAGGCCAGGATCAGCACGACGAGGAACGCAGCCTGGTTGGCGAGCACGTAGCCGAACGTCCATCCCGACAGCCGTGCGACCTTTCGGACCGCGGGGTTCCGCAACGTGAACAGGATCCGCAGACGGACCCCCGCGGAGCGAAGGGCGGGGTAGAGGGCGCCGGCCATGGCGGCGATGCCGGCGGTCGTGCCGATCCCCATCAGGAGGATCAGGCCCGTGTCGTTGCGGACCCTGTCGAGGCCCACGTCGTCGCCGGCGAGTGAGGCGACGGTCAGGAACGCCGCTATCACCACGATGTTGTTGAGGACCGGGACGAAGGCGGGCGCGGCAAAACGGCGTCGCGCGTTCAGGATCGCCGAGGCAAGTGCCACGAAGCCGAAGAAGACGACCTGCGGGATGAGGAGCCGGAGCAGGCTCGTGCCGAGGGCCAACTGATCGGACCGCAGTTCGTCATCGGCGAGGAGCCCGAGCAGCCGCATGATGAGCGGCGCGGCCAGAACGCCCACCACGGCGAGGATCGCGAGACCGGCCATTGCGACGGTCGTGACAGCGGACGCTGCGTCGTCGTTGCCGTCGTCGAGGTGCTCGACGAACACCGGTACGAGCGTGGCCGACAGGACGCCACCGAGGATCAGCTCGTACACGATGGCCGGGGCCATGTTGGCGATGTTGAACGTGTCGGCCGTGGCCGTCGCACCGAGAGCGAAGGCGATGGCCCCGACCCGCAGCATCCCCGTTACACGCGACAGGGCGGTGCCCGCACCGACCACGGCGCTCGAGCGCAGGAGGCGCCGCCCGCCCGCCTCGGTGGTGAACGCCTCGGCCTCAGCGACGTCGAGGTCGGTCTCGGTCGGGTCGCTGGGAACCTGCGGCTGCTCGGTCGTCACGCCGCCCCCGCACGCTTTCGGCGCCGTGAGCGGATCCAGTGGGTTCCCCACCACAGCGCGAGGAAAGACGCGGCAGCGATGGTGATGACGAGCCCCACACCGGTGAACGCCGTGGAGCGGACCGTGAGTCGGCTGCTCTGGAACTCCAGGCGACCGTCGGGCGACGTGACCGTCATGACCAGGGGGAACGTTCCCGACGTGCGGGCCTCCACCTCGAAGCGTTTCGTGCTACTGCGCGGCGGGAGCTCCACGAGGAAGTCGTCCCCCTCGGGGAACAGGAGCTTCTCGCTCTCGAAGTGGACGAGGACCTCGATCGGCTCGTCGGCGTTGTTCCGGAACGTCACAGGGATATCGGCGCGCCGGGCCGTGATCGTGACGGTCTGGTCGCTGGCCGCGGTGACGAGCGACGTGACCTCGGCGGCGGTGGCGTGGATGACGTCGAGTTCCTCACGGGCGCGGGCGCGTCCCTCCCCACCCGACCACAACGACGTGAGTGAGACGAGGATGTTCCGGCCACCGGCGCTGATCCGCGGGTCGTCATCATCCACGAGCGAGCTGAGGCCCCGGAGATCACTCGTGGCCGCCCCGAGCTCGCTCGTGGTCACGTTGGGAGGAGGGGGGTCGTAGCCTTCGAGGTGGCGGACGACCGGCTCGTCCTCCTCGTCCCAGGTGTCCACCGGCAGGGCATCGAAGTAGCCGTCGATCGACGTCGTCTCGAGGAGAGGGTGGGCGGTCAGTCCGGCCAGGGCGGCCTCGAGCGTCGCCGCGTCGGGATTCCAGCGTTGTGGCGACAGGAGGACGATGCCGCGGGCGACGCCGGGCTGCTCGAAGGCGACCGATGACAGGGCCGCGAGGAACCGCTGCGCCTTCAGCGCCGGGGGGCTGTCGCCCTCCAGGAGGTCGCGGATCGCGTTGTTCGCCATCGCTGCCGACGCGACCGTCCCGTCGGCGTCGAGGAGGAACGGGGCCGCGGGCGTGAGGGGCTCCTCGACCGGCGTGAGGTCATCGGACTCGACGACCAGTCGCTCGATGGCGGTCCCGGTGAGAGCGGAGACCGCGGCGTCGTCGACAGGAACAGCGACCGCGGTTTCCGGGTCAACGCCCACCGAGAAGGTCGAGCCGAGACTGAACGCACCGGCGATGAGCTCTTGGTCGAGTTGGGGAGCCATCCCTGCAGACACCAGGGACGGGGCATCCACCGGGACGAACGGTCCGCTGAGCAGTTGCTGGCCGCCGCGAACCGCCTCGAGCATCGCATCGAGGCCGGGCGTGATGGCCGCCGGCGTGGTGGTCGTCGTCGACGACCCGTTCCCACCGGAGGGAGCACCGGCGAGCGTGGCCCCGGAGCCGTCGGAGTCCTCGTCGGCGGTCGCCAGGGTCGCCCATGACTCGACGGTCTCCGGGCTCGGGGCCAGGGTCACCGCTACGTCGGTGCGGTCCGGAACGCGAGTGGCGATCCGGCCCAGCCGCCCGTCGGAGCGGAACTCCGACACGACGCGTTCGTCGGGTGCTCCGTCGGCGTTGAAGGTGGGATCGGCGACCAGCTGCCAGATCCACGCGACGCGGAGCTGCTCGGCCACAGCCCCGGCGGCCGTGGTGTCGGCAACCACGAGATAGGTGATGAAGCCGTCCCCGACGAGCCCGGTCGTGGGGTCGCGGAGTTCCACGACGACGGGGTAGACGCCGGGAAGGCTGACGGCCGGGAACGAGATCGTGCTCGGTAGCGCTGGGTCGAGGAGAACGGGGATCCGGAGGCCGCCCCCTTCGGCCTCGAGGTCGGCGGGCGGGATGCTGATCTGGCCGAGAGTGGACCCGAGATTGTCGCCGAAGAGGGTCTCGGCGAACCCTGTCCCCGACGTGGTGGCCTGGTGCACTGTGACGGCGATCTCGGTGTCGGGTGTCGCTCCGTTGACGGCGACCACGAGCTCGGTGGCACCCCCGAGCTCGACCCATGGAGGCTGGTCGACGAGAGCGATCGTGCCGACGACGCCGTCGACCGCCTCACCGGTGTCGTCGCCGGCGGTGGCGGGGGAGGGCTGGAGGAGGCCCGACGCGAGAGCGGCTCCGGCGGCGACAGCGACGGCCAGCCGGACGCCGGCCTTCCCGGCTCTCCGCCCGGACGCGGTCACAGGTCGCGCCCGAGCACGCTGAGGCCGACCGGGAGCTTCTCGAATCCGCACGCCTCGTAGAGCAGGAAGGCGCCGGTGTTCCTCTCCTGCGTGTTCACGACGGTGCGGCGGGCACCGCGGCCGTTCAGCCAGACCAGGGCGTCGGCGATGAGCGCTCGTCCACGACCGCTGCGACGGTGGGACGGGTCGACGGCGATGCGCTGGATGTAGCCCTGGCGCCCGGCGCGCCCCGCGATCCCGTAGGCCGTGATCCCCTCGTCCTCACGGATGGTACGGAACCGGGAGCTCGGTGTGGCGGCAAGTGCGTCGGTGAGGCCCTGCGCGTCGAGCCGCCAGAACGGCTCGAAGGCCTCCGCGTCGAGAGTGAGGACGCCGGGGCGGTCGCGTCGGCGTGCTCTGCGGGTGGCGATGTGCGGCTCAGGGATGTCGGCCATGTCGTGGGCCAGGAGGTGAAGGCGCTCACGTACTCGGAAGCCGGCGTCGACGAAGGGGAGCGAGTCGGCGGCGGTCAGGGCGTTGGTGACCACCGACGTGTAGCCGCACTCGCGCAGTCGCTCGATGCACTCACCCACGAACTCGGGGCTCGGCGGTGACTCCGCGCCCAAGGTGAGGGACGCGAGGCCGTCGCTGCCGCGCCACGTCCCGAGACGTACCCAGCCGCCTCGCCAGCGCAGTGTCTGTGTCGTCACGATGGGGGTGCCACGATGTGTCTTCACAGGGGTGCCGTCAGCGAGCGTACCTGTGCTGCGGCGGTACGCTCCGAGCGTGTTGCTCGTCTCCTCCGACCCGTGGTTCGCCGCCCACGACACGGGTCACGGGCATCCCGAGCGTGCGGCGCGGCTGGACGCCGCGGCGCGTGGGCTCGACGCAGCCGGCCTCCGCGACGCACGGGTCGAGTTGGAGCCCCGTGCCGCGACACCTCGGGAGCTCGCACGCGTCCACGATCCCACGTATCTGGCGTCGATGGAACGATTCTGCGCTGAGGGTGGCGGCATGGTGGATCCCGACACGCGGGCGGGCGTCGACTCGTGGACCGCCGCCACGCACGCTGCGGGATCGGGCCTCCAGGCCATCGACTTCCTGCGGGGCGGCCGTGGCGACGCCGCCTTCCTCGCGGTGAGACCACCCGGTCACCACGCCGGCCGCTCGCGGGCGATGGGCTTCTGCCTCCTCAACAGCGTGGCGGTCGCCGCGGCGTCGCTCACGGCGGTGGGAGAGCGCGTGGCGATCCTCGACTGGGACGCCCACCACGGCAACGGCACCCAGGACCTGTTCTGGAACGACCCCGACGTCCTCTACTGCTCGGTGCACGAGTTCCCGCTTTTTCCCCACACCGGCCGACTCGATGAGACCGGCGGAGAGGACGCCGCCGGAACGGTCTGCAACGTTCCGGTCCCCGCCGGCGCCACCGGCGACGTCTACCTCGAGGCCTTCGACACGGTCCTGGAACCCCTGATCGAGCACTTCGACCCCGACTGGGTCCTGGTGTCGGCGGGCTTCGACGCCCACCGCGCCGATCCGCTCACCGGCCTGATGCTGTCGTCGGGCGACTTCGCCGCTCTCGCTGCACGCGTCGCCGCCCTCGCCCCCGGGCGGACCGTCGCCTACCTCGAGGGCGGCTACGACGAGGAGGCCCTCGTCGACTCGGTGGCCGTCACGACCGCAGCCCTCGTGCCCGGGGCGACGGAGCCGCCCCACGATCCGGCCACCGGAGGGGGCCCGGGCCGGGACGTGGTGGCAGCCGCACGGGAGGTCCACGGCGAGGCACTCGATTCCCACGGATAGCGGTCGTTTTCGGCTGTTCGCCCACTGATCGTGACAGTTGGCCGGATCGGTTCAGGTCGGGGCCCGAAACGTCGATAGCTCCTGTGAACGCTCACGTCGCGGGGGAACCGTGCTCGACCTCGAGAATCTGCTTCGCCACTCCGTCGAACAGGACGCGTCCGACGTCCACCTGAAGGTCGGCTCGCCGCCCTACATGCGCATCGACGGCCACCTGGTACCCACCGAGTTCGAGCCGATGGAGCCCGCCGACACCGAGCGTGTCGCCTTCGCCATCATGCCGCCGTCGCGCGCCGAGGAGTTCCACGCCACCAACGAGGCCGACTTCGCGCACGCCATCGCAGGTGTCGGCCGGTTCCGGGTGAACGTGTTCCGCCAGCGCGGCTCGGTCGGGGTGGTCATGCGGCGTGTGCTGTCGGGGATCCCCAGCCTCGCCGAGCTCGGCATGCCACCCGTGCTCGAACGGCTCGCCGGTGAGCCGCGAGGGCTCGTACTCGTGACCGGCCCGACCGGGTCGGGGAAGACCACGACGCTCGGGGCGATGATCGACCACATCAACGAGACCCAGCGCCGCCACATCGTGACCATCGAGGACCCCATCGAAGTGCTGCACCCCGACAAGACCTCGATCGTCAACCAGCGTGAGATCGGCACCGACACCGAGGACTTCCACACCGCACTCAAGAGGGTGCTGCGCCAGGACCCCGACGTGATCCTCATCGGTGAGATGCGCGACCCCGAGACGGTGCATGCTGCCCTGTCGGCCGCCGAGACGGGCCACCTCGTCTTCTCGACGCTGCACACCATCGGAGCCAAGGAGTCGATCGACCGCGTGATCGAGTTCTTCCCCCCGCACCAGCAGCAGCAGGTGCGCCACACCCTGGCAGGCTCCCTGCGCGGGCTCGTCAGCCAGCGGCTCATCGAGCGACGTGACGGCGAGGGACGCGTGCCCGCCGTCGAGGTCTGCGTCAACACCGGCCGCGTGTTCGACAAGATCGTGAACGCCGGCCAGACCCACGAGATCGAGAACATCATCGCCGACGGCGAGTACTACGGCATGCAGACCTTCGACCAGAGCATCCTCCAGCTCTTCAAGGACGAGCTCGTGTCGCTGCGCGACGCCCTCGGCATGGCGTCGCACCCCCACGACCTGCGCCTCGCCATCGAGCAGGCCGGCCTCATCGCCTCCTCCATGGACCGCGAGCGCACGACCGCCTGAGCTTCCGCGAATCGGGCGGGTCCCCGGGGCAGGGCCATCTACTGTGGCGCTCCATGGCCGGGATGATCCACGCCGAGGGGCTCGTCAAGAGGTACGGAGACGTCGTCGCGCTCGACGGTCTCGACCTCGACGTTCCCGAGGGCACGATCCTCGGCCTTCTCGGTCCGAACGGCGCGGGCAAGACGACGGCGGTGTCGATCCTCACGACGCTGCTCGAGCCCGACGAGGGGACGGCCACGGTCGCCGGCGTCGACGTGCGTACACAGCCCAAGGAAGTGCGGCGCCGCATCGGGCTCTCGGGTCAGTTCGCCGCCGTCGACGAGGTTCTCACCGGGTTCGAGAACCTCGACATGATCGGGCGCCTCTACCACCTCGGGCGGAAACAGGCGCGGGAGCGTGCACGCCGGCTCCTCGAGGAGTTCGACCTCGCCGACGCCGCTGACCGCCCGGTGAAGGGGTACTCGGGCGGGATGCGCCGGCGCCTCGACGTGGCCGGGGCACTCGTGGCCCACCCGCCCGTGCTCTTTCTCGACGAGCCTTCCACAGGGCTCGACCCGCGCAGTCGCGCCGATCTGTGGCGGCTCATCGAGGGTCTCGTCGCCGACGGCGCCACGCTCCTCCTGACAACGCAGTACCTCGAGGAGGCCGACGAGCTCGCCGACGAGATCCTCGTGATCGACCACGGCCACGCCATCGCCCGGGGTACGTCCGGCGAGCTCAAGGCCCAGGTGGGAGGGGAGCGGATCCAGGTGACCGTGGTGGACACGGCGCAGCTCGAGACGGCCCGACGCGTCGTGGAGCGTGTCGCCACCGGTGACGTCGAGGTCGACACGAGGACTGCGACGGTCGTGGCGCCCGTGGGCCGTGGGGCCTCCGATCTGATGGAGTCTCTCCGGGGCCTCGATGCCGACGGTGTGGAGCTCGCCGACGTCGGTCTGCGCCGACCCACGCTCGACGATGTGTTCCTGACCCTGACGGGCCATGTCGCCGAGCACGAGGCCAACGACCCCGCCGGAGACGAGCAGCATCGCGGCGACCGGGGCGCGGAGAGGGTTGTCACGTGAGCACCCGGGCTCAGATCGTGTCGGACGTTGCCACGGTCGCCAAGCGCAACGTCATCAAGATCAAGCGCGTCCCCGAGGTCCTCGTGTTCGTGCTGCTCTCGCCCATCATGTTCGTGCTGCTGTTCTCGTACGTGTTCGGCAACTCCATCGTCGTCCCCGGCGGCAACTACCGCGAGTTCCTCATGGCGGGGATCTTCACGCAGACCGTCGTGTTCGGTGCCACCTTCACCGGCGCAGGTATCGCCGAGGACATGCAGAAGGGCATCATCGACCGGTTCCGCTCCCTGCCGATGGCCCGCTCGGCGGTTCTGGCCGGGCGCACGGCGAGCGACGTGATCTACAACATGCTCACGGTCACGATCATGACGATCACCGGGCTGATTGTCGGCTGGCGTATCCGCGGGTCCGTCCTCGACGCGGCACTGGCGTTCGCCCTGCTCCTACTGTTCGCCTACTCGGTGTCGTGGATCATGGCCTACGTGGCGCTACTGGTCCCGAGCGTCGAGGTGGTCAACAACGCGACATTCCTCGTGATCTTCCCGCTCACGTTCATCGCCAACACGTTCGTGCCGGCCGGGTCGCTACCCGAGCCGATCCAGACGTTCGCCGACTGGAACCCGGTGTCGGCGGTCACCCAGGCGGTGCGTGAGCTCTTCGGAAACCTGCCGCCCGACGCGCCCGTCCCCGACGTGTGGTCACTCCAGAACCCCGAGCTCTACAGCCTCATCTGGATCGGGATCATCGTGGCGGTGTTCGCTCCGGTGGCGGTACGTCGCTACAAGCGCGCCAACCGGTCCTGATCCGACCCGATCAACCGAACCTGCCGGGGTGGAGATTGTCGGCGGCGTCCGTTGTCTCGTCAATCCGGGATCAGGTGCAACCACCGATCTGGCAACCCTGCCAGGCGTGTCGCAACTCACCTCTGGTCCGGTCGTAGTAGAGGACGTGTGGGTCCTGCGTGCCTCCGCCGGGTCGCTCGATGAGCGTGCCGGAGCTGGTGGAGCCCACGTCGTTCGTCGTGGCGCCGATGTTCCCAGTCCGACCGTCGACGCGCTCGCGATCAGCCGAACCAGGTGTGATGGAGAGTGTCGGGGACGTCGTCGAAGTAGACCACGTGCGGGCGACTGTTGTAGACGACCGCGGTCGTGTGCTCGCCGACATCCGCGATGACGCGCCCGTTGGGCCCGCCGTTGCCGTCGAGTGTCTCGAAGTGCCACTCACAGCCCGTCGCGATCAAGGCTGCCACGGCAACGGTCGTGGACAACACCCTCACGCGGTTCACGAGCGCCTCCCCGTCGACGCCACACGACGCTACGCCCGAGGTGAACTCAGGCCAACGGCGAGCGTCGTGACGTCGGGGCTCAACCGAACCAGGCGTGGCGCAGGGTTCCCGCGGTCGGGTCGTAGGAGAACACGTGCGGCGTGCCGCCCGAGCGAAGAGCTGCGTTGTCCCACCCGGTGAGGTGGTTCACCTGCCCGTCGGGTCCACCGATCCCGTCGAAGGTCTGGAACCGCCACTCGTTGCCGGTCCACCACCCACGACGCTGGGTGCTCTCCCCGGCACTGTTGTAGAAGACGTTCGGTTTTCCGCCGACGAGGGTCGCCGACGAGTAGTCGCCCACCGACGAGCTCGTCTGCCCGTTCGGCCCGTTGCGGTGACCGTCGAGTGTCTCGAAGAACCACGCGCCGTCGGCGTAGTAGCCGTGGCGAAGGTCGCTGAAGTGCGTGTCCTGGTAGAAGACGTGGGGCCGCCCGTTGTACATCACGACGCTCGGGAACTGGCCGGCGTCCCAGGGCACCCGTCCGTTCCCGGCGCCGTTCCCGTCGATGGTTTCCCGCTGCCAGTTGGCACCGTCCCAGTAGCCGTGACGCAGGTAGCCGTCGGTCCGGTCCCAGTAGAAGACGTGGGGGACCCAGTCGTAAACGGCCGTTGCGTTGGTCACGTCGCCCACGTCGGCGCTGATTCGACCCCGGGCCCCGTTGAAGTCACCGTCGAAGTTCTCGAAGATCCACGTGTGCCCGGTCCACTCCCCCCGCCGGAGCAGGCCGTTCGTGAAGTCGTAGTAGAAGACCTGGGGCCTCCCCCGGTAGTCGAGCGCCGCGCCGAAGCGCCCCACGTCGGCGATGGTGCGGCCGTTCGGACCGCCGTTGCCGTCGAGGGTCTCGAACCCCCACCCGCCGCCGGGGACGTAGTAGGCGTGCCGGAGCGCCTTGGCGTCGATGTCGTAGTAGAAGACGCGCAGCCGGTTTCCCGACACCGTGGCCGTGGGGTTGAAGCCCACGGCAGAGTTCACGCGCCCCGCCCCGCCCCCGTTTCCGTCGAGGGTCTCGAACGCCCAGAACGAGCCGTTGTGGTAGGCGTGGCGGAGCGTCTCGTCGACGTAGTCGTAGTAGAAGACGTGGGGTCGGCCGTTGTAGACGACTCCGGTGCTGTAGCCACCGGTCGTGTTGTTCAACCTGCCGTGAGCGCCACCGTGACCGTCGAGGACCTCGAAGTTCCACCGGCACCCGGTCGCGACGAGCGCTACGAGCGCGATCCCGACGATCAGGGAGCGAGGGCGCGTCCAACGAGAATGCACGACCTCTCTATCGGTGCGCGACGGTGCGGTGTTGAGGGAGAGCCGCAACGGGATGTCAGCCGAACCAGGCGTGGCGCAGGTTTCCGCCGGTCCGGTCGTAGTAGAAGACCTCGGGCCGGCCCCAGTTGGAAACGGCGGCGTTGGTCAACCCGGTGTCGGCCACGATGCGTCCGTTGGGCCCGCCGGCGCCGTCGAGCGTCTCGAAACCCCACGCGGTGCCGGTGAAGTAGGCGTGACGAAGATTGCGGTTTGTGGCGTCCTGGTAGAAGACGTGCGGGCGGCCGCCGTAGAGAACGACCGCGTTGAACGCCCCCACATTGGCGTTGGTGCGCCCGTGGGGCCCACCTTCGCCGTCGAGCGTCTCGAAGGCCCAGAACAGGCCGTTGTAGTAGGCGTGCCGGGGGGTTTGCAGACCTCTGTAGAAGACGTGGGGCCGTCCGTCGATGAGGACGACGGCGCTGTGGTCGCCCACGAAGCTGTTGATGCGGCCGTTGGGTCCGCCCGCCCCGTCGAGTGTCTCGAAGACCCAGGTGTGTCCGTTGTAGTAGGCGTGGCGCAGATTCGCGCCGCCGCCGTCGTGGTAGAAGACGTGGGGTTGGCCGTTGTAGAGGATCGCAGCGTTGTCTCCGCCTACGTTGCCGTTGATGCGCCCGTTGGGTCCGCCCCGTCCATCGAGGGTCTCGAACCCCCACGCCGTTCCGGTGAAGTAGGCGTGCCTGAGGTCGCCGTTCGTCCGGTCCTCGTAGAAGACGTGCGGCCGGCCGTTGTAGATGACCGGGGCGCTCGACCATCCGACGTCGGCGAGGATGCGACCGTGGGGCCCGCCCGAGCCGTCGAGGGTCTCGAAGGCCCAGAACAGGCCGTTCCAGTACGCGTGGCGGAGGTCACCGAACGTGTTGTCGCGGGTGAAGACGTGGGGTCGGCCGTTGTAGCGAACGGCGGAATTGGCTCGGCCGACGTCGGCGGGGGGTCAGCCGAACCAGACGTGGCGGAGGGCGCCGGTCGTGAAGTCCCTGTTGAAGACGTGGATCTTCCCGGAGATAGCCACAACGGAGTTCTCGTATCCGACACTGTCGTTCGTGTGACCGGGAAGCGAGCTGTCGGGGCCGTCGATGTTCGTGAACTCCCACGCCGAGCCGTCGTAGTACGCGCGGCGCAGCGAGTCGTCGGTGCCGTAGTAGACGTCGGGGCGACCGCCGTAGAGCGTGGCGGCCGTGTCGTAGCCGAGCTTGGCGTTGCTGTGCCCGGGCACGACGCTGCCCGTGCCGTCGAGGGTCTCGAAGGCCCAGGTGACACCGTTGTAGTAGGCGTGACGGAGGGAGTCGTCGTCGTTGTCGTTGTAGAAGACGTGGGGGCGGCTCCCGTAGACGACGGCGGAGCCGAACTTGCCGACGGCGTTCACCGTGCTGCCGGGCCGCCCGCCCGGGCCGTCGAGGGTTTCGAAGGCCCAGAATGATCCGTTCCAGTAGGCGTGGCGCAGGGCAGCGACCGTGCCGTCGTAGTAGAAGACGTGGGGCCGGCCGTTGTAGAGAAGCGGTGCTGGGTAGCTCCCGACGATGTTCGTCGTACGGCCGTGCGGGCCGCCCAGACCGTCGAGGACCTCGAACGCCCAGGCCACTCCGTTGTAGTAGCCGTGACGCAACGAGTTGTCGTCACCATCGGGATAGAAGAGGTGGGGCCGGCCGTTGTAGAGCATCACGGAGGGCTGCGCCCCGACGTCGTTCGTGGTGCGGCCTCCTCCACCGCCGTTGCCGTCGAGGGTCTCGAAGGCCCAGGCGACGCCGTTCCAGTAGGCGTGTCGGAGCGCGTGGTCGGTCTCGTCGTCGTAGAAGACGTGCGGTCGACCGTTGTAGAGGACCGCCGACGTTCCCCTCCCGACGTGGTTATTGGTGTGCCCGGGCCTCCCGCCGAGGCCGTCGAGCGTCTCGAAGGCCCAGAAGGAGCCGTTCCAGTAGGCATGGCGCAGCACCCAGTTGGTCCCAGCGGCGCGGCCGGCGTAGAAGACGTGGGGCGCCCCGTTGTAGACGACGGCCGAGCTGAAGAAACCCTGGACCTCTGTGGACGATCCGGGCTTGCCGCCCGGGCCGTCGAGGGTCTCGTAGTTCCACACGCAGCCCGTCGAGAGCAGTGCCACGACAGCCAGTCCGACACCGAGTGTTCTGATACGGCGCATTCCCGAGCTCCCCTCGCAGCGTACGACCCACGATGTCACGCGCGCTCTGCCGGAACGCGGATCAGCCGAACCAGGCGTGGCGCAGCGAGTGGGCATCCTCGTCGTAGTGGAACACGTGCGGTGTCGCACCGACCACCAGCGCGGCGTTGTGGGAGCCGACGCGGTTCGTCGTGCTTCCCGGGAGGCCGCCGAGGCCGTCGAGGGTCTCGAAGACCCACGCTGTTCCGTTGTAGGCCGCGCGACGGAGCGTTCCGTCGTCGGCGTCCCGGTAGTACACGTTGGGCTTCGTGCCGTAGAGGTTCGCGGCCGTGGACTCCCCGACGTCGTTGACGGTGTGGCCGGGCCTCACGCTCCCCGCACCGTCGAGCGTCTCGAAGTTCCACGCGCACCCCGTGGCCATGAGCGTCGTCACCGCCGCGGCGACGACCAGGCGACGGAGCCGTCCCCGGTGCATCAGATCTCCAGAGGCGCGGGTTCCTCGGCGATGTGAACGACGGCGTCGCCGCGCCCCACCAGGGGATGGTTGGTGGCGCCGATGACGAGTCCGGGCACCGGTGAGCGCATCACCGACTCCTCGACGCCGAGGGCGTCGGTGACGACGCCGATCGTCTGGCGGTGCTCGACGGTGTCGCCGAGGTGGACACCCAACCGGAGGATTCCCCCGCGAGGTGAGCGGAGCCAGCGGCTCCGGCGCGCCTCGAGCACGTCACGGCCGTGCTCGCCGAGACCCGTCGTCATCCCGAGCATGTCGAGCACCGAGAGCACACCCCGCGTACCCACGGTGATGGCGTCGTCGTCGAAGCGTTCCGCCTCCCCCGCCTCGTAGAGGAGAACGCGCACGCCGCGCTTGGTCGCGGCCGCCCGGAGTGATCCGTCGCGAGTCTGCGCGTGGAGGACGAACGGTGCACCGAAGTAGGCGGCCAGCTCGCGGGTCCGGGCGTCGTCGAGGTTCGCCCTGATCTGGGGCAGGTTGGAGCGGTGGTTCGAACCGGTGTGGAGGTCGATGCCGAGCTCGCAGCGGTCGACGACCTCGGTGAGGAGAAGGTGCGCGAGCTGCGACGCCAGCGATCCACGGCGCGACCCGGGGAACGAGCGGTTGAGGTCGCGCCGGTCGGGGAGGTAGCGGTTTCCTTCCACAAATCCGAACACGTTGACCACCGGGACCGCGATGAGGGTTCCGGTGAGCGATCCGGGGTCGACCGTGTCGAGGACGCGACGGCAGATCTCGACCCCGTTGATCTCGTCGCCGTGGATCGCCGCGCTGATCCAGACGGTCGGCCCCGGGGCGGAACCGGCGACGACGGCGATGGGGAGCGACATCCACGTGCCGGTCGGGAGCCGGGCCACCGGGAGCTCGACGTCGGTGCGACGACCTCGGGGAGCGTGTGTCCCCCCGAAGGTCAGCGCCGTGTCGGTCGCCGCATCGGGAGGGGTCATTCCGGCGGCTTCCTCGCGGCGGTCCGTGGCCTCGCCTGGCGCTCGGCGAACTCGATGATCTTCTCCGCCACGTCGACACCGGTCGCCTTCTCGACGCCCTCGAGGCCGGGTGACGAGTTCACCTCGAGGACGACCGGCCCGTGGTTCGACCGCATGAGGTCCACACCCGCCACGTTGAGCCCCATCGTGCGGGCGGAGCGGACGGCGGTGCTGCGCTCCTCGGGCGTGAGCTTCACCTTCTCGACCGTGCCTCCCCGGTGCACGTTGGACCGGAACTCGCCTTCGGCGGCCGTGCGCTGCATGGCGGCGACGACCTTGCGACCGACAACGAAGGCACGGATGTCGTTCCCACCCGCTTCCGCGATGTACTCCTGGACGAGGATGTTGGCGTCGAGCTGCCGGAACGCCTCGATCACGGCCTTGGCCGACTTGCGGGTCTCGGCGAGCACGACGCCCATCCCCTGGGTGCCCTCGAGGAGCTTGATGACGACGGGCGTTCCCCCCACGGCGTCGATCAGGCCGTCGATGTCGCCGGTGAAGTTGGCGAAGCCTGTCACGGGGAGCCCGATCCCGGCACGGGCGAGGAGCTGTAGCGAGCGCAGCTTGTCGCGGCTGCGGGTGATGGCCTGCGATTCGTTCACCGGTCGGGTCCCCGTCATCTCGAACTGGCGGACGACGGCCGCTCCGTAGAAGGTGTGCGACGCGCCGATGCGCGGGACGACGGCGTCGTAGACCTCCAGGTGCTCCCCCCGGAAGATGACGGCGGGCTTCAGTGAGGTGATGTTCATGTAGAGGCGCAGGTAGTCGACGACGCGGATCTCGTGGCCCCGTTGCTCACCGGCCTCCACGAGACGCTTCGTGGAGTAGAGCTTCTGGTTGCGGGACAGAACGAGGATCTTCACGATCGGCTCCGGGTGGTCGGTGTCGTGCTGTTCGTGAGGAAGGACCGACCGGGATCGATGAGGAAGCGCCTGCGGACCGCGCTGCGGCCGAGCAACATCCGGAACCCCATCTCATCGCGACGCGTGAGGGTGAGTTCGATGGGGAAGGTCACTTCGCCGAGCCGAACGACGGTCTCGATCACGGGCCGGTGCTCCACAATGCCGCCGGAGTTGCGCACGGAACGCCGGTCGACGATCGCTGCCTCGACGGGAACGCTCGGTGTGGCCCGCTTCTGCACCGGGTGGATCTCGAAGCGAACCCGCCGGATACCGTCGACCTCGACCTCCTCCATGCCGAAGGCGTGCAGCGCCGAGGTTCGTGCGCCGGTGTCGATCTTGGCCTTGACGGCGACGTCACCGAAGTCGACGAAGTGGACCCACTCCCGCCAGCCGATGCTCGACTTGGTCGTCGTCACAGCGACCGCGAACCGTGACAGGGTGCGGGTGACCGGAGATCGAGTGGGTGGTCCATAGAATGCATGAAGACTACGCGAGCGCCGAGCAACCGAGGCTCGCCACCGGAGCGTGACAGCTGTGAGTTCGGAGTCGGCCAACCGGGGTGCGACATCGGAGTCGACGGCGCGTCCCGGCGGGTCTGCGATGGATGCCGCAGCGAAGCTCGTCGACGAGCAGGGCCTCGACGAGCTCACCTTCGTCGGCCTGGCCGAGGAGATGGGCGTCGAGCCGGCCGCCCTCTACAACAGGGTGTCGTCGATGGACGCCCTCCGGGCGGCTCTCACCTACCGGGCCTTCCGTGAGCTCGCCCAGGCATTGAGGGCGGCCACCCAGGGGTATTCGGGCGACACTGCTGTGGTCAAGCTCGCTCTGGCCTACCGTCTCTACGCCCAGCAGCACCCTGGTCTGTACGAGACGCTGCTGCGCGCGCTCCGGAACCCAGACGCGGGCACGGAGAGCGCCGCAGGGGCGATCATCGAGCTCATCGCCGACGTGCTGCGCGACTACGGGCTCGACGGCGATGTCGCTGTCCACGCCGCGCGCTCACTACGCAGCGCGTTGCACGGCTTCGTGGCGCTCGAGGTGGGCGACGGCTTCACCCTTCCCCAGGGAGTCGACGAGAGCTTCGAGAGTCTCGTCGACCTCCTGCTCGGAGGAATCCACGCCATCGCCTCCGAGACCGGCTGACGATCGCTCCGGTCACCGGGCGCCGCGGAGCAGTGCCCGGAGCCGAGCGACGCGGGGATACATCGTCGGTCCGGCTTCGGCGTAGCGCTCGTCGAGCGAGGGAAAGACGTCGAGGGGGAACGGCTCGGCTTCGTGCTCGAGTGCGATGAGCATGCGGGCCCGCTCCGACACCGGTGTGTTCCGGTCAGCGGTCGGCGGTTCGCTCGGTGGGTCGCCCTCGGAGTCGATAACGGCTACTCCCCGGGTGGGCCACCGGGCATGCCGGGGGGCGGGGGCGGCACCGCCGCTCTCGGGCCTGCGGGGGCGCGGGGCTCGTCGTCGTCCCCGTCGCCGTCGTTGCCGGTGAGCAACTCCGCCAGGCCACCAACCGTTCCGAAGAGTCCCTGCATCTCGGCGGGGAGGAAGATCTTCGTGGCGCGTCCGTCGGCTACGGCCTGGAGGGCCTCGAGGTACTTGATCGCCACGAGGTCGGGGGTCGGGTCACCTTCGTGGATGGCGCCGTAGACGTTGCGCACGGCGTCGGCCTCACCCTGGGCCACGGTCTGGCGCCGGTAGCGCTCGGCGTCGGCGACGCGCTCGATGGCCTCCGCCTCACCCTGGGCCTCGAGGATCTGGCGCTGCTTGCGTCCTTCCGCCTCGAGGATCTCCGACTGCTTCTCACCCTCGGCCCGCGTGATGGCGGCTTCGCGGGTCCCCTGGGCCTCGGTGACGACGGCGCGGCGCTGCCGCTCGGCCTTCATCTGGTCGTGCATCGCCGCCACGACGTCGGGTGGCGGCTCGATCCGCTGGATCTCGACGCGGACCACGCGCACGCCCCACTTGTCGGTGGCGTCGTCGAGGATCTCGCGCAGACGCGTGTTGATCGTGTCGCGGCTCGTGAGCGCCTCGTCGAGCTGCATGTCGCCGACCACGTTGCGCAGGTTCGTCTGGGCGAGCTTCGTGACGGCGAGGCGGAAGTTGGCGACGTTGTAGACGAGACGCCGCGGGTCGGTGGCCTCGTAGTAGATGACGGCGTCGACGGTGACCACGACGTTGTCCTCGGTGATCACCTCCTGGGGAGGGACGTCGACGACCTGCTCGCGCATGTCGACCTTCACGAGCTTGTCGATGAAGGGAATGATCAGCCGCAGCCCCGGCTCCATCGTGGAGTGGTAGCGACCGAGGCGTTCCTTGAGGCCGCGCTGGTAGGGCCGGATGATCCGGACGCCCGACGCCGCCACGATGAACAGCAGTGCGGCGAGGACGAGCAGAACGATGACGGCGGCCATGGTGTCCTTTCGGGGGTCAGGTGGTCGCTACGCCGGTGGCGCCGACCCGGTGGGGTTCTCCTCGGCAGGGGTGTCGTCGGCTCGCTCGACGATCACCCGTGTGCCGTCGACTTTCACGACGCGGACGGTCGCACCGGCGGGAATGGGCCGGTCGTCGGCCGATGCCGCGCGCCACTCCTCGCGGTCGACGCGGGCCATGCCGGAGGTGCTCGGCCCGGCCGGGATGTCCTCGAGGACCACTGCCAGGCGTCCGACCCACCGGCCGGCGCCGATGGGGTCGCCGTCGCCGGGGGTGGAGCGGTCGAGGCGTCGGCCCAGCGGGACGAGCGCGGCGAGAAACACGACCGACGTGACCGTGAACACGATCCAGGTCGTGAGAACGCTGTTGCCGGCGAAGGCGCTGACACACGCGGCGACGCCGCCGATACCGAACGGAAGGAAGAAGAAGGTTCCCGCCGCGAGGATCTCGCCGGCGGTGAAGAAGAAGGCGACACCCAGCCAGATCCAGCGCCACGTGTCGGGGGAGTCGAAGTCCATGCCACCTCCTGACGGGACAGTACCACCGGCTTTGTCCCGGTTTTCTGAGAATCCACCGGTGCCGGGGTGCGACCGCGACAATGATGCGACCATGACCGCACCCGAGGTCCCGCCGCGCCTTGCGCCACTGCTCGAGGAGACCGCTCCGGCACAGCAGGCCGCGCGCCGGCTCACCGACGCGGGCCACCAGTGCTACGTGGTCGGCGGCTCGGTGCGCGATGCCCTGCTCGATCGCGACAGCGGCGACGTCGACCTCGCCACCGACGCCCGACCCGACGCCGTCGCCGAGCTGCTCGGCGACTGGGCCGACGCCATGTGGCTCCAGGGTCAGCGCTTCGGAACGGTCGGGTGCGAGAAGGACGGTCACCGCCTCGAGGTCACGACCTTCCGTGCCGAGGTCTACAGGCCCGACAGCCGCAAGCCCGAGGTGGCCTACGCGGACGACATCGAAACCGATCTCAGCCGACGCGACTTCACCGTGAACGCCATGGCGGTGCGGCTCCCCGACCCCCTGCTCGTCGACCCCTTCGAGGGCGCGGTCGACCTCGCGACCAGGCGTCTCCGCACGCCGATGGAGCCCGACATCTCCTTCGGCGACGACCCGTTGCGCATGATGAGAGCGGCGCGCTTCATCGCCGGCTACGGCCTCATTCCCGACGACGCGCTCGTCGACGCCGTCGAGCGGATGCACGAACGCCTCGAGATCGTGAGCGCGGAACGGATCCGTGACGAGCTTTCAAAGCTCCTCGTGGTCGACGACCCGTCCCCCGGGCTCTGGTTCCTGGTGGAGACAGGCCTGGCCGACGAGTTCCTCCCCGAGCTCGACGAGATGCGTCTCGAGCAGGACCCCATCCACCGACACAAGGACGTGCTGGCCCACACCATTGCCGTGGTCGCCAACACTGACCCAGAGCTACGCGTGCGGCTCGCAGCGCTCCTCCACGACATCGGCAAACCCACGACCCGCGACTTCGGGCCGCAGGGTGTCACCTTCCATCACCACGAGGTGGTCGGCGCGCGCATGGCCGAAGCGCGCATGAGGGCGCTCAAGTACCCCAAGGAACTCACGCAGGAGGTCGTCGACCTCATCTACCTCCACCTTCGGTTCCACACCTACCGGATGGGGTGGAGCGACCGAGCGGTGCGTCGCTACGTGCGCGACGCAGGTCCCCTGCTCGACGACCTCAACCACCTCGTGCGCTGCGACTGCACGACGCGCAACAAGCGCAAGGCGCGCACGCTCGCGGCCCGGATGGACGAGCTCGAGGAGCGCATCGACGAGCTCCGGGCCCAGGAGGAGATCGACGCCATCAGGCCACCGCTCGACGGTCAGCAGGTGATGCGGCACCTCGGCCTCGAGCCGGGCCCCGACGTCGGCCGCGCGCTGAAGCACCTACTCGAGATCCGCCTCGACGAGGGCCCGATCGACGACGACCGCGCGTACGAGTTGCTCGACACGTGGGCGACCGAGCACGGGATCCCGGCGTCGTCACCCGGCGAGCCCGTGGGCGACGACTGAGTGGGCTACATGCCTTCCTTGCGGGCCCGCCAGATGATCGTGGTGGGTGCCGTCGCGGTGCTGGTTCCGCTCGGTTCCTCGAGCAGGACCTCGACGCGGAATCCGGCACGTGTGAACGCGGCGAACATGTCGGCGGTCGTTCGGGGATGGAGGACGAAGCTGGCGCCGAAGCGCTCCACCACGATCGGCAGGTCGCTACCGTAGGGTCGGCGCAGAACCGGCGAGCCACCGACCGGCGTGTTGCCGTCCTCGAGCCCGAGTGCCACGGCGAACGGGTGGAGGTAGGCGCACACGAACGCACCGTTCGGGCGCAGGACGCGGTGGACCTGACGGAGAACACGGTCGATGTCCTCGATCTCGGGGAGGAGACCGACGCTGAGCGCCGTGTCGATGGAATCCGCACGGAGGAACGCCAGATCGGCGGCGTCGCCGTGGTGCCACTCGACCCGGACCTCGTTCTCGGTCGCCAGGGCGTGGGCGTGGTTGAGCAGCGTGGAGGAGCCGTCGACGCCCGTCACGTGCGCCCCGGCGCGGGCGAGCGCGACCGCCGACTCACCGCCTCCACAGCCCAGGTCGAGCACACGCTTCCCCGCCACGTCACCGATCAGGCGGAGTTCCGACTCGTCGGGCACCGAGCGGCCGTAGTGCACGACGTCGGAGGGCCACTTCCGGTCGGCGCGGTAGGCGGCGGCGATGCGGTCCCAGCTCTGTGTGTTGTCGGCCATGCGCACATTGTGCCGGAAACGCGGCGCAGCTGCCGTCCATCCGGCGCTGCGGCGTCTCGGTTCAGGCGCCCAGCATCGCTGTGGCGGACAGCGGCACGGCGATGGAGCCGTAGTCGAGGAGCTCGCGGTGGAAGGCCCCGAGGTCGAATCCTGCCGGGTCGCGACGCTGCCTCTCGTCGCGGATCTTCAGGATCTCGGCCTTCCCGATGGCGTAGCAGATCTGGTAGGTGGGGGTGCTCGTGTAGCGGCGGACCTCCGCCTCGGCGTTGGGACGCTCGAGATCGGCCACGTCGACGAGGTAGTCGATCGCGTCGTCGTAGGAGATGTCGCCGGTGTGCAGGCGCATGTCGAGCACGACACGTGCGGCGCGCCAGAGCTGGTCCCTGAGCTGGTAGAGACGCAGGGGCAGGTCGTCGCCGTAGTAGCCGACCTCGGCGAGCATCTGCTCGCAGTAGAAGGCCCAGCCCTCGATGGTGAGCGTGGAGTCGGCGATCGTCCGTGTGAGTGAGGCGTGCGCGTTGGCGTGCGTGAGTTGGAGGTGGTGCCCGGGGTAGCCCTCGTGGACGGCCGTCACCGTCATGCCGGGGCGGGGGTGGCCCCGGAGGCGCTCGGGGGCAGCGTCGCCGTCGGGCACCGTGACCCAGAAGATCCCGCTCTGGTCCGACTCGAACGGCCCGGGCGGGTCGTAGGCCGCGTAGGGAAGCACGGGTACCCAGAACGACGGGGTCGGTCGCACCTCGAGCGGAGCGTCGGTCAGCGGAGCGAGCCCGGTCTCGCGCACGTACTCGTGAGCTCGCTCCATCTCGGTGCGGTAGCCGTTCACCAGTTCCCCGGCCGCCGGGTGGTCGTTCTTCGTCGCCGCCAGCGTGGCGCGCCAGTCGGGGTCGAGGTCTTTCAGCGCGGCAACGGTCTCGTCGACGAGCGCGAGGCCGCGGGCCTCCATCTCCGATGGGCTGTCGTCGAGGTGGTGTTCGACGCGCAGGTGCCGGGCGACGAGTTCCTCACCGATCGACCATCCACCGTCGATCGTCGGCATCGCGTCAACGGCTGTCGCCGTGTCGTCGAGTGCCTTCGCTGCGGGCTCGGCGGCTGCCAGGACGGCGCCGGCCGACGGCGAGTCGCCGAGTGCCGCGCGCAGTTCCTCTCGGAGAAACGACGCGCCGGCGCGCGCCGACTCCGCCGCGGTGTCGGCCCAGAGCGCGGGAACGTCCGACCACGTGGCACGGGCGTCGTGGAGGAACCCCGGCATGGCGGCCAGGCGTGAGCGCAGCGATTCGTGTCGCTCCGCTGCCGGCGCGTAGTCGCGCAGCATGAGGGAGAAACATCCCATGAGAGCGGTGTCGACGGCCTCCGCCGGGTTGCGGCGCCACTGCTGCTCCTCCTCGATCTCGAGCAGCCGGGTCTTCACCACGCCGTGAAGCGCGTGGGCCTCGGCGTCGTGGCCAGGGTCGGCGTCACCGCCCATCGTCGGGTCGACGTACGCGGCGAGCTCGGCGAGGAGCCCGGCGAGATCACCCGCGAACTCGTCGAACACGGTGGGGTCGTAGCCACCGAGCTCACCGTCCCTCTCGTGTCGGCCCAGAGCGGTTGCCGTCACGGGGAACGCGTCGCAGAGACGGTCCAGGTACTCCCCGGTCAGCTCGTCGACACTGCGCACCCCCGCACGGTATCGCCCCGCCACCGGTACACTGCCCACGTGCCGTCGACCGACTACGCACTCGCCAAGCGGATGGTGCTTCGCGACTTCCGCCAGGGGGAGCTGAGTCGCGACGAGGTGTGCGACGCCCACCCCGAGCTCCTGCGTGCCGCCCGCCACATCGGGGCCCACACCGACGCCGTCTGCCCCGTGTGCGGTGGCCGGGGGCTCCGGCACGTCTCCTACGTGTACGGCGACGGGCTGAAGCGCGCCAACGGCACTTGCATCAGTCACGCCCGCGAGCTCGAGCGCCTCGGCTCGTCCGTCGACGAGTTCGCCCGCTACGTCGTTGAAGTCTGCATCGACTGTTCGTGGAACCACCTCGTGCAGCGCCACCTCATGGGACGCCGCCACGCCGGTTGAGATCACTGGATCCCCGGTCGAAGTGGGTGCCGGCGTCCTGTGGGAACTAGCCTGAGGAGTGCTGCCGGGAGCCGTATGTGCCCCGGACGGTGGAGGTAGTGCCATGGCTTCAGCGGGAGCACCGGCCATCAGCGCGCGCAAGGGCGACGACACCCCCCTGGTGATGGTGACGGCGTACGACGCGCCCACGGCACGGATCGCCGACGCCGCGGGTGTCGACATGATCCTCGTCGGCGACTCGGTGGCGATGGTCGTGCTCGGCTACGACGACACCCTCCAGGTCACGATCGACGACATGGCACACCACACGGCGGCGGTCGCGCGCGCCAACCCTTCCCCGATGGTCGTCGGCGACCTGCCCTGGCTCAGCTACCACGTGTCACGTGAGGAGACGGTGCGCAACGCAGCGACTCTGGTGCGTGCGGGTGCCGAAGCCGTGAAGCTCGAGGGGGGTGCCAAGAGGCTCGAGTCGGTGGAGGCGATCCTCGACCTCGAGATCCCCGTGATGGGCCACCTCGGCCTCACACCCCAGTCGGTGCACGCCCTGGGCGGCTTCACGGTGCAGGGCAAGCAGCTCGACGACGCCCGGCGGATCGTCGACGACGCTGTCGCCCTCGCCGAGGCCGGATGTTTCGCCGTCGTGCTCGAGTGCGTCCCCGACGGCGTGGCGCGGGTCGTCACCGATGCGGTCGACGTTCCCACGATCGGGATCGGCGCGGGGCGCCACGTCGACGGTCAGGTCCTCGTCATGCACGACCTGCTCGGCCTCGAAGACCGGATGACGCCGAAGTTCGTGCGTCGCTACGCCGAGCTCGGCGCGGCGGGCACCGAGGCGGTGGCGGCGTTCGCCGACGACGTGCGGGCGGGACGGTTCCCGTCGGCCGACGAGACCTACCACCTCGCCGACGACATGGCCGAGGCCCTCGGTCTGTACGACCCCACGACGTCCGATCTCGGGGTCGACGCCTGAGAGCCCGCCGCCCCGCTGGTCTCGTCGCACTGCTCGTTGCTCTCGCTGTCCTGCTCGGGGCGTCGGCGTGTGCGAACGGCACCGACGACGCGGGGGCGGTCGCTGTCTCCGGGGAGGCCGCCGCCCCCTTCGAGGAGTTCGGCGAGGCGGGCGTGACGATCGGCGGTGAGTCGCTGAGGCTGCTCGTGGCGACCACACCCGAGCAGCGGTCGCAGGGTCTGCGTGGCGTCGATGATCTGGGCGACTACGACGGGATGGCCTTCGTGTACGCCGAGCCGACGGAGGCGACCTTCACGATGGCCGACACGACCATCCCTCTCGACATCGGTTTCTACGACGGCACCGGCGACGTCGTGAACCGCCTCGAGATGGTGCCCTGCCCCGGCACCGACGCCACCTGTCCCGGCTACCCGTCGGACGCCGAGTTCCTCGTCGCCGTGGAGACCCCGGCCGGCCACCTCCCCTCCGGCCCCCTCGGCGTTTGATGCGTCCGTGGAGCGCGCTATCCGGACCTGAGGGACGCATCAAAGTGGGTGTTGGATCGGTACGGGAGTGCTGCTAGCCTCACGGCCTCGGTACCCGAAGGGGTGCCCGACAGACGTTTCTGCTCCCGGCGCCGGCGCCGAGGCCCTCGGGCCACAGACACCGCGACGACCGGGAGCCCGCATCCCCACCCACGGGCGGGGACGGTCCAGAGGAGGTGCGGCGTGAGGCCGTACGAAGTCATGGTCATCTTCGACGCGGACCTGGATGAGGAGCAGATCCGGTCCGACGTCGAGTCCCGTCGACAGAAGCTCGAGACCGGTGGCGCTGATCTCGGCTACGTCGACTACTGGGGCAAACGGCGCTTCGCCTACGAGATCGACCACCGCAAGGAGGGTTACTACGTCGTCCTCCAGGCGATGGCTGAGCCCGAGGCGATGGACGAACTGCACCGATCACTTTCCCTCGCAGACGAGGTCGTCCGGCACAAGGTGCTGCGCATCCCGAAGGAGGCCTACGGGCCCCCCGCGGCGATGCAGACGGCGGCCGAGGAGTAGCCCTGAGTCAGGCGCGCACGGCGCGTCGGAGAGGACCGATCATGGCAGCAGGAAACACCATCACCGTCGTGGGCAACATCACCCGCGATCCCGAGCTCCGTTTCACCCCGAGCGGCGCGGCGAAGGCCAACTTCGGCATCGCCGTCAACCGGCGCTGGCAGAACCGCCAGACCCAGGAGTGGGAGGAGCAGACCAGCTTCTTCAACGTCGTGTGCTGGCGTGACATGGCCGAGAACGTCGCCGAGTCACTGCCCAAGGGTGCGCGCGTCATCGTCACGGGGCGCCTCGAGCAGCGTTCGTGGGAGACCGACGAGGGCGAGAAGCGCAGCATCGTGGAGATCAGCGCCGACGAGATCGGCCCGAGCCTGCGATGGGCCACCGCCGAGGTCACCAAGAACGACCGCAAGGGCGGAGGCGACTTCGGGGGCGGAGGTGGCGGCACCGGCGGAGGCGGCGGGGGCGGTGGGGGCGGTGCCCCCAAGCCCGCCGACGACTTCGGCGAGGAGCCCTTCTAGAGCGGCCGGCCACCCGGTCACGGCGACACGAGGAACACGATGGGACGCAAGAAGAACAAGAGACAGCCTCCGAAGAAGGATCTGAAGCCCCGCAAGGTCAAGGTCTCGATCCTCACGACGGAGAACATCACCTACGTCGACTACAAGGACGTCAACCTGCTCCGGCGCTTCATGTCGGAGCGGGCGAAGATCCGGGGCCGACGTGTGACGGGCAACAACGCCCAGCAGCAGCGACAGGTGGCCCGTGCCATCCGGGTGGCGCGCGAGATGGCGCTCCTGCCCTACCAGGTCCGCCAGGTCACCAAGCGGGGGGGCAAGGGCCGCCGCGACCGCGACGCGCGTGACGACTCGGCACCACCCACCCCGTCGTCACCGCCGCCGCCACCCGGAGCGGGTGACGACGCAAACGGGGCCACCACCGATCCGGATGCGGTCGACACGGGCGCCGTCGAGAACGTGGAGGGCGTCACGGTCGGCGCCGCCGACGAGGTCGCACCCGAGGCTCCGGAGACACCGGCCGACGACACACCCGAGGCCCCGGAGACACCGGCTGCACCGTCGGGGAACGACGACGGGGAGGAGTCGTGAAGGTCCTCCTGCGCGACGACGTCGAGAACCTGGGCCGCAAGGGCGACCTCGTCGACGTGGCCGACGGCTACGCCCGCAACTATCTGCTTCCTCGGGGCTTCGCGATGCGTGCCACGAAGGGGACGGTCCGTCAGGCCGAGGCCATGAAGCGCAACCGGGAGATCCGCGAGGCCAAGGAACGCGCCGCCGCGGAGGAGCTGAGCGCCACGCTCTCGGCCGCTCCGGTCACCGTCGCGGCCCGCGCCGGCGAAGAAGGCAAGCTCTTCGGCTCGGTCACCAGTACCGAGATTGCCGCGGTGCTCTCGGAACGCAGTGGTGTCGACGTCGACCGCCGGAAGCTGGAGCTCGACGAGCCGATCAAGGATCTCGGTACGAGCGAGGTGAAGCTGCGCCTTCACCCCGACGTCGAGACCGTCATCACCGTCGAGGTCGTGGCGGAGTAGTCCCGTGGGCTCCGTGGTGAGTTCGGCCCTGGTCACCCTCGAACACCCGCGGCCACATGTGGCCGTCGTCCTCCTCAACAGCCCCGCCAACCTCAACGCCATGAGCTTCGATCTGGTCGGGGAGCTCTACGAGCGTCTTCACGAGGTCCGGGAGCACAACGACACGTGGGTCGTCGTTCTCACCGGCAGCGGCCGCAGCTTCTGTTCGGGCCTCGAGCTCGAGGACTTCGGTGACATCCCCAACGCCGACGGCCTCGGCCTCGCGCGTCTGGGGATGAGAGCCATGGCCTACATGTCGGGCATCGTGCCCGCATTGCGGTCACTGCCCCAACCCGTGATCGCCGCCGTCAACGGACCGGCCTACGGCGGGGGGATGTGCATGACCCTCGGCGCCGACATCCGCTACGCCGACGAGTCGGCCGTGTTCTGCGGAGCCGGTGTCGTCAACGGCCTCACGTCCGCTGAGCTCGGTGCCACGTGGATGCTTCCGCGACTGATCGGAGCGTCGCGTTCTTCGGAGATGCTCCTCACCGGCCGGAAGGTGGACGCCACCGAGGCCGAGCGCATCGGTCTCGTCTCGCGGGTGATGCCCGACGGCGGTGCGTTCGAAGCTGCGCTCGACACCGCCGAGCAGATGACGCACCTCAGCCCGTTCGGGATCATGATGACCAAGGAGGTGCTGTGGGCGAACCTGGAGGTGGGAAGCCTCACGGCTGCGGTCGATCTCGAGAACCGCACCCAGCTCCTCGCCGGTCGCACACCCAACCTCGACGAGGCCCGTGCAGCTTTCCGAGAGGGTCGCCGACCGTTCTACCCGGAGTAGCTCGCGCACCGACGAGCCGCTGACCTGCACGAAACGGGGTGGTCGGCTGAGAGCACGGGCGACCCTCCCCGTAGCTGTCACACCCGTCACGCATGATCGTGTCCATGTGTCGTCCACGGGCCTGTGGAGAAACCGGGCAGTTGTCCACAGGAGAATCCCCGAAAAAATCGGGGTTTCACCACTTACTCCCCACAGGGCACCTCTGTCACGATCGACGCCCGGCCCGGGGATTCCAGAAGGGGGGAGCACGGTGGTCCAGGCACTAGATGACGCGCGCCGGCGCCGCGACGACGGGTTGCGCACTCCGCCCCACAACATCGAGGTGGAGGAGTCGCTCATCGGAGCGATGCTCCTCTCACGTGATGCCATCACCGCCGCCGGTGAGCGACGCCTGAGCACCTCCGACTTCTACAAGCCCGCGCACGGCCACGTGTTCGAGGCGGTCATGGCCCTCTACGGCCAGGGCGAGCCGGTCGATCCCGTCACGATCTCCGAGGAGCTCCGTCGCGTCGGGCTCCTCGACGCCGTCGGCGGCAAGTCGGCGCTCGTGGCGCTCCAGGCGAACACGCCGGCGTCGGCCAACGCCGGCCACTACGCGGCGATCGTCAGTGAGCTCGCGCTCATGCGGCGTCTCATCGCCGTCGGCGGCGAGATAGCCGAGATGGGCTACGTCTCCACCGAGAGCGTGAGCGACACGCTCGACCGGGCCGAGTCGCTCGTCTACGACGTCGCCGGTGGCCGTGTCACCGACCCCGTCGACCTGCACACGTCGCTCGAGGACACCCTCGACCAGCTCGAGTACCTCTACGGCCACGAGGGCGACATCACGGGTGTGCCCACCGGCTACGACGACCTCGACTCGGTGCTGCTCGGCCTCCAGCCCTCGGCGCTCGTGATCCTCGCCGCACGCCCCGGGATGGGGAAGTCGGCACTCGCACTCGGCGCGGCACGCAACGTCGCGCTCACCCAGCGGCGTCCCGTTCTCTTCTTCTCACTCGAGATGGGGCACCTCGAGCTCACGAAGCGCCTCCTCGCCAGCGAGGCGCGTGTCGACTCCAAGAAGCTCGCCACCGGCAACATCCCCGAAGCCGACTGGACACGTCTCTCCCACGCCGTCGGTCGACTGGCCGAGGCGCCCCTGCTCATCGACGACAACCCGCACTGCACGGTCATGGAGATGCGGGCGAAGGCCCGGCGCATCAAGGCCCGACACGGCGACCTCGGCCTCGTGGTGGTCGACTACATCCAGCTGATGAGCGGCAGCGCGACGGCCGAGAACCGCCAGATCGAGGTGTCGGAGATGAGCCGGAGCCTCAAGATCCTCGCCCGCGAGCTGGAGACACCCGTCCTCGCGCTCTCGCAGCTCAACCGCCAGCTCGAGTACCGCACCGACAAGCGCCCCGTCCTCGCCGACCTGCGTGAGTCGGGGTCACTCGAGCAGGACGCCGACGTCGTCTGCTTCATCTACCGCGACGAGATCTACAACCCCGAGTCGGAGGACCGCGGTATCGCCGAGGTGATCGTGGGCAAGCACCGTAACGGTCCCACCGACTCGGTGCGCCTCGCCTTCATCCCGCAGTTCACCCAGTTCGCCAACATGGCCCGCGACTAACCCCCTATTCTTTCTGTCTTCCGAACGAGGAGTCCCCGATGCCACCCCTGAGACGCAGCATGCGCCGGACATCACGTCGAACGTCGCGGCGCACCAGCCGCCGGATGAACCGCCGCATGGACCGCCGTGAGCAGGCCGCCGAGGACCAGGCGGCCCAGCAGCAGGCCGCAGCGCAGCCAGCGCCCTCGTCAGGAGGTGGCGACGACGTCGCCAAGCTCCAGGAGCTCGCCACGCTGCACGCCTCGGGTGCTCTCACCGACGAGGAGTTCGCCGCCGCCAAGGCCAAGATCCTCGGCTGAGGACCTGAGCTGAGGATCAGAAGAGACGCAGGGATCCGTCGTCGGTGCCGCGGAGGAGATCGAGGTCGACCTCCACCCAGTCGACGTCGCGGCTGTCGGCCAGGACCTTCGCCTGTGGCTTGATCTCGGGCGCCACGAACATGGCGCGGATCGGGGCGAGTGCCGGGTCGAGGTCGAGACGCTCCCGGTAGCGCACGAGCTGCTCCACGCCCGCGATCTCTCCCACACGCTTGATCTCCACGGCCACGGTGCGCCCGTCGCCGTCACGGCACAGCAGGTCGACGGGGCCGATGTCGGTCGGGTACTCACGGCGTACCAGCTCGAAGCCGTCGCATAGCAGCTGCACGCGATCCGCGATGAGCGCCTGGAGCTCCTTTTCGACACCCTCCTTCTCGAGGCCCGGGTCCTCCCCGAGGTCGGTGCTGTGGTCGAAGAGCACCTCGTGGATCGTGATGCGCAGTTCCTCGCCCTTGGCGTTGCGCACGACCATGCCGTCGTCGGTGTCGGTCACGGTGCACGGCGGGGTCATCCAGTTGAGAGGCTTGTAGGCCCTGGCATCGGAGTGCACGGCCACCGAGCCGTCCGCCTTGCACATGATGAGGCGCGGCGCCCGTGCGAGGCGCGCTCCCAGCCGGCCGTCGTACTCCACCTCGCAGTCCGCCACCAGCAGCCGCACAGATCTGCGAAACTACCCGAATGCCCGAGCTCAGGCGGCCGGTGATCAGGATTCCGCGGGTACCGACCCGCGCCGTCGCTGTCGGCGTTCCGGCCGCGGCGATGGCGGCGCTCGGATTCCAGGCGTGGTACGTCAATCACCGAAACCTGCCCTCCTTCGACGAGCTCGACCCGTCGGGCACGATCGGCGATCCGTCTCATCCCCGTGTCCGGTTCACGCTCCTGGGCGACAGCAGTATCACGGCGCCCGGCCTCGACCATCCCGACGACATCTGGGTCCGGCAGGTCGCACGCCGCCTGTCGAGCACCTACTGCATCGACATCGTGAACCACGCTGTCAGCGGATCGCGCGTGCGCGACGTCGTGGAGCGGCAACTCGTGGACGCCACGTCGGAGCGTGGCGACGTGGCCATCGTTTCCGTCGGCGCCAACGACGCCCTGCGCGGAACTTCCATGAGTCGACTCGAGACACTGCTCACGCGAATCGTCACAGAACTGCGAACGTGTCATTCCGTCGTCGTTCTCGCCGGGGTCGGCGACCTGGGCGACTGCCCGCGACTGCCCTTCCCCCTGGGTGCCATCGCCGGGGAGCGGTGTCGCGCCGCCAATGCGGTCCATGGACGCGTGGCCTCCGGCGTCGACGGCGTGATCCGGGCTCCTGTGCGCGAGGTGTCCGGCGACGCCTTCCGGGACCCGTCGCTGTTCTCCCCCGACCTCTTCCACCCCAATGCGGAGGGCCATGCGGTGTGGGCCCGAGCAGCGTTTCCGGCGGTCGCCACCGCCGTGTCCCAGGCGCTTCGCGAGCGCGCCGCCGTCTCCTGATCCGGTTCCCGCGAAGACCCGCGGTGGCGGTCGCCGTGGCCGGCCTGGCTCTTGTCGCGGCGTGCACGTCATCGGGCGGCACCGACAGTGACGACGGTGCCGACAGCCTCGACTCACCGCTGTCGGGTGAGCAGGTCACGGTGGAGCCCGGCACACGCGAGGAGTTCCTGGCCCTGCACGCGGGCAGCCTGGAGCCGGGCACTGCCACGACGTTCGCGTACGAGCGTTTCCAGGACGGCGAGGTGGTGCTCGCCGAGGAGCAGTCCGAGGTCACGCTCGCCGACGAGCAGATCGTCGCCACGTCGAGCGGCCTCACCTACTGGCGCGGGACCGAGGAGTTCTCGTGCACGAACTTCGAAGGTGTCCGGGAGTGCCGTCCGCCCGAGACGGTGGGGCCGTACGACGAACGTGCCGCCCAGGACGTCGACAGCCTCACCGGGCGGACCGACCCCGAAACCGGGGATCTCACCGTCGGGATCGCCGAGGGCCCGACGCTCCTCGGTCGCCCCACCCGGTGCTTCCAGGTCGTGCCATCCGACAGCGCGACCGACGGGACCGGGGAGGAGGGTGCCGACCTGATGCAGGTCGGCACCCTCACCGAGACGTGTTTCGACGACGACGGCACGGTTCTCGCGCGGGTGTCGATCCGCCCCGACGTGACCGAGACCTGGACGGCCGTCGCCGTTGATCCGGCGACGCCCGAACAGATCGCGGCTCTACTCGAGGGATACCCGCTGGACGGGTAACGCGGCGCGACTCCGGAAGCATCGGCGCGGTGGCGTAGCGTTCCAGCGTGGACTTCTACGACGACCTCCTCGTCCAGCTGCTCGCCGCCCTCGGCGCCGCGCTGTTCGTCGGCAACGGGTTGGCGTTGATCCGTCGGCGCTCCGACCGGTCCGCTGCCGCTGCCGGCCGGCGACGAGGGGGTGCCCGGCCGTCGGCCCACCAGAGCGACGACGACCTCGCCCAGGCGCCCGTCGCGCGCACCGTCCTCTACATGGTGATCGGCTTTGTCGTGATGGCCGCTGCGGTGGGGTCGCTCGTCGCCTAGAACGGCGACGTCAGAGGGTGTGCACGTCGCGTGTGAAGCGCAGAACGCCTGAGCCGTTGCTCGAGTCGGCGCGTACGAACCCGTTCCGCTCCAGGACTCTCACGGAGGCGGTCATGTGCGGGAGCGTCTCCGCGTCGACGCGCCGCACGCGTCCGGTGCCGAACGCCCAGGCGACGAGGGCGCCGACGGCTTCGGTGGCGTAGCCACGGCGCTGCCCGCCGGGGAGCAGCGAGTACGCCAGGTCGACGATCCCGTCTGTGGGTGGCCCGCCGAAGCCCCCGAAGCCGACGAGGACGACGGTCGGGGTGTCGTGGGCGATCCAGTACCACGGGTACCAGCCGACGGCGGTCGGGTCGCCGTCGAGCAGCGTCACGAGCGTCTCGCGGTCCGCGGCCATGAGCTCGGGTGGCCACTCCCCGGGCACGTCCGTGCCCAACTCGTGGCTCAGGGCGTCGGTTCCCGCGAGGTCGGCGCGCAGGTGACGGGCCGACGAGGGGACCAGGCGCATCCGGGCGGTGCAGAGTGCGTTCCGCCCGAGGCCCGATGACCCGGCGGGCGATGGCGGTGCGCTGATCCCGATCACCCGGTCTGATCGGCTCCGGGTCCCGTTCCTTGAGGGCTCCGGTGAAACGCCCCACCCCGCGCGATCCGGCCGCCCCATACTGGGAGGCCATGCCCACGGTCCCTCCCGTCCCCGAACTCGGCGACTCCCCCCTCCCCCCGTCGATCGGCATGGTGGCGAGGGTCCGGGAGGCTGCCCGCCGGCGCCCGCTCGTCCTGATCGCCATCGGTGTGTTCTGCTACAGCATGGGGCCGGTCATGGTGTCGGCCTCCAACGTGGCGGGCCCGGTCCTGTCCTTCTACCGGCTCTGGTTCGGGGTCCTGGCGTTCGGGTTCCTGAGCGCCGTCCACATCCGACGCACGGGCAGGCGCCCCGAACGGGCGGGGCTCATGTGGGCGCTCAAGGCCGGCGTGGCCTTCGGTGTCCACCAGCTGATGTTCATGACGGCCATCAAGGCGACCTCGGTCGTCGACGTCACGCTCATGTCGAGTCTCTCCCCGGTGATCGTCGGGGTCCTGGCCGTCCCGATGTTCAACGAGCGCACGGGTGTGCCGTTCCGTCTCTGGTCGGCCGTCGCCATCGCCGGCTCGGCCCTCGTCGTCGTGGCGGGCTCGTCGGGGCCCGACGGGGATCTCGGTGGGATGATGCTCGCGGCGACCAACGTCTTCTTCTTCGCGTTGTTCTTCATGTTCTCGAAGCAGGGACGCGAGCACATCGACGTCGTGCCCTTCCTCTTCGGCGTCATGACCGTCGCGGCATTCACCGTGTCAGCCTTCGTGGTGGTGACCGGGGAGGCTGTCGGCTCGGTCGACGGTGAGTCGCTGCTCCTGGCCGCCGGCATCGCCTTCGTGCCGGGCCTCGTGGGCCACTTCGTGATGACATGGCCGTTGCGGTGGGTTCCGGCCAACATCCCGCCCGTGATGCGCCTGGCGACCCCGTTCATCGCCGGGCTCACCGCGTGGGCACTGCTGGGTCAGACCATCGGCGGGGCGGAGGTGCTGGCCGGGCTTCTCACCCTCGCGGGGGTGTTCGGTGCGGTGCTGTCCCCGGCCGGGCGCCGCCTCGCCGAGGAGGCCGCCGTGGAGATGGAGGACTGAACCCGGCGGGCCTCGGTCAGTCGAGCTCGACCAGGATGTCGTTCATCTCAGCGCGGAACCGCCGGAGCTCCCGGCGGTGCAGCACCGAGAGGGAGCGCAGCTTGTCGCTCCCGGTCCGGGTGAGCCGTATCTCGTGCCGACGTTGGTCGTCCGGCGGGACCGTGCGGGTGACGAGGCCCGCCTCCTCGGCACGGGTCACCAGCTCGAGCGCCGAGTTCGGCCGGAGCTGGAGGCGCTCGGCGATCTCCGACACGGACGGGTCACCCTCGCCGGCCCATCCGCGCACCGCGAGGAGCAACTGGTGCTGCGAGGGGGTGAGCCCTGCGTCGCGGGCGGCCTCCTCGGAGAAGCGGGTGAAGACGCGTAGCGCGTGGCGGAAGCGGGCCAGGCTGCGGTAATCGCGATCGGACAGGTCGTACCGTGTCCCGGGTCCGCTCATGATGAGGCTCCCTCGTCGGTGGTGCCACTGTCGGCACGGTGTCGCTGTGCCTCGAGGTGACCGATGTCGCGTGTGAGCAGGAACGACACCAGCGCCGCGACGAGCAGCATGGGTGTGAGCGTGAGGCCGGCCATCTCGGCGACGACGAGCGTCGAGCCGAGCGGCGTCTTGGTGACGCCGACGCATGCCGCCACCATGCCCGCGCTCACGAGGACCGTGGTGTGGGCCCCGGGAGCCACGTGGTGGGCGAGGGTGCCCGCCGCCGCCCCGATGAAGAAGAGAGGGATGATGAAGCCGCCCTTCCATCCCGTCGCAAGGCAGGTCGTGCTGGCCAGGAGCTTGGCCGTGCCGGCCGCGACGAGGGTCCCGACCCCGACCCCGGGAACGAGGAGGTCCTCCAGCTGCCCCTCGCCGAAGGTCAACGCGTAGGCGTTCCACAGGGCCAGGAGCCCGAGCACCACCCCGCCGATGGCGGGCAGCGCCCAGACGGGAACGCCACGGGCGAGGAAGCGGCCGATCCGCGACAGGGCGATGAAGGCCACCGCGATGAGTGCCCCCACGACACCCATGACCGCGGCCGGCACCAGGTCGATCGCCTCGGTCGGGGCGGCGGCGGGAAACGACCAGACAGGAGCGAGGCCGGCCGTCGACACGCCGATGTACACGACGTAGCCGGTCAGTGCCCCGACCATCGCGGGAATCAGTGCCTCGTAGTACTCGAGCCCCCGTCGGTGGAGGATCTCCAGAGCGAAGACGCCCGAGCCGATCGGTGCACCGAACAGGACGGCGAAACCCGCCGCCATCCCCGTGATGGTGAGAACTCGCGTGTCGCGCGGTGACTTCCGCTGTGACTGGGCCAACCATGTCCCCGCGGATCCCGTCGACTGCACCAGGGGTGCCTCGGGTCCGAGTGCTCCGCCGGAGGCGATGCAGACCAGCGAGGTCGGGATCAGTGAGCGGAGCCCGCGGATGTCAGCAGCCCCACCGAGGACGTGGATGTTGTCCACGAGGAGGTCGACGTTGCCGGACGACCCGAGGAGACGTGTCAGGACGGCGACGAGAACGCCCGCTCCGAACAGCACGGCGCACTGGGCGGCGCCACCGGCGATGTTGTCGGGCCCGACGACGGAGCCGAGCAGCGAGAGAAGCCCGACGAAGGCGGCACCTCCCAGGCCGCCGACGGCCCCGACGAGGAAGTACAGCGGGATCGAGCGTGACCGGAACGCCAGGAGCGCCCGGGACGACCAGGGTGAACGAAACATCGTAATACGATGTATTATCCCTCGTCAGGAATGCAAGGCGAGGCCCGTGTCGCCGCCCCGGCGGCGTGTACCGGGCGCCGCCGCCCTCACAGCCGCTGCCGCGCTCCCCGTGCTGACGGCTCGTCAGACGAGTGCTTCCAGGAGCGACGCAGTTCCCTCGACGTCGGAGGGACCGGTCGCAACCTGAACGACGAGGTCGTACACGGCGTCGTTGTCGGCACCCGAGATCGTGACTCCGTTGATTTCGAGGAACACGGCAGTCGCGAGCCAGCCAAGTCGCTTGTTGCCGTCGACCAACGGATGGTTGTTGACGATCGAGTCGAGAAGCGCCGCGGCCTTCCTCCACAGATCGGGGTAGGCGTCGTCGCCGAAGACAGTTGTCTGCGGCCGCGCGACGGCTGATCCCAGTAGCCCTATGTCCCGTACGGAGGGCGGGTCGCCGAGAAGGCGCGCCGCGAGCCCGAGGACATCCTCGAGGTCGAGATACTCGAGATCGCGACTCACCGACCGAGCCGGTCGAGCGCGTCGGAGTGCGCCTCGATGACCCGCTCGGCGGCGCTCGACACCCGCGAGCGGTGTTCGCTGCGCACGACGAAGTCGCGAACGGCGCGCCGGGCGGCCTCCTGCATGGAGATCCCTTCGGCAGCCGCCAGTTCCTGCAGGGCGTGGTGCTCGTCGTCGGTGAGGCGCAACGTCATGGCCATGCACCCATGATACCAAAGTGATACCGTCGATTCATGACAACAGAGCGCGTGGAAGTGCAGCGGGCCATCGCGGCCGAGCCCCCGGAGATCTTCGAGATCCTGCGCAGTCCCGAGGGCCACGTGGCGATCGACGCGTCGGGGATGTTGATGTGGGCCGACGGGGAGCCGGCCACGGCCGTGGGCGACCGCTTCGTGATGCACATGGACCGCGACGCGCTGCGCGACTTCGACCTCGGCGAGTACGAGGTCACGGTCGTCATCACCGCGTTCGAACAGGACGCCGAGATCGCCTGGACCATCGACGGACAGATCCAGCCGCCGATGGAACACGTCTACGGCTACCGCCTCGAGCCCGTCGACGGCGGAACGCTCGTGACGTCGTACTACGACTGGTCGAACGCACCCTCCGACTACAAGGACCTCGGGATCTTTCCGGTCATCAAGGAGACCGGACTCCTGGCGACGCTCGGCATCCTCGCCCGCACCGTCGCTCCCGGAAGGTCCCGCCCCGGCGCCGACGCGTAGCTGCCCCGGTCGGAAAGGGCCGTGGAGCGGGTGACGCGCGACTGTGATGAAACCCACACCGCACCCACGCTCGACACCAGTTGCCTCGAGGAGCATGCTGGAGCCCATCTGGTGAGGACGTCTGGAGGGTGAGGTGGACGCTGACGATGTTGTCCGCGACTACTACGGTGGCGATGATCTCGAGGGTGTCGTGTTCGATGCCCTCCGCACGGCCGGGGTCGACATCGACGCCCTGCGGGTCGAGAACCTGGCCGGTCTCGACCAGCTGCACGCCGGCTTCGGTCCCGCAACCGAGTACCTGCTGGATCATCTCGACCTCACGCCCGGAACTGCACTACTCGACGTCGGTTGTGGGGTCGGTGGCCCGGCGCGCATGGCTGCGGCCAAACACGGTTGTCGAGTCACCGGGATCGACCTCAGCCCCGACTTCGTAGCGCTCGCCAGGCTTCTCACCCAACGGCTCGGCCTGTCAGACCAGGTGACGTTCGATGTCGGTTCCGCGACCGACATGCCCTACACCGAAGGGTCGTTCGCTCGAGCCATGTTGAACCACGCAGGCATGAACATCGCCGACAAGGCCCAGGTGTTCGCCGAGGTCCGGCGGGTCCTCGAGCCCGGTGGGTTGTTCGCTGTCTACGAGCAGATGCGCGTGGGAGACGGGGAGATCGTCTACCCGTTGCCATGGGCCGACGACGAGACGTCGTCGTTCGTCGAGACCCGGCAGCGATACGCCGAGTTGCTGACCGATGCCGGGTTCACCATCGAGCACGACGAGGACCGGACCTCGGCCAACGCCGCAGGTGGGCCACCGGCGCCGGGCGCACTGACTCCGAGCGACCTGTTCGGACCCGGGTTCGAGGAGCGACTGGGGAACAACATCGCCGCTGCTCTGGCTGGGGCGTTGGGCGCAGTGCTGATGGTGGCGCGTGCTGCCTGACGCACGCCGAAATGGAGACAGCGCTCCCTGCGAGCTCACGCGCCGACCCGAACAAGGCCTTCCGGGCGGCGACGGTAGAGAGCGGGTGACGAGAATCGAACTCGCGTTCTCAGCTTGGGAAGCTGATGTTCTACCCCTGAACTACACCCGCGTGTGAGGCCGCAGGGTACCAAGACCCCGCTCGGCGGCCGACGCCGGGCCCGGTAGGTGATGTCGGCGAATCCCCCACAGAACCGGGCCTCGTACGGATGTCGGCAGGCCGCCACCGGGGCCAGGCAAACAGATATTCGACAGAATTGACTCCAGTATCCATTTATGCCAGCGTACGGCGATGCAACGAACGCAGCACTCCTCGGGCCCCCGACCCATCCGCCGGAACTGGAAGCGCGTGGTCCAGTGCTCGCCGGCGCTCGTGGCGCCGTCGCGCTACGTGTCCGAGCTCATGGAGTTCTCCCTCGCTCTCGGTGCGCCGGCGTTCGAGAAGCACTACCGGCGTTTTCTCGACGACCCCCGGGGGCAGCGTCTCCTGCGTGAGCGCCCCGATCTTCCCGCCGTCCTGGGCGACCGCGATGCCCTGGCTGCGTGTGCCGGCGACTCGTTCGCCCGCGCATACGTGGACTTCACGTCGCGCTACCGCTTCGACGCTTCAGCGTTCGAGGCCGCACACGACATCGACGGCATGGCACAGCGTCTGGGCTGGGACGACGATTTCGCCTACCTCATCACACGTGGGCTCCAGACCCACGACCTGTGGCACACGCTCGCCGGCTACGGGCCCGACTGGGCCGGTGAGGCAGGCGTCATGGCGTTCACGTACGGCCAGATCCCCAATGCGGGCGTCGGAATTGTTGCCGGGATCCTCGCGGCCATCAGTGGCGACGTTCCGCGGAAGCGCTGGAACCGGTTCGTGAAGCAGGCATGGCGCCGGGGTCGATCGGCCGACTACCTCCTGGTGGCGCCCTACGAGGATCTCCTGCCCCATCCGATCGACGACGTCCGCCGCGAGCTGGGTATCGCGCCGCTCACTGTCGCGCATCCGGAGGGCCTGCCGTACACCTCGTTCCGCTACGGCTTCGCCAAGGCGATGTCGACCGGTTACGACGTTCCCTCGCCGGCGGATCAGCGCGTGAGAAGCGCCGCATGATGACGGCCCGGCGTCGTGGGCGCCCCGTCGGCGGGGGCATGACGGGCGAGGAAGCGCGCTCCCGAATCCTCGACGCGGCGGAGCGCTGCTTCTTTCGAGCGAGTATCGGAAAGGTCACCGTCGACGAGATCGCCGGGGAGGCAGACCTGTCGCGCTCGACGATCTACCAGCACTTCTCGGGGCGTGACGAGATCCTCGAAGGTGTGATCACGCGTATGACGGACGCGTGGACCGCGCTGATGGCCGAGCAGCTCGACGACTACGGAACACTCGAGGAATGGATCGTCGACGTGATGGTCATGCTGGTCACGACGATCCGGAGCGATCCCGCGCTCGTGAGCGCCTTCTCCGACGACGGACGCTCGATCGCCGGCCGTGTCGTCGGCAACAGCCGTGAGATCACGTCGCGTGCCCGCACGTTCGCCCACGAGATCGTCGAACGTGCCGGGTCGGAGCGCTCTTCGGAGATCCGCGGCGACATCTCGATCGACGAGGCGTCCGACCACCTCGTGCGCATCGGGATGGCTCTCGTCGCGGGCGGCGACCCCATTGCCGACGATTCCGAGAGTCTCCGCCGCTACGTGAGCGAGTTCGTGGTCGCGCCGCTCATCGCATCGCGTGTGGGCGAACGCCACGCGGCCCGACCGTGAAGCGCCGGACCCGAAAGACACTGCTGTGGGTCGGGATCCCGATCGGCACGATCGTGGTGCTGCTCGCCGCCGTGAAGATCGTCATCGAGATCCGCGACCGGGCTGATCCCGTCGATGTCGAGGAGATCGGCGCCCGGTTCGACGCAGGGTCGCAGGCAGGGGGAGGCGATTCGTCGGAGTGGTCCCTGGAGACCGGTGTCTGGGCGATGAGGGCCGAAGGCTCGGAGTTCGTCAGCATCTTCGGAGGTCCCGTGCACGACTTCCCCGACGAGGTCGCACAGTCCGTCAGCAACACCGAGTGCGGTCAGACGCTGACCCTCGACATCTTCGAGCAACGCAGCGACGTCCTCGAGCTGTGCCGTGACGGCGACGCACTCGTTCTCGACCGCTTCATCACCCGCCACGAGTTCGTCGGGGTGAAGGACGAGACGGTCACCGACGACTGTCGGTCTCTGCGTGTCTTCTGGGCCGACATGGCTGACGACGTCGGTGAGGAGCCCACATCGGTCGACTGTACGGCCGACGGCGACCAGTCCGGCGTCGTACCGGCGAAAGTCACCGTCGGGGTGGAGGAGGTGGGGCCCGTCGACGTGGCCGGAGAACCGGTCGACGCGGTCAGGATCAACATCACCTCCGAGGTCGCCACCCCGGAGGACCCGACGCACGGTACGTACAGTGTCGACCTCTGGCTCGGTGTCGACACGCCCGTCATTCTCCGGCGTGGCCTCGATGCGGACGTCACCGCCGACACCCCGATCGGCGATCTCGGATTCGAGGAGAACCTCGACGCTGTTGTCGACTCGATCGACCCCATCAGCGACTGAGGCACGGAACGCCGGCACCCGGCGGGTGCCGGTGTGCCGGCAAGAGGCCGGTGGCGGCACGGCGCCGGTAAGGTTCCCGCCGTGATTCTCTCCGACAGGACCTTGCGCGAGGAGCTCGAGAGCGGGCGCATCATCATCGAACCACTCGACCTCGACATGGTGCAGCCGTCCTCGGTCGACCTCCACGTCGACGGCTACTTCCGCGTGTTCCGTAACGACACGACGCCCTACATCGATCCCAAGCAGCCCCAGGAAGACCTCACCGAACTGGTCGAGGTCCCCGACGACGGCGCCTTCATCCTCCACCCCGGGGAGTTCGTCCTCGGCTCGACACGCGAGCGGGTCGCCCTACCCGGCGACCTCGTCGCCAGGCTCGAGGGCAAGTCGAGCCTCGGCCGCCTGGGTCTCTTGATTCACAGCACCGCGGGCTTCGTCGATGCGGGTTTCGACGGGCACCTCACGCTGGAGCTCTCCAACGTGGCCAACCTGCCCATCGCCATCTACCCGGGCATGAAGATCGGTCAGATCAGCTTCATCAGGATGACGACCGAGGCCGACCATCCCTACGGCTCGACGTCGATGGGCTCCAAGTACCAGGGCCAGCGCGGCCCCACGCCGAGCCGCTACTACCTGAACTTCGACGACGGGTAGGAACCGGGCTCAGAGCCCGATCTCACCCTCGATCGTGGGGGTGGGCTCGCGCTCGGAAGCCGGGGCGTCGAGGGCCTCGAGCATCACCTGCGAGATGTCCTGGACGATCACCTCTTCGTCGCGGCCCTTCTCGCGCACGCCGTCGTCCATCATGACGTAGCAGAACGGGCATGCGACGGCGATGCGGTTCGCGCCCGTGGCGAGCGCCTCCTCGGTCCGTTCGATGTTGACCTTCTTGCCGGTGCTCTCCTCCATCCACATGCGCGCACCGCCGGCGCCACAGCACATGCCGCGGGTCCCGTTGCGGGGCATCTCCACCACGTCGATCCCTCCGATGGAGGCCACGACCTCGCGGGGCGCCATGTAGACGTCGTTGTGGCGGCCCAGGTAGCACGAGTCGTGGTACGTGACGCGCTCGGCGAGGTTGGTCCCGCTCATGTCGAGCGCGCCACTCTCGACGAGCTCACTCAGGAACTGGGAGTGGTGGACGACCTCGTAGTTGCCGCCCCAGTCGGGGTACTCGTTGCGCATCGTGTTGAAGCAGTGCGGGCACTGCGTGATGATCTTCTTCACGCCGAGCCCGTTGAGCGTCTCCACGTTCTGCATGGCGAGCATCTGGAAGAGGTACTCGTTGCCCGAGCGCCGCGCCGGGTCCCCCGTGCAGAGCTCGCTCGGGCCGAGGATGGCGAAGTCGACACCCGCACGGTGGAGCAGCGTTGCGATGGCCTCGGTCGTCTTCTTGTTGCGGTCGTCGAACGAGCCCGAGCACCCCACCCAGTAGAGGTACTCGTGTTCGAGGTCGGCCGCCGACGGGTCGACGATGGGCACCTCGTCGTCGATGTTCTCGGCCCAGTCGGCGCGCTCGGACTGGTTCATCCCCCACACGTTCTGCTGGTTCTCCAGAGCCCGGTAGGCGGTGCCGAGCTCGGTGGGGAAGTCGCTCTCCATGAGCGACAGGTAGCGGCGCATATCGAGGATCTTGTCGAGGATCTCGATCTCGACGGGACAGATCTCGTCGCACGCCTTGCACGACGTGCACGCCCAGATCTCCTCGGTGCTCACGCGCTCGAAGACCGAGTCGGCCGTGATGGTGATCTCGGGGACCGTGCCGATCGGCGGGGAGACCTGCGGGTCGCCCGTGGCGTCCATCACCTCGCCGACCTTCAGAACGATCTCACGCGGGTCGAGGGGCTTGCCCGTGGCGTGTGCCGGGCACACCGACGTGCAGCGACCGCACATCGTGCAGGCGTCGGTGTCGAAGAGCTGCTTCCAGGTGAAGTCCTCCACGGTGGAGGCCCCGAACGTCTCGAGGTCGGTCTCCATGAGGTTCGGGAGGGGCTTCATGGCGCCCTTGGGCCGTTCCCGGTCCTTGAGGTAGGCGTTGACCGGTGACGTGATCATGTGGCGCAGCATCGTGGTGGGCAGGATCACGAGGAATGCCACGAAGGCGAGGAAGTGCGCCGCCCACGACCAGCGGTGCAGGTCGGAGAGCGTTCCGGTCGACCAGCCGTCGAAGATTCCCGACACGCCGTAGCCGATGAACGACCACTTCTCGAACGCCGGGCGCCCCTGCGCGGCGATGCGCAGCCCCTCCACGATGAAACCGCTGAGGCCGATCACGAGGAACACCATCAGGATCACGAGGTGCTCCGGTTTCGTCTTGATGCGGATCCGGTAGGGGCGCTGGACGTAGCGGCGGGCGAGCGCCCACACGATCCCGATGAGGAAGACCACGCCGACGGCGTCGGCGGTGGCCGAGTAGCCCTGGTACACCGTCCCGTGCAGGAACTTCAGTGACTCGGGGAGCTGGTGGTCGATCTCGAGGACCACCGTGGCCACGAACAGGACGAGGAAGCCGAAGTAGATGAACGAGTGCATGATGCCCGCGGCGGGGTCGCGCAGCAGGGTTTGCATCCACACGGCGGAGCGAATGTCTTCGGCGCGGCGTTTGACGTTCTTCTTCGTGGTCTTCCGGTTGTCGGGCCGGCCGCGTTCGTAGTTGCGGACCCGCAGCGACACGAGCCACGCCGTGTACAGGAGCATGGCCGAGACCGAGGCGTAGAACGCGGCCTGCATCGGGGTGGGCACGTTGCCGAAGACGGCCCGGTGGATGGGCGAGTGCTCCTCCCACCCCGTGATGTGAGGAAGGATGCCCGACGCAACGGTGCCCAGCGCGGCGAGCACCCCGACACCGAGAACCAGCTCACTCGCCTTGGGACGTCGCACGTCTCGCCTCCGTGGGGTTGCGGGCGAAATCTACCGCGGTGTGCCGACGCGGCTCCGCACCGGCTCCGGTGGGCGAAGCGTCGGTGCTACTGGACGCTCTGGGAGTCGGCCTCGCGCAGACGGGCCGCCATCCCGGCCAGCAGCTTGCGGGCGAAACCGGGGACGCTGTCGATCAGGCCACCGAACTGACGCTGCCCGACGACCACGAGTTCCATCGGCGTCTCGCTGATCACCGACGCGTTCCGGGGAGCCTTGTCGAGCAGCGCGAGGTCGCCGAAGAACGAGCCGGGCTTGAGCGTGGCGACCTTCCGTCCGTTGCGGGTGACCTTGGCGGCGCCCGACACGATCACGAAGAACTCCGCTCCCGCGGCGCCCTGCTCGACGAGCACGTGCCCGGCCGGGACCTCGAGGTCCTCTCCGCTCTTGGACACGAGCTTCAGGTCCTTCTTGGACAGCGCCGTGAACAGGGGCACCTTCTGGAGCTGCTTCAGGAACGGGTCACCGCGTCGAATCGCCATGAGGCGGGATCGTAGCCCCGGTACGGGCGCCGTGCTCGCTGTCAGGTTCCCGTCAGGCGGGCGACGCGTTCTCGTAACGGTCGTGTCGCCGACCGGAAAACGATGTCCTTCACGATGTCGCAGTCCGCGGAACGCGGTGTGCGCCGCCGCATTCCCGACCCGAGCACTCGAAAAGGGAGACAGTGATGGAGGAGCTCAGCGCCGACGCCGTCAAGGTGATCGTCGACAACGTCTTCGTCCTCGTGGCGGCCGTCCTGGTCATCTTCATGCAGGCCGGTTTCGCGATGGTGGAGACCGGACTCACACGTGGCCGCGACGCGGCCAACATCGTGATGAAGAACATGATGGACTTCTGCATCGGGGCGTTGATCTACTTCGCCTTCGGGTACGCCCTCATGTTCGGAGTGGGGAACGGCTGGATCGGCTACCACAACTTCTTCCTGGGGGATGCCGCCGAGGTCGGGACACTGAGCCCCGCCACGTTCTTCCTCTTCCAGACGGCGTTCGCCGCCACGGCAGCGACGATCGTGTCGGGAGCGATGGCCGGACGGACGAAGTTCAAGGCCTACATCGGCTACACGGTGTTCATCTCGGGCCTCATCTACCCGATCTTCGGACACTGGATGTGGGGCGGCGGATGGCTCGCCGAGCGGCAGTTCCTCGACTTCGCCGGGTCGACGGTGGTGCACGCCACCGGTGCGTGGGCGGCACTCGTCGGGGCGGTCCTCGTCGGGCCCCGGCTCGGTAAGTTCGGCCCGGACGGCAGGCCCCGGGCCATCCCCGGCCACTCCGTGCCGTTCGCGATCCTCGGAACGTTCATCCTGCTCGTCGGTTGGTACGGCTTCAACCCCGGCTCCCAGCTGGCGGCCGACTTCCCGATCGTCGCCGACGTGGCGGTGACCACGACGCTCGCGGCGGCTGCCGGTGGTGTCATGGCGATGATCGCGACCTGGGTGCTCCAGAAGAAGCCCGACGTGTCGATGTCCGCCAACGGCGTCCTCGCCGGCCTGGTCGCCATCACCGCGGGATGCGTGTTCGTCCACCCGTGGGCGGCCGTCGTCATCGGCGGTCTCGCCGGGCTGGTGGTCGTCGCCTCGGTCCGGTTCTTCGACCGGGTGCGTGTCGACGACCCCGTCGGTGCCATCTCGGTGCACGGGACCTGCGGGGTTCTCGGCACCCTGGCCGTGGGGATCTTCGCCGCCCCCGACCTCATCCAGGCCGCCGGGCTCGGCGGGAGCGAAGGCCTCCTCTACGGAGGCGGTCTCACCCAACTCGGGCGCCAGGCGCTCGGGTCGGCGAGCAACTTCGTGTGGGTGATCGCCACCTCCGCCGTCGTCTTCGGGGTGCTGAAGGCCACGATCGGCCTGCGCGTGTCCGAGGAGGAGGAGATAAGCGGCCTCGACGTCGCCGAGCACGGTGTGGCGGGCTACGGCGAGCACGTCATCGTCGGCTCCGGTGGGCAGCTCACGGGTGTGGGGTCCGCCCCCGCCGCGACGGTGGAGCGGCCCACCGCTCCGGTCGGCTGACCGCAGACGCGAGAGACGGAGAGAGGACACACACATGCAGAAGCTCGTCACGGCGATCGTGAAGCCGCACAAGCTCGAGGACGTCAAGGCGGCGCTCCAGAGCCTGGACCTGTCTGGCATGACCGTGAGCGAGGTGCAGGGTCACGGCCGCCAGCGGGGACACACCGAGGTCTACCGGGGAGCCGAGTACACCGTGGACTTCGTGCCCAAGGTGCGCGTCGAAGTGCTCGTGGCCGCCGGTCAGGAGATCGGTGTCGTCGACGCCGTCGTCACGTCGGCCCAGACCGGCAGGATCGGCGACGGCAAGATCTGGGTCACCTCGGTCGACGAGGTGGTGCGGATCCGCACCGGCGAGTCGGGCACCGACGCCCTGTGATCCCCAGTGACGCACTCCTACCGGGGCTCGGCCCTGGACGTGAGCCACGCACCGGCCACGACCAGGGCCGCTCCCGCGACCGAAACCGGCTCGAGGTGCTCGCCGAGCACGACGACGCCGAGGAAGAGCGCCACGGGTGGCACGAAGTAGATCGACACCGAGCCGCGCGAGGCGCCCACCCGGCCCACGAGCGTCGTGACCGCCACGAGTGCGAGGCCGGTTCCGAGCACCCCGAGCGGGACCATGGCGGCCAGGGAGAGCCCACCGGCGTGGGAGCCGGGGATGCTCGCCAGCCCGAGCGGGGTCACGACGATCAGCGCCACGATCTGCGCCCGGAGCAGCACGGGAATCGAGCCGTAGCGTTGCTGGAGGGGTACGGCGAGGTTGGTGGCCAGGCCGTAGAGCGCCACGGCGACGACGATGAGGAGGACGCCGAGGGTTCCGGAGTCGGCTCCGCGAAGCGACGGCCAGGTGACGGCCACCACGCCGACGAACCCGATGAGCAGGCCCCACCGCTGGACGGGCCCGGGAAGACGCCGGAGGAGAAGTGACGCCACCACAGCGCTGAACAGGGGAGTCGCCCCCGTGATCATCCCGGCCACCGACGAGTCGACCCACTGCTGGGCCACGGGGAAGATCACGAAGGGGATCGCCATCCACACCATCCCGAGCAACGCGATGCGGGGAAGGTCGTGACGATCGACGGCGACGTGCCGGGCGGACGGGAACAGGGCGAGCGTGGCGGTGCCGAGGAGCAGCCGCAGGAAGGTGATGAGCCCCGGCTCGAGAGCCTGGAGGCCCTCCGACATGAACAGGAACGACGATCCGAACATGCCGGCCGTGGCGGCGAGAAGCCCCCACTCGACGGTTCCGAACGCCCCGGCGTGCGTACCCTCGGCCGTACTGACGAGTCGAGAGGACCGTCCACTCCCGGGCGTGCTCACAGGTCGCACTCGAGGGGCACGGTGCAGACCGGGTGGTCGACCACGGCGGCACCGTCCCGGAAGCCCATCGAGCGGTAGAGGGCGATGGCGCCCGTGCGGTAGGGAACGACGTCGAGGATCATGCGCCGGTAGCCGTGGGAGCGTGCCCACTCGCGTGACGAGTCGATGAGGGCGCGGGCGACACCGCCTCCCCGGTGGGACGGCGCGACGTAGAGCCGGTTCATCTCGCAGGTGACGGCGAGATCCGCGCTCCCGGTGGCCGACGGGTGCGTGTGTGCCTCGTCGACCGGCGTGATCCCGACACAGCCGACGACGCCCGGGGGCCCGCTCGTCGACTCGGCGATCAGCAGCACGCAGTCGTCGGGCGCGTACGCCGACACCGGATCGAGGACGTCGGGCATGATCCCGCGCAGGAAGTCGTCGACCTCGGCCCGCGTGGACCCGGCGGCCTCGTCACGTGCTTCGAGCATCTCGACAGCCGTGGTGTCGAGGTAGTCGCCGAGGACCCGCCGTGCGGCGGCGAGATCGAGGGCGTCGCCCGGGTCGAGCGGGCGGACGGTGACCGGCGGGCGCATCGGCCGATCCTGCCAGAGCGCGTCCATGCGCACCCGATGCATTTCGGGGGCCGTCGGCTTCGTTTCCCCGGTCAAATGGCGCGAACCGGGCACGGACGGGTGGGATCGGCCCGGTCGCGCCCGCGCACGGGCCTACCGGTGAGTAGTGTTCCGGACCGCATACGAACAGCCGCGGCCACGGGGGCGACCTCTGGGGGGAGCGCGGTGGGACAGCAACCATCCACTGCCTGGGGGGCAGCATCAATGAGAAAGCATCTTTGGGTACGACTGTTCGCAGTCGTCGCCGTGATCGGCCTGGTGGCCGCGGCGTGCGACAGCGACTCCGACGACGACTCCGGTGACGACTCGTCGACCACCGAGGCACCCGACGACACCGGCGGCGGTGAGACGGGCGCTCTCACCTACGGCAAGCTGTTGCCCGAGACGGGCGACCTCTCGGCGATCATCGGCGCGCTGAGCACGCCGGTCGACATCGCCACCGAGGAGATCAACGCCGCGGGTGGTGTGAACGGCGAGGACGTCGAGGTCATCTCCCAGGACTCCGGCACCGACCCCGACATCGCATCGGCAGCCGCCGACCAGCTCCTGGCCGACGACGTCGACGTGATCATCGGTGCGGCCGCCTCCGGCGTGAGCCTCGCCATCGTCGACAAGGTCACGAGCGAGGGCGTCGTGATGTGCTCCGGGTCGAACACCTCGGCCGAGCTCACCGACGTCGACGACAACGGTGGCTTCTACTTCCGCACCGCTCCGCCCGACAAGCTCCAAGGCCCGGCCATGTCGGAGCTCCTGGCATCGGACGGCATCACGAACATCGTGATCATCGCCCGCAACGACTCCTACGGTGTCGGCTTCTCCGACGCCATCACGGACTCCTTCGAGGCAGCGGGCGGTACGGTCACCGACCAGATCGCCTACGACCCCGAGGGCACGAACTTCGACGCCGAGGCGACGCAGGTGACCGAAGCCATCTCGAACGGGGCCGAGGCCGTCGTGCTGATCGGCTTCAACGACGACGGTGGTCTGGTCGAACAGGCGCTGATCCAGGCGGGAGCCGGCCCGGCCGACATCCCGACCTACATGGCCGACGGGTCGAAGGGCAGTTCGTTCTTCGAGGCTGTCGACCCGAACAACCCCGCGGTGCTCGTGGGCGTGCGTGGAACCGCACCGGCCGCGGCTCCTGCCGGCGCCGACCACCCGTTCGAGGCGGTCTACGCCGAGACGGGTGAGGACACGATCTTCTCGTCGTACTTCTACGACTGCGTGATCCTCACGGCACTCGCAGCCCAGTCGGCCGGGTCCAACGACCCGTCCGCCATCAAGGACGCCATTCCCGACGTCCTCACGGGCGACAACGCCTGCAAGGAGTTCGCCGAGTGCAAGCAGTTCCTCGAGGACGGGGAGACGATCAACTACGACGGCGCCTCCGGGCCGCTCGACTTCTCCGACGTGGGTGAGCCACAGCGTGGCGCCTACGACGTGTGGATGTACGACGACACCGGTGCCGACGTGAACGTCGAGGGCGTCGACCAGATCGTCATCGACGAGTCGGGCGGCGACGAGTAGTCGACTCCTGACGATCAGAAGTACCGAGTGCGAGCGGGGCCCGGGCGACCGGGCCCCGTCTCGGCACGCCTCAGTTCTGGGTTCAGTCGGTGGTGGCGAGGGTGCCGAGGTAGAGCTCGATGACCTTGGGGTCGTTGAGCAGGTCTCTGCCGGTGCCGGTGTGGGCGTTGGTGCCCTGGTCGAGCACGTAGCCGCGATCGGCGATCGTGAGGCACCGCCGGGCGTTCTGTTCCACCATCACCACCGTCGTCCCGGTGGCGTTGATGGAGGCGATGCGGTCGAACACGTCGTTTTGCATCGCGGGTGACAGGCCGGCCGAGGGCTCGTCGAGGAGCAGCACCGACGGCTCGGTCATGAGAGCGCGGGCCATGGCGAGGCGCTGGCGCTCCCCTCCCGAGAGCGACCCCGCCCGCTGACCACGCCGCTCCGCCAGGATCGGGAAGTGTTCCGTGAGCTCCTCGACGCGCCGCTTGAAGGCGTGGGGAGCGAGGAAGCACCCCATGCGGAGGTTGTCCTCGACGGTGAGCGTCGCAAAGACGTTGGCGCTCTGGGGTACGTAGCCCACACCGTGGTTCACCAGCTCGTGGGGTGCCAGGCTCGTGATGTCCTCGTCGCGCAGCGTCACGGTGCCGGAGCGGACGGCGACGAGCCCGAAGAGGGCCTTGAGCAGCGTCGACTTCCCCGCGCCGTTGGGCCCGATGATGCCGACGAGCTCGCCGTCGGCGGCCTCGAGCGAGCACTTCCGGAGGATGTCGACCCCGGGGAGGTACCCCGCGACGAGGTCGTGTGCTGCGATCACGGGCGGGGTCATGGACCGTCTTCCTTCCCGGGCTCCTCGACGAGGCTCGGCTCACCGTGGTCGCGGCCCAGGTAGGCGTCGATGACCGCGGGGTCGGCGGCGACATCGCGTGGTTCACCCTCGGCGATGACCCGGCCCTCGGCCATGCACACGACCCAGTCGCTGATCGACATCACGACGTCCATGTCGTGCTCGACGAACAGCACCGTGCGACCGGCGTCACGGATGTCCGTGATTCGGTGGAGAAGCGTCTGGGTGAGCGCCGGGTTCACGCCGGCGGTCGGCTCGTCGAGCATGACGAGCGACGGCTCGGCCATGATCGTGCGCGCCAGCTCCAGGAGTTTTCGCTGACCGCCCGAGAGCGTGCCGGCCAGGTCGTCGGCCTTGTCGGTCATGCCGATGGCGTCGAGCAGTTCCCGCGCGCGTTCCTCGATCTCGGCTTCCCGACCGTGCCAGAGCGGAGCCACGAGCGCGGTGAAGAACCTCTCGCCGTTCTGGTGGCCGGCGGCGATCTTGAGGTTGTCGAGCACCGACATGAGAGGAAGCGCCTTGGTGAGCTGGAACGTCCGCACCATGCCCTCGCGTGCCACCTGGTACGCGAACTTCTTGTCGATGCGCTTCCCGTTGAACGACCACCGCCCGGCGTCGGCTCTGTCGAAGCCCGTCAGCAGGTTGAACAGCGTGGTCTTGCCTGCTCCGTTGGGGCCGATGAGCGCCGTGATGGCGCCACGCTGGATCTCGAGATGCTCGACGTCGACAGCGTGGAGGCCACCGAAGGTGCGGCGTACTCCGTCGACGACGAGGATCGGGTCGGGCTTCGGGGCTCCCGGTGTCGGGCTCATCGCTGGTCACCCAGCAGGGTTTCCTCGCGGCTTCCCAGGATCCCCTGCGGACGGTAGATCATCAGCAGCATCAGGCCGAGGCCCACGAGGGCGAAGCGCACCGCGCCGATGTCAGTGGGATCCAGCAGGCTGATCACCGGCCAGTCGGCTTTGATGGCCTCACGCAGGAACTTGTCGGTGAACTCGAGGAGGAACCAGAAGATCATGCTGCCCAGGATCGGGCCGAAGATCCTCCCGGGACCTCCGAGGATGATGATGGTGTAGGCGAAGAAGGTGACGACGGCGTCCCAGAACTCGGGGGCGGTGAACTGCGCGTCGACGGCGATCAGCGTTCCGGCGAGAGCCCCCATCACGCCACCGACCACGAGGCTCTGGAGCTTGTAGGAGAAGACGTTCTTGCCCATGGCCCGGGCGGTGTCCTCGTCGGATCGGATGGCGTTGAGGACACGGCCCCACGGGCTGCGGATCAGGAGCCACACCAGCAGTGACGCCAGCGCCACCGCGCCCCACCCGACCAGCATGACCCAGAGCGTGCGACTCGAGAAGGTGATCTCCCAGAACCCGTAGCGACCGCTCGGTATCGGGTTGAGGTCGTAGAAGGCGTCGGCGAAGCCCTTGATGCCGAACGCCCCGCCGCTGAACCACTCCAGCTGGCGGGACCGTGCGACCAGTCGCAGGATCTCGGCCATGGAGATCGTCACGATGGCGAGGTACTCGGCACGCAGGCGCAGGGTGGGAAGGCCCATGATGAGGCCGAGCACGACCGCTGCGGCGACACCCACGAGCACGGCGAGCCCGAGCGGCAGCCCGGCGTCGGCGGTGATGGCCGTGCCGTAGGCACCCACGAGCATGAACCCGACCTGCCCGTAGTTGAGCAGGCCGGTGTAGCCGTAGTGGAGGTTCAGTCCGACCGATGTGAGGGCGTACGCCGCGGCCTGGACGCCGATGGCGGTGCGCACGGCGTCGGCGAAGATCCCCCCGAAGTCCATCAGAGCCCCACCGGCCGGCTCATCCGATTCTCTCCCGGACTCCCAGGATCCCCTGCGGGCGGACGATGAGCACGAGGATCAGCGCCGCCAGCGCGAAGACGACCTTGAAATCGGTGGGGAACCAGTAGGTCGAGACCTCCGAGACGACACCGACGAGGATCCCCCCGAGCATGGCGCCATAGGCGGAGCCCAGGCCGCCGAGGATCACCGCGGCGAACATCACGAGGAGGAGCCGGAAGCCCATGTCCCACTGCACCGATTCCGTGAGACCCAGCAGGACACCTCCGAGCGCGGCGAGGGCGCCGCACGCGATCCACACCACGAGGATGACGCGTTCCACGTCGATTCCCGACGCCTCCGACAGGTCGCGGTTGTCGGACACGGCACGGATGGCGGTTCCCGTGCGCGTCTTCTGGAGGAGCACCCCCACCGCCAGGAGCGCGACCGTCCCGATCACGATGATGGCGAGATCCTTGGGGGTCACCTCGACGATCCCGAGATCCCACGCGCGCTGGACCGTGTAGTCGAGATACGGGCGTGGCTGCCCCGTGAAGATCACGAGGTAGATGTGGCGCAGGAACAGCGACAGCCCGATCGACACCACCATCGCCGCGACGGGGCCGGTGTGGCGCCGCCGCAGCGGCCGCCAGAGCCCGAGGTCGGTGACCCCGCTGAAGAGTGCTCCCGCCACGACCGCCACGGCACCGGCGATGATGATCTGGAGGCCCGGCCCCCCGCTCGCCGCGTTGAGCCACCAGGCGACGAGTGCGCCGAAGGTGACGAGGGCGCCCTGCGCGAAGTTCACGAGGCCCGTCGTGCCGAACACGAGCGTGAGGCCCACGCCCGCCACCGCGATGATGAGGCCGAGGCGGAGCCCGGCGACGAACCGGTTGAGGAAGCGCTCGAGAATCGACGGGGAGCCCGTCGCCGTCCCCTCGCCGATGGCGAAGAGCACGGCTCTCTCCTGGCCCGGCCGGATGAGGACGCCCGTGAGGGTGGCGCGCTCGGGATCGCGCAGGCCCACGCCCTCGGGCAGCGACTCCTCGTCGAGGGTCACCTGGTAGGTGGCGGCGCCGGGTACCTCGACACGGAAGGTGCCGTCGTCGGCGGTCTCGGTCTCCTCGATCAGGTCGCCGTCGAGCTCGACGACGATGACGACGCCCTCGAGGGGATCGCCGTTCTCGTCCTTGATCGTGCCGAAGATGGCCTCGCCGGGCTCGGCCCCCTCGGAGGGGGGCGCCGACTCGGCACCGGGGGGTTCGGTCGTCTCCTGCGCGCCGGCGGGTGCGGTGCCGCCGGGGATCAGGCCGGGGAGGGTCCCGGAGAGCGCGGCCGCCACGAGGAGCACCCCCACGGCGATGCGAATCCTTCCCCCCACGCGTGCTCCCGCCCCGCTGCCCGACCCCGCTGGAACGTGGGGAGTGTAGGTGGATCGCCGAGGCGGCGCCGCACGGCGCCCTCGGGCGGGGCGGGCCCCGACGCCTGAGAATCAGCGGATTTCGGGCGATGCCGGGAATGATCCCCACCCCCTAGAAGTTGATACGATGACACTCAAGGTTTTTCACTACGCTGACGAAACCCGTTTTCGACCCGTTTCGACGACACAAGGAGCACCAGGCACATGGCCAAAGCAGTCGGTATCGACCTCGGAACCACCAACTCCGTCGTGTCCGCCATGGAGGGCGGGGAGCCCACCGTCATCCCCAACGCCGAGGGCGCCCGCACCACCCCGTCGGTGGTGGCGTTCTCCAAGACCGGCGAGGTCCTCGTCGGCGAGGTGGCCAAGCGCCAGGCGATCACCAACCCGGAGCGGACCGTCCGGTCGGTCAAGCGCCACATCGGGCGCGACTGGAGCATCGACATCGACGGCAAGGACTACAACGCGCAGGAGATCTCCGCGCGCATCCTCCAGAAGCTCAAGCGCGACGCCGAGTCCTACCTGGGCGACACCGTGACCGAAGCGGTCATCACCGTGCCGGCGTACTTCGACGACGCGCAGCGCCAGGCCACGAAGGAGGCCGGCCAGATCGCGGGCCTCGAGGTGCTGCGGATCATCAACGAGCCCACGGCGGCCTCTCTCGCGTACGGCCTCGACAAGAGCGAGGGCAGCGACGAGACGATCCTCGTGTTCGACCTCGGAGGCGGGACGTTCGACGTGTCACTGCTCGAGCTCGGCGACGGTGTCTTCGAGGTGAAGGCCACGGCCGGGAACTCCAGCCTCGGCGGTGACGACTGGGACGAGCGCGTCATCGAGTGGATGGTCACGGAGTTCAAGAACACCGAGGGCGTCGACCTGTCGAACGACAAGATGGCCGGCCAGCGACTCAAGGAGGCGGCCGAGAAGGCCAAGATCGAGCTGTCGACCCTCCAGGAGACGTCGATCAACCTGCCGTTCATCACGGCCACCGCCGACGGCCCCAAGCACCTGGAGCTCACGCTGTCGCGCTCCAAGTTCCAGGACCTCACCGCCGACCTGCTCGACGCCTGCAAGGGACCGTTCGAGCAGGCCATCAAGGACGCCGGTATCGACACGTCCGCCATCGACGACGTGATCCTCGTGGGTGGCTCCACGCGCATGCCCGCCGTGGCCGAGCTCGTGCAGAGCCTCACGGGCAAGGAGGCGCACAAGGGTGTCAACCCCGACGAGGTCGTCGCCATCGGCGCCTCGGTCCAGGCAGGCGTGCTCAAGGGCGACGTGAAGGACGTGCTCCTCCTCGACGTCACGCCGCTGTCGCTGGGCATCGAGACCCAGGGCGGCGTCATGACGCGCCAGATCGAGCGCAACACGACGATCCCCACCAAGAGCACCGAGGTGTTCACCACCGCGGCCGACAACCAGCCGAGTGTCGAGATCAAGGTGCTCCAGGGCGAGAGCGAGATGGCGGACCGTAACAAGACGCTGGGGACCTTCCAGCTCGTCGGTCTGCCGCCCGCCCCTCGCGGGGTGCCCCAGATCGAGGTCACCTTCGACATCGACGCCAACGGCATCGTGCACGTGTCGGCCAAGGACCTCGGCACCGGCAAGGAGCAGGCGATGACCATCACGGGCGGCACGGCGCTCGCCGACGAGGACATCGACGAGATGATCAAGAAGGCCGAGGAGCACGCCGAGGAGGACGCCAAGCGACGCGAGGCGGCCGAGACGCGCAACAACGCCGACCAGCTCGTCTACCAGACCGAGAAGCTGCTCACCGAGAACGCCGACAAGGTGTCCGACGAGGACCGCTCGTCCATCGAGGGGCCGCTGTCCACGCTCAAGGAGGCGCTGGCGGGCGACGACGTCGACGCCATCAAGGAGGCGCACCAGGCCCTGGTGGGGGCGCAGCAGGAGTTCTCGCAGCGCCTCTACGCCGCCACGTCCGCCCAGCAGCAGGCAGGTGCAGCCCAGGACGGAGCGTCCGCGGGCGGTGAGGCGCCGCCCGACGACGACGAGGTGGCCGACGCCGAGATCGTCGACGACGGCGGGGACGACGCCTGATGCCGCAGCGGCAGGAGCCGACGCCCGTCGACGACCCGCCCGCATCCGACGAGGAGGGCGACAGCGTCGTCGACGGTGGGGTCGTCGAGGGTGGGGTCGCCGAGGACCGTGTCGGCAACGACGCCGTCGCGAGGCAGCCCTCCGCGGACGACGACGTCACGGACGCCGTCGAGCGCGAGCGCGACGAGCTTCTCGAGCAGGTGCGGCGCGTCCAGGCCGACTTCGAGAACTACCGCAAGCGCACCCGACGCGAGCAGGCCGAGCGCGCCGCCCGTGCCACGGAGGGTCTCGTGGAGGAGCTGCTGCCCGTCCTCGACAACTTCGAGCTCGCGCTCGTGGGTATGGAGGACACCTCCGAGGTGGAGAACGTCCGCAAGGGCGTCGAGCTCGTGTTCGCGGAGTTCCTCGGCGCCCTCGAGAAGGCAGGCCTCGAGCGGATCGTCGCCGAGGGCGCGGAGTTCGACCCCACCGAGCACGAGGCCGTCATGACGGTGGAGGTCGATGATCCGGGCGAGCCGGGCGCCACGAAGGTCGTCGAGACCGTCCGCACCGGCTACAAGCTCAAGGGCCGCGTCGTACGCCCGGCGATGGTCAAGGTGGCCCGCTGACGAAGCGTTCTCACACCCCGACCCCGGAGAGCCGACCTGACGAGAGGAGGACAGCGTGACACCCAAGCGTGAGTGGTTCGAGAAGGACTACTACGCCGACCTCGGCGTGTCGTCGAGCGCGTCCTCCGACGAGATCTCCAAGGCCTACCGCAAGCTCGCCAAGGAGAACCACCCCGACGCCAACCAGGGCGACGCCGCGGCCGAGGAGAGGTTCAAGGACATCTCGGCCGCCTACGAGGTCCTCGGTGACGCCGAGAAGAAGAAGGAGTACGACGAGGTCCGCGAGATGGTGGCGTCGGGCATCGGTCCCGACGGCATGGGCGGCTTCGGTCAGCCCGGCGGCGGGGGATTCGGGGGTTTCGGGGGTGCCCAGGGCGCCGACCTCGGCGACATCCTCGGCCAGATGTTCGGTGGCGGCGGTCGCTCGCGTCGTGGCGGCGGCACCGCCGGGCCGCGCCGGGGCCAGGATCTGGAGACGGAGCTCACGCTCGACTTCGCCGATGCCGTGCGCGGCGTGGAGACGTCCGTGTCGTTCACGGCCGACGCCACGTGCTCGGTGTGCCACGGAACCGGTGCCGCGCCCGGAACCGTTCCCGAGGCGTGCTCTCAGTGCGGGGGCACCGGGCACATCGCTGTCGACCAGGGACCGTTCTCGTTCTCCGAGATGTGCCCCGCGTGCGGAGGCGCCGGCCGGATCGTCCGCGACCCGTGCACCCACTGTCGCGGCCACGGTGTCGAGCGCCGCCCGCGCACCGTCAAGGTGCGGATTCCCGCCGGCGTCACGAACGGCCAGCGCATCCGCGTGAAGGGTCGTGGGGGTGCCGGTGCCAACGGGGGCCCCGCCGGCGACCTCTACGTCGTCGTCCACGTGAAGCCGCACGCGTTCCTGGGTCGCTCCGGGAAGAAGGACCTCAGCGTCGCTGTTCCGGTCACCTACGCCGAGGCGGCCCTGGGCGCCACCGTGAAGGTCCCCACCCTCGACGAGCCCGTGTCGGTGAAGATCAAGCCCGGCACGGCGAGCGGAGCGGTGCAGCGGATCCGCGGCAGGGGCGTGAAGCCGAAGAAGGGCAAGGCGGGCGATCTGCTGGTGACGTTCACGGTCGACGTTCCGAAGAAGATGGGCAAGCAGGAGCGGCAGGCCGTGGAGGCCCTGGCCGAGACGATGGACGAGAATCCGCGCGCGGATCTGGGTGTGTGAGGAGGCGATCGTGTCGTCCACAGAAGAGAACGACCGGGCTCTCTACGTGATCTCCGTGGCAGCCGACCTGGCGGGGCTGCACCCGCAGACGCTGCGGCTCTACGAGCGCAAGGGCCTCATCGAGCCCGAGCGCACCGGAGGCCGCAGCCGTCGTTACTCCGACGCCGACGTCGCGCTCCTGGCGAGGATCCAGGAGCTCACGTCCGAGGGCCTCAACCTGGCCGGCGTGCAGCGTGTCCTCCAGCTCGAGGAGGAGCTCGCGGCCGTGAAGCAACGCGTCGCCGAACTCAGACGCCGGCTGAGAGACGTGCAGCGTGAGGCCGCCGAGGAGATCGAGAGTGTTCACCGCAGCTACCGACGGGACCTCGTGCCCGTGAACCGCACCCGGCTCCCGATCCGTCGCGGCGCGGGGAGGAGGATGGTCTGATGCCCCTGGATCCCAACAGGTTCACCCGCAAGACACAGGAGGCACTCGGCGCCGCCCAGGCGCTCGCGCGCGAGCGCAACAACTCGCAGGTCACGCCGATGCACCTCCTCGTCGCGCTCCTCGGGCAGCCCGAGGGCATCGTCCTGCCGGTCCTGGAGCGCATCGGTGTGTCGCCCAAGTCGGCGATCGACGCCGCCGACGAGGCACTCGGGAAGCTCCCGTCCGTGTACGGCGCCACGCAGGACCCGGCGCTGGAACGCCCGACCTACGAGGTCCTCGAAGCGGCCGACGACGAGCGTGGTGAGCTGGGCGACGACTATCTCTCCACCGAGCACCTCCTCCTCGCGATGACCGAGGTCGCCGGCGGCGTGGGAGACCTCCTGCGCGGGCTCGGCATCACGCACGACGCGGTTCTGGAGGCCCTGAAGGACGTGCGCGGGAGCCACCGCGTCACGTCGGAGAACCCCGAGGAGTCGTTCCAGGCCCTCGAGAAGTACAGCACCGACCTCACCGAGCTGGCGCGCCAGAACAAGATCGACCCGGTCATCGGCCGTGACGACGAGATCCGACGCGTGATCCAGGTGCTCTCGCGCCGCACCAAGAACAACCCGGTCCTCATCGGTGAGCCCGGCGTCGGCAAGACGGCGATTGTGGAGGGTCTCGCCCGCCGGATCGTGGAGGGTGACGTTCCCGAGGGGCTTCGCAACAAGCGCCTCGTGAGCCTCGACGTGGGCTCGATGGTGGCGGGAGCCAAGTACCGCGGTGAGTTCGAGGAGCGCTTCAAGGCCGTCCTCAAGGAGATCGCCGACGCCGAGGGCGAGATCGTCAGCTTCATCGACGAGCTCCACACCATCGTCGGCGCGGGCGGTGCCGAGGGTGCGGTCGACGCGGGCAACATGATCAAGCCGATGCTGGCGCGCGGTGAGCTGCGGATGATCGGGGCCACCACGCTCGACGAGTACCGCCAGCACATCGAGAAGGACGCCGCTCTCGAGCGCCGGTTCCAGCAGGTCTACGTCGGTGAGCCGTCGGTGGAGGACACGATCGCGATCCTCCGAGGCCTCAAGGAGCGCTACGAGGTCCACCACGGTGTGCGCATCCAGGACGCCGCCGTCGTGGCGGCGGCGATGCTGTCGGACCGCTACGTGAGCGGCCGCCAGCTGCCCGACAAGGCGATCGACCTCGTCGACGAGGCGGCGTCGCGCCTTCGGATCGAGATCGACTCCATGCCCATCGAGATCGACGTCGTGGAGCGCAGGATCCGCCAGCTCGAGATCGAGAAGACAGCGCTCCAGAAGGAGACCGACGACGCCTCGAAGGAGCGTCTCGCCACCCTCGAGTCGGAGCTGGCGGAGCTCGCCGAGGAGCGCACCGCGATGGTCGCCCACTGGGAGAACGAGCGCGCCGCGATCAACGAGATCCGCGAGCTCAAGGAGCGCCTCGAGCAGACCCGCGGCGACGCCGAGAAGGCGGAGCGGGAGGGGAACCTCGAGCAGGCCGCCGAGCTGCGCTACAGCGTCATGCGCGAGCTGGAGGCCGAGGTCGAGAAGAAGACGGCCGCGCTGGCGGAGCTCCAGTCCGACCGCACGATGCTCAAGGAGGAGGTCGACGACCAGGACGTCGCCGAGATCGTGGCGCGCTGGACCGGGGTTCCCGTCTCGCGCCTCATGGAGGGCGAGGTGGAGAAGCTCGTGCGTATGGAGGACGTGCTGCACGAGCGTGTCATCGGCCAGGATGTCGCCGCGTCCGCCGTGTCGAACGCCATCCGGCGCAGCCGGGCGGGCCTGTCGGATCCCAACCGCCCCATCGGGTCGTTCATGTTCCTCGGGCCCACGGGTGTCGGCAAGACCGAGTTGGCACGCACGCTGGCCGACTTCCTCTTCGACGACGAGCACGCCATGGTGCGCGTCGACATGAGCGAGTACATGGAGAAGCACTCCGTCTCGCGTCTCGTCGGCGCGCCTCCCGGGTACGTCGGCTACGACGAGGGCGGCCAGCTCACCGAGGCGGTCCGGCGCCGCCCCTACTCGGTCGTCCTCCTCGACGAGATCGAGAAGGCCAGCCAGGATGTGCTCAACGTTCTGCTCCAGCTCATGGACGACGGGCGCCTCACCGACGGCCAGGGCCGCACGGTCGATTTCACCAACACGGTCCTGATCATGACGAGCAACCTCGGCGCCGGCGGCACCGAGGAGCAGGTGATGGGGGCGGTGCGGAGCCACTTCAAGCCGGAGTTCATCAACCGGGTCGACGAGATCGTCGTGTTCACGTCGCTGAGCGAGGACGACATTGCCCGAATCGTCGACATCCAGGTCGACCAGCTCCGGGGCCGCCTCGGTGAGCGGGGGATCTCGCTCGAGCTGTCCGACGCCGCACGGGCACACATCGCCCGTGTGGGCTACGACCCCGACTTCGGCGCACGGCCCTTGAAACGAGTCATCCAGAAGGAGCTGGCCGACCCCGTCGCCCTGGCACTTCTCCAAGGCGACTACCGGGAGGGCGACACGGTCGTCGTCGACGCCGGCAGCGACGGCGAGCTCGTTTTCGAGGGAAGCGCCGCCACCGCCTCCTGAGGTGCAAGGATGCGGGGGTGAGCGACGCCCAGGAGACCCTCGAGAAGGCGCGCGACAAGGGCCCCCGGTGGCGGCGCATCGTGACGGTCGTGCTCGTCGTCGTGGGCACACTGTCGCTGCTCGGCGCAAACCTCATGATCTACGTGCGGCGCACCGTCCTCGAGACGAACTCATTCGTCGACACGCTCGCACCGCTGAGCTCGGACACCGACGTCACGACCGCCCTCGCCGAGCGCCTCACGGTCACGATCTCGGAGGCCATCGGCGCCCGGGAGCTCGTGCAGGACGGCCTGCCCGACAACCTGGCCTTCCTGGCCGGTCCGATCACGACGAGTGTGGAGGACTTCGTGGCCGAGCAGGTGCAGAGCGTCCTCAGCTCCGACGAGTTCGCGAGGATCTGGCGTAGAGCGCTCATCATCGTCCACGAGCAGGCCACGGCGGTCCTGAACGACGACAAGGAGTTCCTGAAGACGAGCGACGGGAAGGTCGTGCTCGACCTCACGTCGGTGGTCGACACGGTCGCCCAGAAGCTGAATGACGCCGGACTCGAGCTCCCCGACTCGGCCAAGGGGACGATCGAGGACAAGCTCGGCCCGGACGTGGGCATGATCACGCTCTACAGCAGCGACCAGTTGCGTGAGCTCCAGGACGCCGTCGACCTCCTCAACAAGGTGGCACAGGTCCTCTACGTCCTGACGATCGTCGCCTTCGCCGGGGCGGTGGTCGCCGCGGTTCGCCGCCGCCGCACGATCATGGCCATCGGCGCGGCGTCGCTCGGCGTCATGGTCGTGACGCTGATCGCACTCTCGGTCGCCCGGGGCTTCATCGTGGACTCGGTGGATGCCGACCTCCAGCGCCGCGCCGCCGGAGAGGTCTTCAACACGATCGCTCGTGGTCTTCTCAACCAGACCTACGTCCTCATCATCGTGGCGCTGGCGTTGTTCGTCGGTGGCCTGGTGATGGGGCCGTACCGGTGGGCGACGTGGCTCCGGCGGGTCGTCGACGGGTGGATCGACGCGATCCCGCTCGGGCGTAGCCCCTCGAGCGGTGCCGTCGGGACCGTGCGCACGAGTCTCAGCAGTCACCGTTCCGTGTGGATGGGCTCAGGGGTCGTGGCATCACTCGTGTTCCTGATCCTGTGGCCACGTCCGACCCCACTGGTGCTGGGCCTCGTCGCTCTCCCGCTGGTCGTGTACCTCGTTGTCGTCTCCGTCTTCGCCCAGGACGAAGCCGTTCCGTCCGAGGACGTCGGTTCCGCGGGGTGAAGGAGCAGCTCGAGGCCGTCGAGCGGTGGTTCGTCAGCAGAGGCCTTCCCCACTTCATCGCCGACTACAGCGCGTCGCGTGATGTGTTCACCCGCGCCCTGCCGGTGCTCGTGTTCCTCTTCTTCGCCCAGATCGTCAACGGCATCAACCTCGAGGGCGACTGGCCGATCTGGCTGAACGTCGTCGCCGTCGTCGGCACGACAGCGTTGTTCATCGCCGCGTGGGCGGTGCTCAACCGTCTCCAGGGTCGTCCGGCGTTCCGCCGCCCCGACCGCGTCGGCATACCCGAGCTGAGCGTGTTCGTCGTCGTACCGGCGATCCCACCCCTGCTCTTCGGGGTCCACGAGGGCGAGGCACTGACCGTCCTGATCGGGAACCTGCTGCTGCTCGGCGTTGTGTACCTGTTCGCGAGCTACGCCGTGGGTCGGCTCGTCGGGTGGGGCTTCCGGCAGCTGTGGCGCCAGCTCGGAGACGTGCTCGCCCTGGTCGTGCGGGCGCTGCCGCTGCTGCTGCTCGTGGTGACCTTCATGTTCCTCAACGCCGAGATCTGGGCCGTCGCCGCGGACCTCGACGGTTTGTTCTACTGGCTCGTGATCCTTCTCTTCCTCGGGCTGGCGACGCTCTTCGCCGTGCTGCGGCTTCCCCGCGACGTCGGGGAGCTGGCGACCTTCGACACGTGGGAGGTGGTGGCGGACCGGGTCAACGGCACTCCCGCGGAGCCGCTCGTCGGGCTCCACCAGGGTCCCCACGTCGCGGCACCGCCGCTCCGTCGTCGCGAGTGGGGCAATGTGGGCCTGTCGGTGCTGTTCACCGAGGCGATCCAGGTCGGCCTGGTGGCGCTCGGGATGTTCCTCTTCCTCATGGTCTTCGGCGTGCTCACCGTCACCCCGTCGATCCAGACGCTCTGGACGGGGCTCAACGGCGACGACCTGAAGGTCATCGGCGACGTGGAGCTCGCCGGGCGCGACGTCGTGCTCACGTGGGAGCTCCTCAAGGTCTCGTCGTTCCTCGCTGCGTTCTCGTGCCTCTACTTCACCGTCTACCTCCTGACCGACCCCACCTACCGCCGGGAGTTCCTCGCCGAGCTCCTCGACGAGTTCCGGGCGGCGTTCGCCGTGCGGGCCGTGTACCGGGAGGCCGTGTCCGACGCCGACTCTGGTAACCTCTGATCAACGTGAGCGCCGACGCGTCCGCGTACCCCGCGAAGTCCCCCCTCCCGGCCCGACCGGGCCCCGCACATCTCCCACATCTGGTGGCGCGCGCCCCCGGCGCGCCGGAAAGGTCGTCGTGCCCGGCACCGTGATCGTCGGAACCCAGTGGGGTGACGAGGGCAAGGGTCGCTTCGTCGACTACCTCGCCCGCGAGAGCTCGCTCGTGGTGCGCTACCAGGGCGGCCACAACGCAGGGCACACGATCGTGGTCGACGGCGAGACGTTCGGGCTCCAACTCGTGCCGAGCGGCGTGCTCTACGACAGCACCACACCCGTGATCGGCAACGGTGTCGTCGTCGACCCCGAGGTGCTCATCGAGGAGATGGACATGCTCGAGTCGCGCGGTGTCGACACCAGCCGTGTGCGACTCTCGGGGAACGCGCACCTCATCATGCCGTACCACCAGGAGCTCGACATGATGACCGAGCGCTACCTGGGCAATGCCAAGCTCGGCACGACCAAGCGCGGTATCGGCCCCACCTACGCCGACAAGGCGGCCCGGGTCGGGATCCGCGTGCAGGACCTCCTCGACCCCAAGATCTTTCGCCAGAAGCTCGACCTCGTGCTGCGCGAGAAGAACGGCGTCCTCGCCAAGGTCTACAACCGCCTGCCCATCGACGGCGACGAGCTGGCCGAGCGATACCTCTCCTACGTGCCACGCCTCGAGCCGCTCATCGACGACACGGTCCACCTCGTCCACGAGGCGCTCGACAACGGTGAGGAGGTCCTCTTCGAGGGTGCCCAGGCCACCTTCCTCGACCTCGACCAGGGCACCTACCCGTTCGTCACCAGCAGCAACCCCGTGGCCGGCGGTGCGTGCACCGGTGCGGGCGTCGGGCCGCAGGCACTCACGCGGATCATCGGCGTCACGAAGGCGTACACCACGCGAGTCGGCAGCGGCCCGTTCCCCACCGAGCTCGACGACGACGTCGGGGCGTTGCTCGCCGAGCGGGGCCACGAGTTCGGCACCAACACGGGCCGTCCCCGCCGGTGTGGCTGGCTCGACGCCGTCATGTTGCGCCACGCGGCGCGGCTCAACACCCTCACCGAGCTGGCGCTCACCAAGCTCGACGTCCTGGCACCGTTCGATGAGCTGAAGATCTGTGTCGCCTACGAAGCCGACGACGGCACGCGCTACGACCACGTCCCCTACCACCAGTCGGTCGTTCACAAGGTCCGACCCGTCTACGAGACGCTGCCGGGCTGGGGCTGCGAGATCGGGGAGTCGTCCGGCTACGACGACCTGCCGCCCGCGGCGCGCGACTACGTGCGACGCATCGAGGAGCTCGTCGGCGTGCCGATCCCGCTCGTGTCGGTCGGCCCGGCCCGAGACCAGACCGTCGTCCTACCCCGGGCCGCCTGAGGTGGCCGGCCTGACGGTCCTCGTCCTCGGAGGGGGTGGGCGCGAGCACGCCTTGGCGTGGGGCCTCTCGCGCTCGCCGGAGGTGGGTGAGGTGGTGGCGGCCCCGGGCAACCCGGGCATCGCAGCCCTCGGGCGCTGCGTGCCCGTCGACGCCTCCGACCCCGCGGCGGTCGTGGCGCTGGCGGCCGAGGTCGACGCCGACCTCGTGGTCGTGGGGCCCGAGGCGCCGCTCGTGGCCGGCGTGGTCGACGCCCTCGAGGCCGACGGGCGCCGGGCATTCGGGCCGTGCCGTGCGGGAGCCGAGCTCGAGGGCTCCAAGGCGTGGATGAAGGAGGTGCTCGCCGACGCCGGCGTCCCCACGGCTCGACACGGCGCGTTCACGCACGACCGGGAGGCCGATGCACTCACCTTTCTCGACACGCTGAGCGACCTCTGGGTCATCAAGACCGACGGTCTCGCCGGCGGCAAGGGTGTGGTCGTCACCGAGTCGCACTCCGAGGCCCGCGACGCCGTGCGCTCCTACCTCTCGGGTGACGCCTTCGGCGACGCCGGCCGCACCGTCGTGATCGAGGAGGGGCTCACCGGCGCCGAGCTCTCGGTCCTCGTCCTCTGCGACGGGGAGAACGCCGTGCCGCTGCCGCCCGCGCAGGACTTCAAGCGCATCGGCGACGGCGACGCCGGCCCCAACACCGGCGGTATGGGCGCCTACTCACCGGTTCCGGCGGCAGGCGCCGGTGTGATCGACACGGTCATGAACGAGGCCGTCGGTCCCACCCTCGACGCGCTCCGCCACCGCGGCATCACCTACCGCGGCGTGCTCTACGCCGGTCTCATGCTCACACCCGACGGCCCGAAGGTGCTGGAGTACAACGTGCGCTTCGGCGACCCGGAGTGCCAGGCCGTGGTGCCACGTCTATCGAGCGACCTGGCCGTCCACTGCCTGGAGGCGGCGTCGGGATCCCTCTCGACGCCGGTCGAGGTGAGCGACGACGCCTGCGTCACGGTGGTGCTCGCCGCCGACGGTTACCCCGCGTCACCACGGAAAGGTGACGTCATCCGAGGGATCGACGCCGCGGAAGCCCTCGACGGCGTGGCGGTGTTCCACGCCGGAACGACGTTCGGGGCCGACGACGGCGAGGGCACTGTCCTCACCGCGGGTGGCCGTGTCCTGGCCGTCAGTGCGCTGGGACCCGACATCGCCGCCGCCCGCGAGCGCGCCTATGCGGCGGCGGGCCTCATCGACTTCGACGGCGTGCAGTACCGCCGCGACATCGCCGCATCCGCCGCCATCTCTCCCCGAGATGGTGCGATTCCCGTCCCAGGAGACCAGTAAGTGCACCAACCCGGCCCGAGTTCCTCCCGAGATGGTGCACTCCCGTTGCCTATGGAAACGGGAGCGCACCAACCCGGCGGGGGTTCGGAAGGGAGGACGGCGTGATTTCCCGCTACTCGCTACCCGAGATGGCCGGCCTCTTCTCCGACGAGGCGCGCCTGGCGATGTGGGCCGAGGTCGAGGTGCTGGCCGTCGAGGGACGGGCGGCGATCGGCGCTGTCCCGGAGGCCGACGCGGCGGAGGTGCGCGAGAGGGTCGCCGTCGATGTCGAGGCCGTTCACGCCCGAGAGCAGGTCACTCAACACGATGTCGCGGCCTTCGTGGATGTCGTGCAGGAGCGCATCGGCACGCCCGCCGCGCGGTGGTTCCACTACGGGCTCACGTCGTCCGACGTCGTCGACACCGCCCTGTCGGCCACACTGCGAACGGCGACCACGCTGCTGATCGACGTGGTCGACCGCCTCGACGAGGTCCTCACACGGCGTGCCCACGAGGACGCCGCCACGCCCATGGTCGGGCGCACCCACGGGATCCACGCCGAGCCGACGACCTTCGGCCGCAAGGTCGCCCTCTGGGTCCTCCAGCTGCGCCGCGACCGGCAGCGCCTCGTGCGCGCCCGCGACGCCGTGTCGGTGGGCAAGCTCTCGGGCGCCGTCGGCACCTACTCCAACGTGGAGCCCGAGGTGGAGGCCTACGTGTGCGAGCGGCTCGGCCTCGCACCGGCGCCGGCCACGCAGGTGATCGCCCGTGACCGCCACGCCGAGTTCCTCTACGCCTGCGCGGCTCTCGGCGCCACGATCGAGCAGTGCGCCCTCGAGATCCGCCACCTCCAGCGCACCGAGGTGGCCGAGGTCTCCGAGCCCTTCGGCACCGGCGCCCAGAAGGGCTCGAGCGCCATGCCCCACAAGCGCAACCCGGTCAAGGCCGAACAGCTCTGCGGCCTCGCCCGCGTGCTGCGGGGCAACCTCCAGGCCGGTATGGAGAACGTCGCGCTGTGGCACGAGCGCGACATCTCGCACTCGTCGGTCGAGCGGATCGTGCTCGCCGACTCGGCCGTGCTCGCCCACTACATGACGGTGCGCATGACCACGATCGCCGACGGGTTGGTCGTCCACGCCGAGCGGATGCGCGAGAACCTCGACGCCTCGTTCGGTCTCGTGTTCTCACAGCCGGTGCTGCTGGCCCTCGTGGCGTCGGGCCTCACCCGCGACGACGCCTACCGCCTCGTGCAGGCCGCCGCCACCCGCGCGTGGGACGAGCGACGCCCGTTCCGCGACGTGCTCGGTGACGACGACGAGGTCACTGCCGCGCTCGACAGCGAGGCCCTCGACGCCTGCTTCGACCTCGACAGGGCCCTGGCGGGCGCCGGGCGTGTCTTCGACGAGCTCGACGAACCTCGCGACACCACGGTGGCCGGCGGCGGGTCGTGAACGACCCGGTCCACGTCGCCTCCGGCAAGGTCCGTGAGCTCTACGACGTCGGCGACGACCGGCTCGTGATCGTGTCGACCGACCGCATCTCCGCGTTCGACGTCGTGATGAGCGAGCCCATTCCCGACAAGGGCTGGGCGCTCACCCAGCTGTCGGCCTGGTGGTTCGAACAGACCTCGGGCATCTGCCCCAGCCACTTCCTCAGCGCCGATCCCGCCGATCTGCCCGGAGGCCTGCCCGACGACGCCCCCGGCCGGTCGATGCTCGTGAAGAAGGCCGAGCCGATCCGCCTCGAGTGCATCGTGAGGGGCTACCTGTTCGGCAGCGCCTGGGGGGAGTACCAGGAGAGCACCACGATGAACGGTGCTCCGATGCCTCCGGGGCTGCGCCAGGCCGATCCCCTGCCCGAGCCGGTCTTCACGCCCACCACCAAGGCCGAGACGGGCCACGACGAGGCGCTCACGGTCGACGAGGCCGTCGATCTCGTGGGCCGCAGCACCTACGACACGATCGAGGCCTACTCGCTCGCCCTCTACGGGTACGGCGCCACGCACGCCGCGACGTGCGACCTCGTGCTCGCCGACACCAAGTTCGAGTTCGGCGTGATCGACGGGGAGATCGCCGTGATCGACGAGATCCTCACGAGCGACTCGTCGCGCTACTGGGAGGCCGACACCTGGGCGCCGGGCACGTCGCCCCCGTCGTTCGACAAGCAGTTCGTGCGCGACTATCTCTCGGAACAGGACTGGGACCGCACCCCCCCACCCCCGCCGCTGCCCGACGACGTGATCTCCGGCACCCGCGCCCGCTACATCGAGGCCTACGAGCGCCTCACCAACCCCTCGTAGCGCGTCGTTGAGGCCGCCTCCGCCCTGCGGACCTCAGCGACGCACTACCCGTAGACGTAGGATCGGGGCGTGGAGTTCGCTGCGCAGGTCGACATCACGCTGAAGGAGGGGATCCTCGATCCCCAGGGCGCAGAGATCGAGCGCGCCCTACCGGCGCTCGGCTACACCAACGTCACCGACGTGCGCGTCGGAAAGACCATCCGGCTCGTTCTCGACGCCTCCGACGAAGCCGCCGCTCACACGCAGCTCGTGGAGATGTGCGACCGGCTCCTCGCGAACCCGGTGATCGAGTCGTACACCGTCGAGCTGACGCCCGCGGAGGCTGCCGTCTCGCCATGAGTACCCGCGTCGGTGTGGTGGTCTTCCCCGGCACCAACTGCGAGCTCGACATGACGCGCTCGCTGGGTGCCCTGGGTGGTGACGCCCGCATCGTGTGGCACGGCGACACCGACCTCACCGGCATCGATGCGGTCGTGATCCCGGGCGGTTTCGCCCACGGCGACTACCTCCGCACGGGTGCCATCGCCCGCTTCTCGCCCGTCATGGAGGCCGTGAACGCCTTCGCCGCCGACGGCGGACCCGTCGTGGGCATCTGCAACGGCTTCCAGGTCCTCACCGAGGCGGGGCTCCTCCCCGGCGCCCTCGGGAAGAACGAGCACCTCCGGTTCCTCTGCCAGGAGGTGGAGCTACGGGTCGAGACCACGTCGACGCCGCTCACGCACCGCGCCGGCGTCGGTGACGTGCTCAGAATCCCGGTCAACCACTTCGAGGGCAACTACGTCTGCGACGACGCCACGCTCGACATGCTGAGAGCCGATGACCGCGTGGTGTTCCGCTACGTGACCAATCCCAACGGCAGCCGCGACGACATCGCCGGCATCTGCAACGAGGGGCGCAACGTCGTGGGCCTCATGCCGCACCCGGAGCGGGCGTCCGACGAGATCCTCGGCTCGGCCGACGGCGTGGTCCTGCTCGAGTCGCTCCTGTCGACGACGCCGGCAACGGCCTGATCCCGACGGCGGGAAAACCGATCACGACCCGCGGGTGATGCCCGCCTTCTTGAGGACATCCGGCGGAACGCCGAGCTCTCTCCATGCGGCGTACGAGATCCCCTTGTCCTTCGAATATCCGGCCGCCAGTTTCACGAACGCCGCCTCCCTGGCGGCGTGATCGCCCGTCGATTCGAGGGCGGCGAGCTCGCCGCGGAGCTGCACGACCTTCTCCGCCCAGGCGGGTCGGCGCCCCGGCGTGGCGGCGTCGAGCTTCGCCTGCGCCTCGGCAAGCGCCTTCTCGACCGACGCCTTCGTGCGCTTCCGCCCGCGCTTGGGGCGGTTCTGCTCGAGCGACTCGAGGTACTCGCCGACGGCCTTGCTACCGGCGGCGTTGCCGCCACGCGTCTTCTTCGCCTTCTTCGCCATGGACAACTCCTGAAATCGTGTCGGAGAACGCTGGGAAAGGACACGCTAAACGACGCGAAGAACGGGGTCAAAATGCGAGACGACAAATCCAATCATTACGACATCGGGCCGGGCCCGTCGTGAGCACGGGACGCCGGGGACGCGCCCGTTAGGCTCGCCGCGATGTCGTCGAAAGAAACGCCCCCGGGGCCTCCGCTGTCCGGCCCGCCGCTGCACCGTCAGCTCGGCATGACCGACGACGAGTTCCACGCCGTCGTGTCGCTCCTCGGCCGTGAGCCCAGCCACGAGGAACTGGCGATGCTCTCGGTGATGTGGAGCGAGCACTGCTCCTACAAGTCGTCGAGCGTCCACCTGCGGCGCCTTCCCACGGAGGCGCCGTGGGTCCTCGTCGGCCCCGGGGAGGGCGCCGGCGTGATCGACGTGGGCGACGGGCTGGCCGTGGCCATCCGCATCGAGAGTCACAACCACCCCTCGGCCGTGGAGCCCTACCAGGGGGCGGCCACCGGTGTGGGCGGCATCATCCGCGACATCTTCTCGATGGGCGCCCGCCCGATCGCCCTCATGGACCCGCTACGTTTCGGGCCCCTCGACGACCCGCACGTCCGTTACCTCTTCGAGGGCGTCGTGTCGGGCATCAGCGGCTACGGAAACGCCGTCGGCGTACCCACCGTCGGCGGGGAGCTCGTCTTCGACGAGACCTACCGCGACAACCCGCTCGTCAACGTCCTGTGCCTCGGTGTGCTCCCTCAGGAGCGCATGGTGCTCGCGCGTGCCGAGGGTGAGGGCAATCTCGCCGTGCTGCTGGGAGCATCGACCGGACGCGACGGCATCGGCGGCGCCAGCGTCCTCGCGTCCGCCGGCTTCGCCGAGGGCGACGAGGAGAAGCGCCCGTCGGTGCAGGTGGGCGACCCGTTCGAGGAGAAGAAGCTCATCGAGGCGTGCCTGGAAATGCTCGAGCGCCGTCTCGCCGTCGGTGTTCAGGATCTCGGCGCCGCGGGCATCTCGTGCGCGGCGTCGGAGACCGCGGCGAACGCAGGTGCCGGGATGGACCTCGACGTCGCACGCGTGCCACGCCGGGAGCCGGGGATGACCGCCGTCGAGGTTCTCACCTCTGAGAGCCAGGAGCGGATGCTCGCCATCGTGACGCCCGACGACCTCGACGAGGTCACCGAGCTGTGCGACCGCTGGGAGATCCGTGCCTCGGTGGTCGGGCGTGTCACCGGCACCGGCCGCTTCCGTGTGTTCGACGGCACCTTCGACGCCCTCGGGGTTCCCGGCGCCAACCCCCCGCCACCTGCGGGAGACGCGCCCGCTCGCACCAGCTCCGACTCACCGCCCGTGGCCGACGTCCCGGCCGGCAGCCTCGGCGACGGGCCGTGCTACGAGCGTCCGATGGCCCCACCCGCCGGGCGCGACGGGATCGCCGCCGCCGACCCGTCCGCCGAGCTCGCCCGCCGCTTCGGTGCCGGCGCCGACTTCTCCGACGAGCTCCTCGCCCTGCTCGCCGTGCCCGACATCGCCGACACGTCGTGGGTGTGGCGCCAGTACGACCACCAGCTCTTCCTCAACACCGTCGTCGGCCCCGGCCACGACGCCGCCGTGCTGCGCCTCGACGGGACGAAACGTGGCCTCGCCCTCAGCACCGACGGGAACGCCCGCATGTGCCGCCTCGATCCGCGCGCAAGCGCGCGCCTCACGGTGCTGGAGGCCGCCCGAAACGTCGCGTGCGTCGGCGCCGTGCCCAAGGCGCTCGTCAACTGCCTCAACTTCGGGAACCCGGAGCACCCCGAGGTGATGTGGCAGTTCAGCGAGGTGATCGACGGCATGCGCGAGGCCTGCAAGGCGCTCGACCTCCCCGTCGTCGGTGGCAACGTGTCGTTCTACAACGAGTCGGGCGGCGCCGACATCGACCCCACTCCGGTGCTCGGCGTCGTCGGCGTGATCGAGAGCCTCGCTGCGCCACCTCCCACCACGGCGCTTCCCGACGGAGCGTCCGTCGTGGTGCTCGGTGAGACCGCCGACGAGACGGGAGGGTCGCAGTGGGCACGCCGCCACGGCCTCCACGGCGGTCGGCCGCCGGTCTCCGACCTGGAGCGGGCGGCCGCGCTGAACACCCTCCTGGCCGACATCGTCGGAGGACCCGGCGTCGTGGCCGTCCACGACTGCTCCGACGGCGGGCTGGCCGTGGCACTCGCCGAGATGGCGATTGCCGGGGACGTCGGCGTCGCCGTCGACCTCGACGACGTCCCGACACCCGCCGATGCCGACGTACCCCCGGGCGCGCTGTGCTTCGGGGAGTCGACGTCGCGTGTCGTGCTCGGTGTCGAGCCCGAGAGCGTCGATGACGTCGTGCGCGCCGCCGAGGACGCGGGCGTGCCGGCCGCCGTCATCGGACAGGCCGGCGGCGACAGGCTGTCCGCCCGCGACGGCAGCGGTGGCGGCTTCGACGTCCCGCTCGCCGCAGCGGCGTCAGCGTGGCGCGACACCATCCCGACCGCCGTCGAGGCCCCCGTCGACCAGACCTGACCCGATCCGACCCGTCCTGCCCCGACCCGACCTGGCCCGCCGCTTCTCCCCGAGATGGTGCGATTTCCCGGGCATGGAACGGGTTGTCGCACCATCCTGGCCGGTGCGTGCTCCGAGATGGTGCGATTTCCCGGCCATGGAACGGGTCGTCGCACCAACCTGGCGGGGGTGGAGGGAGTCAGGCGGCCGGGCGGCGGGCCTCGAGCTCGGTGAGCACCTCGTCGGGGACGACGAGATCGCCGCGGCCCGTGCCGATGCTCAGCCCGGGCTTGTAGGTGCCGTGGTAGTCGGAGCCGCCGGTGCGAGCGAGGCCGTGGCGCGCAGCCAGGGCCGACACCGCCTCGGTCTCCTCGGCCGAGTAGGTGCTGTAGAGGCACTCCAGGGCATCGAGCCCCGCGGCCGCCATCTCGGCCACGAACGCGTCGAGCGCGTCGTCGTCGAGACCCAGCGTGAACGGGTGCGCGAGCGAGGTGACCGCCCCCTCGGCGTGGGCCAGCTCGATCGCCTCCTCGGGGCCGAGCCGGAGACGCTCCACGTAGGCGGGCTTCCCCTTGGCGAGCCAGTGGTCGAACGCCTCCTGGTTCGATTCGACGTAGCCGTGGCGCACCATCACGTCCGCGATGTGCGGCCGTCCGACGGTACCCCCGCCCGCCACCTCCAGGATCTCCTCCACGGTCACCTCGCCCATCCCGTGGCGGTGCAACGCGTCGACGATGTGGGTGTTGCGGTTGACCCGGGAGTCCTGGATCGCGGCGAGCTTCGAGCCGAGAGGCCCCTCGGGGTCCTCGATGAAGTACACGAGGAGGTGCATCGTGCCGGGCGCGCGTCCGTCGAGCTCACACGAGATCTCGCAGGCGGGGACGAGGCGTACCCCGAAGCGCTCGGCGGCGGCGCGCGCCTCGTCGAGGTGCAGGAGGGTGTCGTGGTCGCTCAGCGCCAGGGCGGAGAGCCCGGCGCCGGCGGCCATCCGCAGGATCTCGGTGGGCGTGTCGGTGCCGTCGGACACGGTGGAGTGGGAGTGCAGGTCGATCACGGGACGATCATACGGGGGTGATGAGACTTTCTCCTTCGAGGTAGCTGACCACCTGCGACGCCGACCCGGCGACGTCGCGGTCGTGGGTGAGCACGCGTACCTCGGGGTTCAGCGGTTCCTCGTAGGGGTCCGACACGCCCGTGAACTCGGGGACCTCCCCGGACCGTGCCCTGGCGTAGAGGCCCTTCACGTCACGCTCCTCGCACACCTCCAGCGGCGTGGCGACGTAGACCTCCACGAAGTTGGTGATCGTCGAGCGGATCTCGTCGCGCACGGCACGGTACGGCGAGATGGCGGCCGTCACGGAGATCACGCCGTTGCGGGCGAGCAGACCCGCCACCCACCCGATGCGGCGGATGTTGATGTCGCGGTCCTCCTTCGAGAAGCCGAGACCCTTCGACAGGTTCTCACGCACCTCGTCGCCGTCGAGGAGCTCCACGAGCCGCCCGCGGCGCCGGAGCTCGTCGACGACCGCTGTCGCGATGGTGCTCTTGCCCGAGCCCGACAGACCGGTGAACCAGAGACAGAATCCGGGTTCCGATGTGGGCACAGCGCGACTCCTGCAGGCTCCGGCGCACTCGAAGATGCTGACGGGGCCCGACGCTACCGGAGCCCCGGCGTTTCCCCGCATCCGAACGACCCGGAGGGCCGGTCCGCGAACCGGCGCGTGGGATACTGGGTGCGTGGAGCGCGGTGTGGGTGAGTCCTGTGGGGTCTTCGGCGTCTACGCGCCGGGTCAGCCGGTCGCCGGCCTGTCGTACTACGGCCTCTACGCCCTCCAGCACCGCGGCCAGGAGTCGGCGGGCATCGCCACGAGCGACGGCGAGACCATCACCGTCGTCAAGGACATGGGGCTCGTCACGCAGGTCTTCGACGAGCAGAACCTCGCCGCCCTCGACGGTCACCTCTCGATCGGCCACGTGCGCTACTCCACCACCGGTACGAGCGACTGGCGCAACGCACAACCCGTCTACCGCTCCGTGGGAGAGGCCGGTTTCGCCCTGGCGCACAACGGGAACCTCACCAACACCGCGGCGCTCGCCGCCGACCTCGGCCAGCTCCCGGGGATGGTTCCCGACATGTCGGTGGCCGACTCCACGAGCGACTCCGACCTGATCGCCGCCATGATGGCGCAGTCGTGGGGCACTCGCGACCGCGCCGACGGCCGCGACCTCGAGGAGTCGCTGCTCGCCACGTTGCCGCACCTCGAAGGCGCCTTCTCGCTCGTGCTCATGGACGATGCCCACCTCGTGGGTGTGCGCGACCGCCACGGGTTCCGCCCGCTCGTGATCGGCAAGATGGAGGGCGGCTGGGTGCTCGCCAGCGAGTCGGCGGCCCTCGACATCGTGGGAGCCCACTTCGTGCGCGACGTCCAGCCCGGCGAGATGGTCGTGATCGACGCCTCCGGGCTGCGCGAGCTCCGGTGGGCCGATCCCGAGCCGCGGCTGTGCCTGTTCGAGTTCGTCTACTTCTCACGGCCCGACACCGACCTCTACGGCCAGAGCGTGCACGCCGCCCGCCAGAGGATGGGCGAGTCGCTGGCCGACCAGGCGCCGGCCAAGGCCGACATGGTGATGCCGGTCCCCGAGTCGGGGATCCCGGCCGCGCAGGGATTCGCGCGGGCGAGCGGCATCCCCTACGGCGACGGGCTCGTGAAGAACCGCTACGTCGGGCGCACCTTCATCGCCCCCAACCAGCAGATGCGCGGCATGGGCGTGCGGCTCAAACTCAACCCGCTCGTGGAGAACATCCGGGGCAAGTCGGTCGTCGTCGTCGACGACTCCATCGTGCGCGGCACCACCACCCGCCAGATCGTGAAGATGCTGCGCGAGTCCGGGGCAAAGGAGGTCCACCTGCGGATCTCGTCGCCGCCCTACCGCTGGCCGTGCTTCTACGGCATGGACACCGGTCGTCGCTCCGAGCTGCTGGCCGCCGACATGTCGGTCGGGGAGATCTCCGACTACATCGGTGCCGACTCCCTCGCCTATCTCGACCTCGAGCGCCTCGTCGAGGCCACGGGTGCCTCGCCGGGTTCCTTCTGCTCGGCGTGCCTGTCGGGCGAGTACCCCGTCGAGATCCCCGAGGCGTTGTCGAAGGACGTGCTGGAGCTTCCCCTCGACGACGGCCCGCCGGCGTCCACCGCTCCCACCGCTCTCACCTCCGGCGGCGGGCCCGTTCCGTCCCCCGCCGACGACGTTCGCGCGTGAGCGACCGACAGCGGGGTGGGCGCCGCCTCACCTACCGGGAGTCCGGTGTCGACATCGCCGCCGGCGAGAACGCGGTGGAGCGCATCAAGGAGCACGTCCGCTCCACGTTCCGTCCCGAGGTCGTCGGCGACATCGGGGGCTTCGGTGGCCTGTTCGCCTTCGACCCCACGCGGTACCGCGACCCGTTGCTCGTGTCGGCCACTGACGGTGTCGGTACCAAGTCGCTCATCGCACGCGCCGTCGGCGACTTCTCGAGCATCGGCATCGATCTCGTGGCCATGTCGGTCGACGACATCGCGGTGCAGGGCGCCGAGCCGTTGTTCTTCCTCGACTACATCTCGGTCGGCAAGCTCGATCCCGACATGATCGACGACATCGTGGCCGGCGTCGCCGCGGGCTGCCGCCACGCCGGAGCGGCGCTCCTCGGTGGTGAGATGTCGGAGCACCCCGGGATCATGGAGCCCGGTGAGTTCGACCTGGTCGGCTTCGCCGTGGGTGTCGTCGACCGGGAGAAGGTGCTCCCCTCCGGCGTGCGACCGGGCGACCGGGTGGTCGGCCTGGGTAGCGGGGGGCTTCGGTGCAACGGCTACTCGCTGGCGCGTGCCGCACTGCTCGACACCGCCGGTCGGGATCTCACCGGCCCGGCCTGGGCCGGCGCCCACCACTCCCTCGGTGAGGAGTTGCTGCGCCCGAGTGTGATCTACGCGCCCGCCATGTCCGAGCTGCGCGGCCACGTCGACGTCCACGCCTTCGCCCACGTCACCGGAGGGGGGATCCCCAACAACCTCAACCGGGTCCTGCCCGACCGCTGCGATGCCGTGATCGACCGCGGCCGCTGGGAGGAGCGACGGATCTTCGGTGAGATCCGCGAGGCCGGGAACGTCCCCGAGGACGAGATGGAGAGTGTGTTCAACCTCGGGATCGGGATGCTCGCCGTCGTGGCGGCCGCCGACGCCCTGCGCGCCGTCGACATCGCCCGCACCGCCGGGCACGACGCGTGGCTCGTCGGCGAGATCGTCGAAGGCTCCGGTCACACTCGCATCGCGCGTCAGACCTAGCTACAGCAGCCAGCGGGCGCCGACCCACGTGCGCTCCTCGCACGCCGGGCAGCTCATGAGACGTGAGTGGCGCCTGCCGGGGACCCACAGGAAGTACGGCAGGTGCCGCCGGGCGAACTCGACGTAGGGCACGCGGGTGCGCCCACCGCACGACGAGCACTCGACCACGACCGTTCCCACCTGCCGCTGCGCCGTCGAGTAGAGAGCCTCCTTGCCGGCCGAACGCCGACGTGTGCCGTCGCCTGCGTCGTCGGTGTCGGCGACCGGGCGAGAGTAGAGGGCGTGCCTACCGGCGGCCCGCCGGCCCTCCGATCCGGCGCCCTCGGGTGTGTCGAGGGTCACGGCGTGTGCGGTGCGTCGTCGCGTGTGGAGCGGATCGCCGCTGCGAGCTCGCGGTAGGCGGCCGCCCCCTTGACCTTCGGGGCGTGGTCGAGGACGGTGAGGCCACGCGCCGGTGCCTCGGCGAAGCGGATCGACTTGGGGATCGGCGGCTCGAGCACGGTCAGCCCGTAGCGGTCGCCGACGTCCTCGATCACCTCCCGGGCATGGCGTGTGCGCCCGTCGTACATTGTGGGAATCACGCCCCGCACGGTGAGGCGTGGGTTCGTGAAGGCACGGACGTCGTCGATTGTCTCGAGGAGTTGGCCGACGCCGCGGTGGCTGAGCGTCTCGCACTGGAGAGGGATGAGGATCTCCTGTGCGGCCGTGAGCCCGTTGATCGTGAGAATGCCGAGCGACGGCGGGCAGTCGATCAGAACGACGTCGTAGTCGTCGAGGACCGGCATCAGCGCGCGTGCGAGCGTGTGTTCCCGGCCGGTCTTCGTGAGCAGGTGCATCTCCGTGCCCGCGAGGTCGATGGTGGCGGGGAGCAGCTGCACCTTGCCGGTGGTCGTGATGACCTCGGCCGCCTCGGCGTGCCCGGTGAGGACGTCGTGCAGGGAGCTCCGCAGTGCCTCGGGATCGAGCCCCAGGGCCCACGTGAGACACGCCTGCGCGTCGAGATCGACGAGCAGCACCCGGTCGCCGAGCTCGGCGAGGGCCACCCCGAGGGTGTGGGTGGTCGTGGTCTTGGCCACGCCGCCCTTCTGGTTCGCCACGGCGAGAACCTGTGTCACGGCCCGTGAGTGTAGGGGGGTGACCCTGCGATTCGACCGCCGGGGCGAGCGACGTGGGTCACACGTCTGCGGTCACACACCTCCGGGAGCGGCCTGCACCCGCCGGGCCCCGGAGCCCTTGGGTGGCAAGCCTTTCACGGTTCGTGAAGCGGCGGCTTCCGCGCGTGACCGGCCACGCGCGCCGGTGTCGCGCACCATCAACGCGACGTCTCCCGAGGGCGTGAGCCGCCGGTACATGACTAGCTCGAATGAGCTAGAGAAGAATGACACCATGTAGCTATCGCCTATCGAGGACCAAAACAATACAGTGGTACCTGAAAGGGACACCGTTTCGGATATCCGGTCGAACGCGGAATGGAGCGCAGCTCCGCTGCGTTGCGACATCACGACAACAGCCGAGACAACCCAGACCCAGCCGACAACGAGAAGAGGCGGAGACATGGCAGCCGACAAGGACCCGATGACGAACCCGATCGAGCACGAGGAGCTGCTCACGCCCTCCGAGGTGGCCGCGATGTTCCGCGTCAACCCGAAGACCGTGACCCGCTGGGCCCGTGCCGGCAAGATCTCCGCGATCCGGACCCTGGGCGGCCACCGCCGCTTCAAGGCCTCCGAGATCCGGCGCTTCCTCGACCAGGTCGACGAGGACGTCGAGCTCTAGGCCCACCCACGGCCGGTGCGCCCGGCCCGTGACGACGACCAGACATGCGAAACGCCGGGCCCTCGGGCCCGGCGTCGTCGCGGGTGGCCGGGGACGGCGTCGATCCGTCGACCCCACGCTTTTCAGGCGTGTGCTCTGCCAACTGAGCTACCCGGCCGTGTTGTCCCCGGGTCGCCCCGGGCGTCGGCGTGCGGGTGAGCCCGCCCACCGAGCGGTCCTGACGGGATTTGAACCCGCGACCTCCGCCTTGACAGGGCGGCGTGCACTCCAAACTGCACCACAGGACCGTGACCGCCGGCGTCGCCGCCGGCACCAGCACCCCCAGGGGAATTCGAATCCCCGTTACCGCCTTGAAAGGGCGGCGTCCTAGGCCGCTGGACGATGGGGGCCCGTCTCCACTCGGGAGACTGAGAATCGTAGCAGCGGGATCCGGGCCTTCTCGCAGGGACTTCCCGTACCGGGGCGGCCCTGTCGGGGGCGGGTCCTTCCACTGCGTAGCCTTCTTCGCGGGCCGCTAGCTCAACTGGAGAGAGCATCGGGCTTTTAACCCGCAGGTTCGGGGTTCGAGTCCCCGGCGGCCCACTCCGGTACGCGCAACCCACGGGTGTTGCAGGCGCCCGCTACCGTTCGTTCGGCTTCGGAGCCTGGCCGGCCTGGCTCTTCCCGACATCCGACCCTGGGGAGAGCAATGGCCATCGATGAGCACACGCGACACCACGTGCACGAATGGGCGCGCCGGACGTGGGACGAGGAGGCGGCCGATACGCTGATGGAGATGCTTCCACCGGTGGGTTGGGCCGACGTCGCCACCAAACGGGACCTCGACGCACTCGAGGAGCGCATGGGCCTCCGCTTCGACGCCGTGAAGCACGAGTTCCGGGGCGAACTGCACGCCATGGAGAACCGGATTCTCCGCTCGACCCTGCGCTGGATGGTCCCCACGGTCCTCGCAGGCGTCAGCGCCTCCGCTGCGCTGGCGCGCCTGCTCTGACGACGCCGCGTTTCCCGCCGACGGTCGTCAGCTCCGACCGGAGGTGTGGCGTGCGTCGGTGATCCGGTAGCGGAAGAACTCCCCGTCATCCCGGCGGTCCGAACCCCGGTGCCAGGCGACCCGCCCGGCCGAGGCGATCGTCACTCCGTCGAAGGTCGCGACGTCCTCCACGATGCTCCCGAACCGGTGCTCGGCGAACGAGCCGTCGGGATCTCCCCACCGCAGCATCGACAACTCGCGTAGGTGTCCCTCGGCGTCGACGCTGACCGTGACGTCGAACGAGTCGTCGTCGACGGGCACCGTCACGACGGCACGTTCGTCGTCGACCGGCGTCCAGCGTGCACCCGCCGCCGGTGTGAGTGCCTGGGGGAGCCACGCCACCGTCTCGGCGGCCAGACGTCCCCGCGCGCTGCGGTCCACGTCGGGCCCGGAGGCCCGGGCGACAGGAACGAGACCCCAGAGCCGGAAGTCCAACGCGCCCCGACCGTCGTGGTAGCTGTCGGAGCCGACGAAGCGCAGAGGCCCACGCCCGACCGTGGCGTCCCACACGAACCCCGTCCCGGCACGGACCACCTGGCGGGCACGGAACGGCATCCACTTCTTGAGCTTGATCTCGCCCTCCATGGTGAGGACAACGCCCGAAGCGAGTTCGGTGCCCTCGGTCAGGGAGCTCGCGAGGAGCCGACGAGCCGGAGCCGGGAGGTCGAGCGTTTCGTCGGAGCTGAACGTCCCGATCGGCGGCATCGGGCTCGCGAGGTCGTCGAACGCCACTGCCGCATCAGATCGTGCACCCATGCGCCGACCATCCTGTCACCGGGCGTGCCACCGTGAGCGCCCGGCACCCCTCAGGCACCCCTCGACCGATGGTCCCCACGATGAGCGGCAACAGAGGCCGATCCGGAATCAGGCGGGTGTGTGCTCGTCGATCCAGATGTTGCTGCAGCGCTCGCACACGTCGTCGGCGATCACACCCCAGCGCATGAGTAGAGCGAAGAGGCGACAGCCGAGGCAGAGCGCGAACACGGCCTCGAGGCCGGCGGCCACGACGATCATGGCCACGAACACGTACGCCGCTCCCGTGAGCCCGAACGCGAAGTGCAACACGAGTGCCGTCACCGACAGGGTGGCGCCGATGCCCTGGGCGAAGCGCTTCGGCGGCCCCGCCACGTAGGTGGCGAGCACCGACAGGTTCGGCACGATCACCCGTGTCACGAGCTGGCCGAGCGGGCTCAGCGTCGGGCCCGTGAGCACGCGGGCGACGAAGCCGTAGGCGAGCGGCACCAGGATCCACGGCTGCTGGAAGACCAACGTGGCGACGGCCATCACGACCACGCCCGCCGCGACGAGTCGCGCCGAGAGCTCGTTGACCGGGTTGGGGAAGCTGAACAGGTCGCTCGCCCACGTGGCGGGCCGGGTGCGCGTCATGTCGATCTCGGATGTGGTCATGGCGTGAACGTCCCTTCGAGGTGCCAGATTCCGGTGAAGTCGTTGAACGGCCCTCCGACGATCTGGCTGGACCACTCGAGCACGTACGCGCCGGTGGCCTCGTCGTAGGTCCCGCTCACCGGGGCGGTGAGCCCGGGCGCCGAGCCGTCGGGCTTGGGGGAGCCCTGGTTGAAGAACTCGTTGTTCCACGACGCCACGACAGCGGAGACCTGGCCGCTGAGCTCCCCGTCGGACACCGAGATCGCCGGAGCGTCGACCCCCTCGTCGAGCTGGGGGTCGACCTCGTTGGTCGAGATGCTGAACGCGATGGCCGTGAACGGTGTCGGTTCGATGACGGCGTCGGCGAGCGAGTTGCCGTCGGCGTCGAAGGCCGGGTCGGGTGCGGGCTGGTAGGAGCCGGTCACGAGACCGCCGTCGGCGCCCGGCGACACGGTCGTGAAGGTCTTGTCGTCGCAGCCGCTGTCGGGGTTCTCGAAGAACGGGCCGTCCGACACGGTGCCGTCGGGCAGGACCAGCTTCAGGTAGGAGCCGGAGCTGAAGCCGCTGGCGTCGCACACACCGGCGTCGACGGCGAAGGTGCCGACGAGCTCGCCGTTCCCGCTGTCGTCGGTCGTCGTGGCGCCGGAGTCGGTGCCGGACTCCGTGCCGGTGTCGTCGCCCGAGCTGCTGTCGTCGCTGTCGCACGCTGCGAGCAGCAGCGCCAGGACGGCGACGACGGAGAAGACGGTGCGGATCGGGTTCCTGGTCATGCGGGGGTCCTCACGGGTTCGCGGGCGGGTGGTACATCGAGTGCTGCATCGTCGGAGGCCGTGTCGACGGCGGGGGTTCGTCGCGGTCGAGGGTCGCGGGCGGCCAGGGCGGCGAGCAGCGCCACGGCGAGTCCGGGCACGACGAAGAACCACGGGAACAACGTGAACGACGGCAGCGCGGCGACGGCGTCGTAGTTGTCGACGTTGTCGCTCATGGCCCCGATCATCGGGGTCATGTCGTTGATGATCCCCGTCCAGTCGTCGCCGAGCTGCGCCACGGCCGGGAACGTCGCCGCCAACTCGTCGCCGCCGAGGCCGGTCTCCTCGAGCGCGGGAACCAGCTCCAGGCGGATGGCGCCCTCCCCCGCGCTCATCGTGCCGAAGTAGCCCTGCGTGGTCCGGACCCGCTCGCGGGTCATCATCGTCGTGAAGTCGTCGATCATCTCGGCGCCGGCGGGAGCGCGCGTGAACATCTGGAACACCGCGGGTGTGATCACGAGGGCGACACCGGCACCGACGAGCACCTTCACGAGAATGCGGCGCCGTGGAGCGACGAGCGCGGCCACGCCGAGACCCGCGACCAACAGCCCCGGCCCGACGAAGAACCACGGGAAGAGCGTGAAGGAGGGCAGCGCGTCGACGTCGCCGAAGTTGTCGACGTTGGCCCCGACCGTGTCGAGCAGGTCCGACATGTCGGCGTCGATGTCGGGCCAGGCGTCGGCGAAGGCCACGAAACCCGCGAACCGCTCGTCGAAGGCGTCGCCGTCGATGTCTGCCTCGGCGGCGAGGTGGGGACGCACCTGCTCGTCCACCTCGGTGACCGCCGCGTCGATCTCGGCCATGTAGGCCTGGTAGGTGTCGATGCGCTCCTCGGTCATGTAGGGGCGGAACTCGTCGATCATCGTGGCGCCCTCGGGGGCGCGGCTGAACATCGAGAAGGCGACCGGGGCGAGGGCCAGACCGGCGCCGACGCACACGATCGCCACGAGGGGGCCGGTGCGCAGCTTCGTGGGTGATGCGGAGTTCACGGAGCGGGATCCTCGGTTCCGGTCGGGGGTCGGCCCCCGACCGGGTGGGGGACGGCAGGCGGCGTTACGATCACGGCCCGGAACGGTAGGCGCCAAAACCCGACCTGTCTAGTCGGGAATTGGGATTTCCGCCGCACGCCCCGGCGCCGGCGCACGGGTGCAGGACGAGTACGGACGAGCACAGGACACGAGGCGGGGAGAAGAGACCAGTGGTGGCCGAACCCACGAAGTACCTGTTGGACGAGTCGGACCTTCCGACCAGGTGGTACAACCTGGTCCCCGACCTGCCCGAGCCGCCACCGCCGCCGCTGCATCCCGGTACCCGCAGCCCGCTCGGGCCCGACGACCTGGCGCCCCTGTTCCCGATGGGGCTCATCGAACAGGAGGTGTCGGCCGAGTCGTTCATCGAGATCCCCGAGGAGGTGCGCGACGTCTACCGGCTGTGGCGGCCGTCACCGCTGTACAGGGCGCACCGGCTCGAGAAGGCGCTCGGGACCCCGGCGCACATCTACTACAAGTACGAGGGTGTGAGCCCCGTCGGCTCGCACAAGCCCAACACCTCGGTTCCGCAGGCCTACTACAACGCGCTCGAGGGGGTCCGTCGGCTCACGACAGAGACCGGCGCCGGCCAGTGGGGCGCCGCGCTCGCCTTCGCGTGCTCCCTGTTCGACATCGACTGCGAGGTGTGGCAGGTCCGTGCCTCCTACGACCAGAAGCCGTACCGCAAGTCGATGATGGAGGTCTTCGGCGCCACGGTGCACCCGAGCCCGTCGGAGGTCACCGAGGTCGGGCGCAAGATCCTCGCCGACGACCCCGACACTCCCGGCAGCCTCGGCATCGCGATCAGTGAGGCCGTCGAGGTCGCCGCCTCCGAAGAGGCGACGCGCTACGCCCTCGGGTCGGTGCTCAACCACGTCCTCCTGCACCAGACGGTCATCGGCGAGGAGGCGCTCCGGCAGATGGCCATGGCGGGGGAGACCCCCGACCTCGTCGTCGGCTGCGTCGGAGGCGGCTCGAACTTCGGCGGTCTCACCTTCCCGATGATCCGCGAGAAGCTCGCCGGGAACCTCGACTGCGAGATCCGTGCCGTCGAGCCGGCGGCGTGCCCCACGCTCACCCGGGGCACCTACACCTACGACTTCGGCGACACGGCCGGCATGACGCCGCTGCTCAAGATGCACACGCTCGGCCACGACTTCGTGCCCGACCCGATCCACGCCGGAGGACTGCGCTACCACGGCATGTCGCCGCTCATCTCCCACGTCTACGAGCTGGGCCTCCTGACAGCGGAGAACCGGCACCAGTCCGAGTGCTTCGCGGCCGGGGTCGAGTTCGCACGCACCGAGGGCATCGTGCCCGCGCCCGAGCCCACCCACGCCCTCGCCGCGGCCATCGACGAGGCGAGGACGTGCATCGAGACCGGGGAGGAGAAGGTCATCCTCACCGCGCTCTGCGGCCACGGACAGCTCGACCTCGCCGCCTACGACCGGTACCTGAGCGGGGACGTCGAGGACTACGAGTACCCCCAGGAGAGAATCGACGACGCCCTCACCCGGCTCCCCGACCCGCAGGTGTGAGACACCCGGCCGGGCGCCGACGGTCGACGCGGTGTCCGGGCACCTGATACGACGGGCGTCCGTCGACGATGCCGCAGAGGCGGGTGACGCGCTCGCCGCCGCGTTCGCCGCCGATCCCAACATGCTGTGGATGGCGCACCACCCGCGCGACCCGACCGCGAGGTTCCGCCCCTTCTTCACCGCGGACGTCCGGCTCGCGACGCGAAAGGGCGGCCACGAGGTGTTCGTTCTCGAGGCCGACGGCCGCATCGAGGGTGTCGCCGTCTGGACGGGCATCGACGAGTGGAAGACGTCGCTGTCGGACAACATCCGCCTGACACCCGCGGCGCTGCGGACCTTCCGGTTCCCGCTACGCGCGATGCGGATCCAGGCGGCCGTGGAGCGGGCCCACCCGAGCGCCCCCCACTTCTTCCTCGCCGTGTTCGGGGTCCACACCCGCGCCCGGGGGCGGGGATACGGGTCGGCGATGCTCCGCGACATGACCGGGCGTCTCGACGAGCAGGGCATCGACGCCTACCTGGAGAGCTCGAACCCGCGCAACGAGTCGATCTACCGCCGCCACGGTTTCGAGGTGAGCGGCGAGATCACCGTGCCGCAGGGCGCGCCCCCGCTCGTACCCATGTGGCGGCCGGCGAGGAACCCCTGACGACGCCGCCGGGCAGAGGAGTCCTTCGGGGAGTACCGGTCAGGGCATCGACTCCGCGATCCGGTCGCCGGTCTCCTTGTCGATGGCGCGCCAGTACTCGAACGCCCGTTGCAGGACCGGTTCCGACACACCGTCGGCGAGGTGCCCCGAGACGTTGGCGACCAGGCGGTCACGCTGGTCGTCGTCCATCACGTCCCGCACCAGCGTGCCGGCCTGGCCCCAGTCGTCGTCGTCGGCCCGCAGCGTGTACGCCGCGTGGACGAAGTCGCCGTCGGCGGCCCACTGCGCTGCGTCGGGATACGTCCCGGGATCGGCCTGCGGGCCACCCTTCGAGTTGGGGGCGTAGACCGGGTCGGTGACGTTCTCCACGCGCATGGCGCCGTCCTTGCTGTAGCTGTGGACGGGTGCCTGCGGCCTGTTGACCGGGATCTGCTTGTAGTTGGCCCCTATGCGGGCCCGGTGTGCGTCCGCGTAGGCGAAGACGCGCCCGAGCAGCATCTTGTCGGGGCTCACGCCGATGCCGGGCACGAGATTGTTCGGCTCGAACGCGGCCTGCTCGATCTCGGTGTGGAAGTCGGTGGGGTTCCGGTCGAGGGTCAGCCGTCCGACCTCGTGGAGCGGGTAGTCGCCGTGGGACCACACCTTGGTCAGGTCGAACGGGTTGAACCGGTACGTGGCCGCCTCGTCGAAGGGCATGATCTGGACCTTCAGGGTCCAGCTCGGGTGGTCGCCGCCGGCGATGGCGTCGAACAGGTCGCGTCGGTGGTAGTCGGCGTCCTCACCGGCGAGCCGGTCGGCCTCCTCCTGGGTGAGGAAGTCGATGCCCTGGTCGGTCTTGAAGTGGTACTTCACCCAGAACCGCTCACCGCCGGAGTTCACCCACATGTAGGTGTGGCTCGAGTAGCCGTTCATGTTCCGCCACGTCCGGGGAATGCCGCGGTCGCCCATCAACCACGTGACCTGGTGGGCCGACTCGGGCGACAACGTCCAGAAGTCCCACTGCATGTCGTGGTCGCGCAGCCCGTTGTCGGCCCGGCGCTTCTGCGAACGGATGAAGTGCTGGAACTTCATCGGGTCGCGTAGGAAGAAGATGGGCGTGTTGTTGCCCACCATGTCGTAGTTGCCCTCGGACGTGTAGAACTTCAGGGCGAAGCC